>JBBQVJ010000123.1:0-6760 GCA_038211705.1 Candidatus Limnocylindrales bacterium | reverse complement strand
GGGCGACGGTCGCGATCATCGACCGCCTGTGGTTCGGTGGCAGCTGCCCGCACATCGGTTGCCTGCCGTCCAAGTCGCTCCTTGCCGACGCGGCCAGGCATCACGCCAATCCCGCCGCGCGCGACTGGCCGACGACCTCGGCACATCGCGACTTCATGGTCAACCGGCCGGCCGGCGCGGCCGAGCCCGACGACAGCTCGCACGTCAAGAGCCTGACCGCTGCCGGTGTTGTCGTCTATCGCGGGAGTGGCACGATCGCCGACCGCGGCCGGGTCGCGGTAACGCATGACGGCATGACGCACGAGCTTGCGGCCACGAACGTGGTCATCGCCGTGGGCTCGGTCTCGAAACGCCCGCCGATCGAGGGACTCGACGATGTCGAGCCGTGGACTAACCGCGAGGCGACGCTGACCCGCGAGCTGCCCCGCAGCCTGATCGTCCTGGGCGGCGGTCCGACCGGCTGCGAGCTCGCCCAGGTCTACGCACGGTTCGGGGTCCCGACGACGATCGTCCAGTCAGGCCCGCGTCTCGCGCCGACCGACCACCCGCGCAACTCGGAGGTCCTGCGGGCCACGCTCGAGGCGGACGGCGTGACCGTTCGGACCGGCGTCCGGGCCCTGCGTGCGCGAGCCGGGGCCGGGCAGGACGGCGCCCACGTCATCGAGCTCGACGACGGGTCGAGCGCCGAGGGCCACGCCGTCCTGCTGGCGGTCGGTCGCACCTTCCCGATCGACGACCTCGGCCTCGAGCACTACGGCCTCGACTCGACCGGGCGCACGCCGCTGCCCCACGACGGGCGGCTCAGCGTCGCGGACGGCCTGTGGCTGGTCGGCGACGCCGCCGGCCCCGAGCTGCACACGCACCAGGCCCACTACCAGGGCGAGATGGCCGTCCGCATGGCCCTCGGCGAGCCCGTTCGGCCCGATTACCGGGCGCTCCCCCGCGCCACCTACACCGAACCCGAGGCCGCCTCGGTCGGGCTCACGCTCCAGGAGGCGCTCGACCGCGGTCTCGACGTCTTCGAGCTCGTCTCCGACTACACGAAGACAACCAAGGGCTACGCCATGGAGGCCAGGTTCGGTCACATCACGATCGTGGTCGACCGCCGCTCGCGCGAGCTGGTCGGCGCCGCGATGGCCTGCCCCGATGCCTCGGCGGCCATCCACGAGTGCGTCCTGGCGATCAAGGCACACGTCCCGATCGATGTCCTGACCGACACGATCCATGCCTTCCCCTCGACCTCGCGGACGTTCCAGGGGCTGTTCGCCGATGCGCTGAAGGAACTCGACAAGGGCGCGGCCGTCACGCCCTGAGCGCTACCGCTCGAAGACGACCCGGCCGTCCATGACCACGATCGAGGGGCGGGCCGCCGCCAGCGCGCCGCCCGGCTCGACCGGCTCGTCGAGCGCGGCCGCCGGGATGACCGCGATGTCCGCCCGCTGCCCGACCGTCAGCCGGCCGCGATCGGTCGACCTCGTCGAGCGAGCGGGATCGAGGCAGGCCGCCCGGATCGCCCGGTCGATGGTCAGCGCCTCGTCCGGACCGAAGGCCGGTGTGCCCGCCGGCCAGCGCGGATCCTTGCGACGGACCGCCAGCGCGATCCCGGGCCACGGATCAAACGGTTCGACCGGAGAATCGGTGCCGAAGGCGAGGACCGCGCCGGTCGCCGCGAGCGAGCCCCAAGTGTAGCCGTCGCGCTCGGCCCGATCGCCCCACAGCGCGCGGGCCTGGGCCGCGTCCGAGCCGAGATGCACCGGCTGGACGCTGGCCACGATGCCGCCCGCCCCGAACCGGCCGCGATCGGCCGGGTCGAGCAGCTGGACGTGCTCGATCTTGGGCATGAACGGCACGCGTCCCGCAGTCGGCTCGAGGGCATCGAGCGCGGCCCGCACGGCCGCGTCCCCGATGGCGTGGATCTGGGTCGAGATCCCGCCACTCGCAGCCCGCTCGACGAGGTCACGGAGGCGTTCGGGCTCCGTGTTCCAGACGCCGCGCCGGAGCTCGGCCGCAAGCGGCCGGTCGGGTTCGGGTTCGATGTCGGCCAGCAGCGCGGCGGTCCGGGAGCCGAGCGACCCGTCGGCGAAGCATTTCTGCCAGCCGATCCGGGCGCGGCCGTCGGGATCGGCGCCGAGGACCGCGCCGCTTCGGAGGCCGCCGGCCAACGCGGTCTCCACGGCATCGTCGCGCAGCGAGGCCATCACCCGGACCGGCAGCCGGCCTGTCTCCGACAGTCGGGCATAGGCCGGGTACGACCACTCGAGGTCGGGGTCGGGGGCCAGCCCGCCCGGGTCGTGGACCTCGACGATGCCCAGGCTGAGCAATTCGAGCGAGACGGCGGCGATCGCCGCCTCCAGATCGACCTGCGCCATCGGCGGGATCCGGACGCTCACCAGCCGGGTCGCCGACTCGAGCAGGACGCCCTCTGGCCCGCCATCCGGACCGCGCCGGAGGACCCCGCCGGGTGGGTCGGGGGTCGTGCGATCCACGCCGGCCTCGACCAGCGCCGCGCGGCTCGCCAGCAGTGCGTGGTGGTCGTGCGCCCAGATCGCGGCGCGCCGCCCCGGTGCGACCGCCTCGAGGTCGTCGGCCGTCGGCCAGCGACCCCAGCGGTCGACGTCCCAGCCGTGGCCCTCGAGCCAGGCCGCGGGATCGGCGAGCTCCTCGTGCGCGACCCGGATGCGGGCCAGGCCATCGGCTAGCGTGGCCGCGCTCGTCAGGTCGACCTGGCGCGTCGACGTGGCCACCCGGGCGAGATGGAGGTGCGCATCGGTCAGCCCGGGGATGGCCACCTCGTCAGGCTCGAGGCCGATCCGTTCGGTGAAGGGATCGGCGCGCGTCTCGAGATACACCTCAGAACCGGCGAAGGCCACCCGGCCATCGCGGATCCCGATCGCCTCGACCCAGCCGAACCCGGTCTCGCCGGACAGCGTGGCGATCCGGCCGGTGATCAGCGTGTCGAGCGGCACGGTGTCAGGGCAGCGGGTCGGCGAGGAGGGTCGTAAGACCTGCCCGGTCAAGCCCGGCGCCGAGCCCCAGCGCCAGCGCGACGCGTGCCTTGACCGCGCACAGGTGGCCGACGGGCAGCGCCCCCGCCCGGAGCCATGTCGCTCCCCCACCCGGGAAGGCGTAGGCCGCGGCCGCCCGGCCGGCTGGACAGCGGCTCGCCAGGGCGACGGTCACACCGGCGTCCATCGCCCGGACCGCGGCCGCCAGCAACCCGGCATCGGTGTTCCCATCGCCCGTCGCGGCGATGACGATCCCGTCGGCTCCGGTCGCCACGGCGGCGTCGAGCAGCGAGCCGTCCATGGCGACCGTGGCCGTGATCAGGTGGACCCGATCGGCGGCGCGGGTCGTGGCGACGTGGCGTCGTCCGACCCGCCGGCGGAAGACCGCGATGTCCTTCGCCCCGACCCGCCCGAGCGACCCGCCATTCGGGCTGGCGAAGGTGTCGAGTGCCGAGGTGTGCATCTTGACCACGTCGTCCGCGGGTTCGATGGTGCCGCCGAGGGAGACCACCACCCCGGCGTCCCGCATCGACGGCGCGGCGGCGATCCGGACGGCATCGCGCAGGTTGGCCGGGCCGTCGAACCCGGGTTGATCGGACGCCCGCATCGCACCGGTCACGACGACCGGCTTCGGACCCTCGAGGACCAGGTCCCAGCAGAAGCTCGTCTCCTCGATGGTGTCCGTGCCCTGGGTGATCACCGCTCCGTCGATCGTCGGGTCGGCCAGCGCGTCACGCAGGACCCCGGCGATCTCGAGCAGCCGCGGGAACGTGAAGTGGCTGGCCGGCGTTCGCCCGAGGTCGATGGTGACCACTTCGGCGATGGCCTCCAGCCCCGGCGTGGCTGCCAGGATGGCGGCGCCGTCCAGGGTCGGTCGGTTCCCCCCGGCCACCGGATCGTAGGTGGAGCTGATGGTCCCGCCGGTGAAGACGACCGCGACGCGCGCCATCGCGGGTCAGTCGCGGTCGGTCGGGTCGGACGGGCCGGCGTGTCCTTCGAGGCCGCGCGAGTCGGCCTTGACGACCTCGTTCGACTCGGTCGGGGGCGCGGCTACCGGCGCGATCAACGGGTTCGCCGCGACGCTCCGCTCGCTCCAGGTCGGGCGATCGGCATGAAGCGCGGCCGCGATCGGGTCGACCGCGTTCGGGTCGGCGGCTGGCCGGGCATCGGTCTCGCGTAACGGCCCGCGGGTCGTGACCGACACGACCCCGATCAGGACCACGCCGATGGCCATGACGAAGATGACCGCGGTCGTGCCGACGAGGTCGGAGATGGGGCCGACGATGATGATCGGCAGGAAGCTGGCGACCGAGACAAGCATGCCCAGCACGCCGAAGACCCGGCCGCGGACGTCTTCGGGCAGGTCCTCCTGGAGCTGGGTCTGGGCCGGGATCGCGACGAGGCCGTAGGCGATGCCGGCAAAGAACGCGATCAGTACGACCACCGAGAGGAGCGACGTGATCACCGACAGATCGACCCCGCCCGGCGCATCGGCGCGCTGCAGCAGCCGGCTGATCGGACCCGAGGCCGACAGGGCGGCGAGGAGGATCCCCAGGACGATCAGGCCGCCCTCGATGATCCGCCGCCGGGCGAAGTAGCGACCGTACGAGTTGAGAAGCAGGATCCCGGTCACGATGCCGAAACCGAGCGGCAGGACGACGACCGCGAAGTCCTTGGCCGCCAGCCCGAGGCTCTCCTTGGCGAAGGCCGGCCCAAGGACGCCGAGGACGCCGATCAGTGATGCCGTGACCGCGAGGTAGATCAACGACCAGGTGATCGACGGGTTGGCTCGGATGTAGGCGAACCCCTCGCGCAGCTGAGCGATCGTCGAGCCGACCGCGGCCTCCGCCTCCCCGACACCGAGCACGCTGTGGGGCGCGTCCTCCGACTTCGGCGGCGGCGACGACGGCAGGGTGAAGCAGAACACCGCGGCCAGGAAGTAGAGGCCGGCGACGACCAGGATGACGGCTTCGGGGCTTGCCAGGTTGACGACGAGCGGGCCGAGCAACGCGAAGCCAAGCGCGAACGCCGCGTTGAGGGTGAGGGTGAAGATGCCGTTCGCGGCGAGCAGCTGTTTGCGCCCGACCAGGACCGGGATCATGGCCAGCTCGGCCGGGGCGAAAAAGACGGTGATGGTCGAGATCGCGATGTTGAGCAGGAGGATGGCCGCGAGGTTGGTCCCGACGAGGTACAGCGCGGCGAATGCCACGCCGCGCAACAGGTTGGTCGCGACGAGGATCAGGCGGCGGTCGATGCGATCGACGTAGACGCCGGCCACCGCCGAGAACAGGACTGCCGGCACCAGGAAGGTCAGGATCAGCAGGCTGACCGCCGTCTTCGAGCTCGTCGAGTTCACGACGATGACGGTCAGCCCGTAGAGGACCATGTTGCCGCCGATCTGCGTCGACGCCTGCGACAGCCAGAGGCGCAGGAAGCTGCCGTTGCGGAAGACGGCGAACGGGCTCGACGGCTCGTCGGGCTCGAGGGTCGGCTCCGTGATCGTGTCGGTCGTCACGCGGCCGGGCCGTTCGGATCGGCGGCGGTCCCGGCCGTGGCGATCGCCTCGGTCAGCGCCGCGTCACCTCGTGAGATGAACCCCGCCAGGCGGGCCTCGAGGACGCGCCGCTCGAGCAGGACATGGCGACCACACGTCCGGCAGCGAAGTCCGATGTCGGCCCCGAGCCGATCGACCAGCCAGCTGTCGCCACCGCACGGATGGGTGCGCCGGAGCCGGACGACGTCGCCGAGGAGCAGCGGGAGGACGGGCTGAGGTGGCATTGGCGGGTCAGCGTATCAAAGGCGCGGGTGGCCGTGGGCCGGGACGAGCGTTCGGGTGGTGGCCGGCAGCTCGAGCCGGTCGATCGGCGTGACCGTGACGATGACGTCCGGCTGGGTCGCAGCCAGCTGGGCGATGACCCCGCCGGACCGTGTCAACGAACCCGTCAGCTTGTCCGGGGCCCCGATCGCGGCAAGCTCGAATGCCACGCCGAGTCGGACCCCATCCACCTGCGCCTCGCCGGCCGCGCCGGTCACCACGACGCCGGCCACGACCCGGACCCCACCGGTCGCGATCGCCTCGGCGCCGGCATTGCGCAGTTCGTTGATGAGCTCCTCGACCCCGGGCCCGTCGATCGCGCCGCGGATCGAGATGCCGACCCCCGGGCCGCCCACGGGATCGAGGCCCGCATAGGCCCGGACCCGCTCGAGGTCTGCGCTGATCTCGTCGATGGAAGCGTCGCCCCGCGATCGATTCAGGGTCAGGGTCGCCAGCTCGGCTTCGAGCGACGATCCCTCGCGACGGAGCTGGTCGTTGCGGGCGTTGAGGTTGGCGACCAGGATGGTCAGGTCCTGCGACGACAGCTCGGCAAGACCGGAGCCGCCGGCCTGCGACCGCAGCTGGATGACCACGAGCAGGCCGAGGATCAGGGCCACGGCGGCGATCGTCAGCTGGCTTCGAAGGCGATGCATCGCTAGTCGCCCAGACCCGGTGACGAGGATGGCGACGGTGATGCCAGCGGCCGCGAGTAGCGCAGGGTCACCGTCCCGACGAAGGCCGGCATGTCCACCGATGTGGGTTCGGCCAGCGAGACTCCGATGCCATAGCCCTCGCTCCGCGCCCGGACGAAGTCGACGAAGCCGGCCGAGGCGCTCAGCCGGTCGTACAGGTCGGGCGAGCCGAGGGCCGTGATCTGGTAGGGCGGCGTCAGGTAGGCCGAGTTGACCAGCAGCGAGGAACCGACATCGATGATCGCCGA
>JBBQVJ010000122.1:0-6813 GCA_038211705.1 Candidatus Limnocylindrales bacterium | reverse complement strand
CTTCAAGGCGCTCGCCGAGGCCCTCGCGGACGAGGTGGATCCGCCCGGCGAGTCCGAATCCCCTCCTCCGACGAATCCATCGACATGAACGACCGCCGCCGCGTCTGGATCACCGGGATCGGGATCATCACCGCGATCGGGACCGGGCGCGACGCGTTCCGAGCCGGCCTCCGCGCCGCCCGCTCGCCGATCAAGCGGATCGACCGCTTCGATCCGAGCCCGTTCCGCTCTCAGGTCGCAGCGCAGGTGGACGATTTCGACCCGCTGGCGTGGATGCCGCCGAAGACGGCGCGCCAGCTCGACCGGTTCAGCCAGTTCGGGCTGGTGACCGGCCGGCTCGCGCTCGACGACGCTGGGCTCACGCCCGGTGTCGACGGTGGCGCGCACCCGCAGCGGATCGGGATCTATCTCGGATCGGCGCTGGGCGGGATCGCCTACGCCGAGGAACAGCACGAGCGCTATCTCGAGAAAGGGATCCGCCAGGTGGCGCCCAACCTGGCGCTCGCCGTCTTCGGTGGCGCGGCGCCGGCCAACCTCGGGATCGCGCTCGACGTGCGCGGGCCCATCCTCTCGACCGCCAACTCGTGCGCGTCGGGTGCGGTCGCGCTGGGCGAGGCGCTCGGGGACCTGCGCGAGGGCCGCGTCGATGCCGCCATCGCCGGTGGCGTCGAGATCCCACTGAGCCCGCTCGCGTTCGGCGCATTCGACATCATCCGGGCGCTCTCGGCCGGGCATAACGACGAGCCTGGCGTCGCCGCGCGGCCGTTCGACCAGGGCCGCGACGGGTTCGTCATGGGCGAAGGCGCGGCGCTGCTCGTGCTCGAGGCGGCCGAGATCGCGGAGGCCCGCGGCGCGGTCCCCTATGCCGAGCTGCTCGGCTACGGCGCGACATCGGATGCCCATCACATGGTCCAGCCACGCGCCGACGGCACGGAGGCCGCCCGCGCCGCGACGATCGCGCTCGAGGACGCCGGGGTGGACCCGTCCGAGCTCGACTACGTCAACGCGCACGCCTCATCGACGCCGATCGGCGACGTCGCCGAGACCCGCGCGATCGCGCTTGCCCTGGGCGATCGGGCGGCCACCGTCCCGGTCAGTGGCACCAAGGCGCTCTACGGTCATCCGCTCGGCGCGTCGGGCGCCATCGAGGCCGCCATCTGCGCGTTGGCCATCCGCGACGGCTGGGCGCCGGCGTCGGTCAACCTGGTCGAGCCGGATCCCGAGATCGCGGCGCTCTTGCCTGGGCTGCTGCGGGCCGGCCGTGACGGGACCTACCGCCGGGTGCTGTCGACCTCGTTCGGGTTCGGCGGGCTCAACGCGTCCCTGGTGTTCGGGGCCGTCGAGGGCTGAGCCGGCGGGTGGCTCGGGGACGGATGGGTTCAGCTAGTCGAGCGGTTGAGCGGGCCGCGTGCTCGCTGTTCTTCCCAGGACAACAAACGGTGCGAATCGCCTTTGCCGCGACCTCGGGCGCGCCAAGGTGAACGTCATCCGGGCAAGTTCGAAGGAGCCGTGGTCGCCTAGTCCGTCGCTTTCGCGCAGATTCGAGCATTTGCGATCGGTGAGCGCCCAAGATCGCGCAGAAGCGTGCATCGGAACTGTTGATCCGGGGCTCACCCTGACGGCTTGTTGCGCAGCCAAGAACCCAGGGGATGCACGACCTCGGACGCCCCGCGGGAAACCGGACGGCGCAGGAGTTCGACCGGTTAACTCGATCCCGCCCGCGGTTCCGAGGCCAACAAGCGCCGGCCGGCGATCGTCGTGAGCAACGACGCGGCCAACTCGACAGCCCGTCGATTGCTCGAAGTCGAGGAGGCCATGCGGCTGCATGTGGGCCTTTAGCTCGTGAAGTCGATGGAGACGATCCGGTCAACGCGGATGGGCGCCGCCGCGGAGCATCCCGCCACCCGTGGTCGCCGGCGCGGTCGTCTCCACACCGACGGCGTCGAACACGCCGCTGCGACCCCAGGCCCATGCGGCGAGTCCCGCCAGCAGGGTCAGCACGCCACCCAGTGCGATCGCGATGGAGACCCCGAAGACCGATGCCACCGCCCCCATCGCGAGGCCGCCGATCGGGACCGAGGCGCTGAAGACCGTCGTGTAGACGCTCATCACCCGGCCGCGCAGGTGGTCGGGGACCGCCAGCTGGATGGTCGTGTTGCCGGTGGCGGCCATCAGGATCGACCCGAACCCGACGAAGACCATGAGGACGATCGCGACCGGAAAGGAGAACGTCACCGCGAGCGCCAGGGAAGCGGCCCCGAGGATCAGCGCGCCCGTCGCGAGGCGGATCGGTCGCGGTTTGCCGCCCATCACCAGCCGGACCGCGGCCAGCAGCGAGCCGACCCCCGACGCGGCCATCAGGAAGCCGTAGCCGGCCGCCCCGCTGCCGAGTTGACCCTGGGCGAAGGCCGGGATGAGGACGTTGAAGTTCATGCCCACGGTCGCGACCGCGCCGACGGTGACGACCGCTAGGAGCACGACAGGGGTCCCGCGAACGTATTGGAGGCCCTCCTTGAGGTTCTCCACGACCGCGCCGGCCGAGGTCGGCCGAATGAGCCGGACACCCTCGGGAACGTGAAGGGCGCGATCGTCCATCAGCCGCAACCCGACGATGACCGCCAGGAAGCTGACGGCATTGATCGCGAATGCCGGTCCGACACCGAAGGCGGCGATCGCCAGCCCGGCGGCCGCCGGTCCCACGACGCGAGCCCCGTTGAACATGGCCGAGTTGAGCGCGACCGCATTGCCGATGTCCTCGCGCCCGACTAGTTCGATGCTGAACGCCTGGCGCACTGGCATGTCGACCGCATTGGCGATCCCGAGCAGGAACGCCAGGAACAGGATCATCCAGACTTCGACGGCGCCCGTGATGACAAGCACGGCGAGGACGGCGGCGAGGACCATCATCACGGTCTGCGTCGCGATCAAGACACGGCGCTTGGGCAGCGCATCGGCGGCGACGCCGGCGAAGAGCCCAAGGACCATGACCGGCAGGAACTGGGCGGCCGCGACGATGCCCAGCCAGATCGGGTCATGAGTCAGCTGGAGGACGAGCCAGGCCTGGGCGACCTGCTGCATCCAGGTGCCGACCAGCGAGATCAGCTGGCCGCCGAAGAAGAGCCGGTAGTTGCGGTGGCGGAACGCGCTCAGTGCGGCGGAGGTGGCCATGCGGCGCGGGCTGAACGAGTCGCGGCCGATCACGCGGCACCGCCGGTCGTCGGCTTCGTCGGGGGCGGCGGCTTCTCCAGGCCTGGGGTCGCCACGTCGAGCTCGGTGAGATGGCCGCGGATGCGAACCAGCCGGGCCTGCGCCTCGTCGATCATCGCGGTCAGGCGTGCGGCCTTGGCCTCGAGCAATGCGACCTGGCGCTCGACGCGGGCCTCGGCCTCCTTGAGGTAGACCCGGCGCTCGGTCGGATCGGAGGTCTGACGGAGGCGTTCGCGGTTGCGCTCGCGGGCCGCTTCGTCCTCGAGCAGCTGGCGGATCTGGGCGAGCGAGAACCCGGCGTCGTCGCGGAGGTTGCGGATGAACTGGAGGCGGTCGAGATCCGACGCGTCATAGAGCCGATAGTCGCCGTCGGATCGGGCGGCCGGCTCAAGCAGACCGACCTCCTCGTAATAGCGGATCGTGCGGGTCGTCAGGCCAGTTTCGGCCGAGACCTCGTTGATCCGGAGGAGGCCCGCGTCGGGGGCGGCGTCAGGTGTGGCGGCGGGGCTTTGGGCACGGGTCATCGCCCCGGCATGATACCACAACCTTAACGTTCACGTAAAGGTTGATGCTGGGCCGGTGACCGTGGTCGAGACGGGCATTCGGTGGGATGATCGATCGCCGATGGATACCCTCGCCTTCCTTCTCGGTCTGTTCCTGCTGACGCTCGCCTACTGGGATCTGTTCGAGACGGTCGTCGTGCCACGGCCGACCCCGGGCTACTTCCGGATCGCCCGGTATCTCGTCCGCGGCGGCTGGCGCCTGATCCGGCTCGTGCGTGACGGGAAGCCGGACCGGTCCTACGACCGGGCCCTCGGTCTGTTCGCGCCGGCCATGACGCTGATCCTGCTGGCCGCCTGGCTGGTGACCTTGATCTTCGGCTATGGCCTGATCCTGTACGCGATACGAGACCAGCTGCGGCCGGTGCCATCCGGCCTCGGCACCACCCTCAATTACGCCGCGACCTCGCTCCTCACGCTCGGTTACGGCGACATCGTGGCCGCGGAACCACTCGCGCGCTTCGTGAGCCTCACCGCGGCCATCAGCGGACTTGGCGCCGTCGCGCTGGTCGTGACCTTCCTATTCTCGCTGTTCGGGTCCTATCAGCGCCGCGAGATCGAGGTCGTGGCGTTGCAGGCCGCTGCCGGGGCGCCGCCGTCGGCCATCTCTCTGCTCGAGACGTACGCTCAACTCGACCTGCGCCAGCGGCTGCCGGACCTGTTCATCGTTTGGGAGAACTGGGCGGCCGAAGTGCTCGACTCGCACATCGCCTACCCGCTCCTCGGCTTCTTTCGCTCGAGTCACGACAACCTGTCCTGGATCAACGCCCTGGGGACGATGCTCGATGCCTCCAGCCTCGTGCTCACGACGATCCCAGCCGCCCGGCCACCAAGCCCGGCCCGGAGGCCCTAGCCGGGCGTCCTAGGCCGCGCAGCCCAGACTCTCTGCCAACGCATGGCGACGGAGCGTGCTTGTTCATCCGGGTTCGCCGCAAGACGATCGATTGCCTCCGGCGTGCGCGGCGACGCCATCGAGATGAGGGGTGGGCCGCACAGACCGCGACGTCGGGGTCGGGATGATCGTCGGCGGCGAGGAGCGCATCTGTGGCCGCCGGGTCACGGAGGTCGCGTAGCCCGTCGGCACCGCGGAAGGCGACCGCCGGGTCGGGGTCGGCGAGCAGGGCGAGGACCGGCTCGAGCGCCCGAGGATCTCGCAGCCGGGCGAGCGCGCGGGTGGCGAGGGCATCCCCGTTCGCCGAACGTCGTGCAAGGGCATCCGTGGATTCGGGAATCTGCATTCGTTCGAACGCATCGATCCGGGAGCGGTGCGGCTCCGGATCGTCGAGCAACGGCACGATGGCAGACACGCTCCGGCGCCGGCCCGGGCGCCAAGCGGGCCGTATGCAGTTCACGCATGGGATTCGGATGCTGCACGCTTGGCCATACCCCGGTTTCGACGGAAGTCGAGGGTGGCCACGCTCGCTCAAGTCGATCCGTATGAGCCAGCTGCATCCGCCGTCGCGCGGGCTCTACGATGCCCCGCCCCTCGTCAGTCGAGCGTGAAGTCGTCCGGGTCCTGGTAGCGGCCGGTGCGCTGGAACTCGATCTGCATCAGGACGTCGTTGAGCAGCGACGAGGCGCCGAAGCGGAACCAATCGGGCGACATCCAGCGCGGCCCGAGCGTCTCATAGAGCACCACGAGGTACTGGATCGCTTCCTTGGCGGTCCGGATCCCGCCGGCCGGCTTCATCCCGACCTGGCGCCCGGTCGAACGCTCGAAGTCGCGGATGGCCTCGAGCATGACCAGCGTTACCGGAAGGGTCGCCGCCGGCGTCACCTTGCCGGTCGAGGTCTTGATGAAGTCGGCGCCGGCCGCCATCGCGAGGACCGAGGCACGTCGGACGTTGTCATAGGTCTCGAGTTCGCCGGTCTCGAGGATGACCTTGAGGTGCGCCTCGCCGGCGGCCTCCTTGACCTCGACGATCTCCTCGAACACGGTCAGGTAATCGCCCGACAGAAAGGCACCACGGTCGATGACCATATCGACCTCGTCGGCGCCGGCATCGACTGCGGCGCGGACCTCGGCGACCTTGATGTCGCGGAACGTTTGACCCGACGGGAAGCCGGTCGCCACGCTGGCCACCTTGACCGTCGAGCCACGGAGCGCGTCCTTCGCCTCGGCGACGAGCGCCGGATAGACGCACACGGCGGCGACGGATGGGATGGTCGCGTCGCCCGGCTGGGGGCGCATCGCCTTGACACACATCGCCCGGATCTTGCCCGGCGTGTCCTTCCCCTCGAGGGTGGTCAGATCCATCATCGAGATCGCGAGCTCGAGCGCCCACAGCTTCGAGGCCTTCTTGATCGAGCGTCGCTTGAGCGAATCGACCCGCTCCTCGACGCCGACCTGGTCGACCGCCGTGACCCGGCCGAGCAGGCTGCCGAGCGGTCCGGGCCGCCCGTCCCAGGCACGGATCAGGTCGTTGGCACGCTCGCGGGCGGACGAGTCGGGGCGTCGCGTGGCGGTCATGGGACGGAGAGGATACACCTCGATCCGTGCTCGTCCAGGAGGCGACGGCCACTGGCGGATGGCGGGCCTGCGCGTTGTGCGGCGCACGGTCCGCCGTCCGTCGCCGCAGACCCCCTAGCGCCCCCCGTGGACCCTGGGCAGTGGCGGCATCCCGGTCTTGCCATCGACCAGGAAATGGCGGAACCAGTCCTCGACGATGCGCATGTTCTCAACCCGGCGGAACGGCGTCCCGGAACGCGTCAGCTCGTGGGTCTCCTCGGGCACGCGCAGGAGACGAACCGGTCGGCGGAGCGAGCGGAGGACCGTGAACAGCGCCTCAGCCTGCCCGATCGTCGTCCGGATGTCGCGCTCGGAGTGCTGGATGAGGATCGGCGTCCGGATCGCGTCGGCATAGGCGATCGGGGAGATCTCGCGGAAGTACGCCGGATCCTCCCAGGGGGTCGTCTCGAACTCGAGGCGGGCCCAGTCGCCGCCGGAGATGTCGCCGGTCGTGAACAGAACGCCCATGTCGGCGACGGACCGGCAGGTCATCGCGGCCCGGAAGCGGCGGTCGTGGCCGACGATCCAGTTGGTGAG
>JBBQVJ010000121.1:0-6923 GCA_038211705.1 Candidatus Limnocylindrales bacterium | reverse complement strand
TGCTGCTGTCGCGGCTCCGCGGTTGGGACGCGACCGACTACTGGAAGTCCAGCCATCCCTCGCAGATCGCCTACCGAGCCGCCGTTTCGGCGGCCTACGGCACCAAGCCCGACAAGCTCCACACCGCGATCGACGGCTGCGGCGTCGAGACCTACGCCTTCCACCTGCGCGAGGTCGCCCGGGCATTCGCGATGCTGGCCGATCCAGGGGCCATCCCGGCCGACGATCCGCGATCCGCGCTCGCCGCGTCGCTGACCATCGTCCGCGATGCGATGCTGGGCAACCCCGAGATGATCGCCGGCCGCCACGACCGGCTCGACACCTCGCTGATGAAGGCCGCGCCCGATCGGCTGATCAGCAAGGCCGGGATGGAGGCCCTGCGCGGCGTGGCGATCCTGCCCGGCGCCCGGAGCGGGACGACCGAGGCTGGACCGACCGGGATGGCGATCAAGATCGAGGACGGCGACGGCTACGACCGCGGGACCTGGGCGGCGACCGTCGAGGCCCTCCGCCAGGCCGGCGTGCTCGACGGCGGCGCGTTGCGCGACCTCGCCCGCTACCATCGGCCGACCGCCACCGACCCGCACGGCCGGGTCGGTGCCGAGACCATCGCCGAGTTCGAGCTGGCGCCGGTCGGCGAGCTCATCGGCTGACGGCCGGCCGACGCGCACCGATCGCCCCGAGCCGACGGACCCGAACGATGGCGCTTGACGCGGACCCGTACCGCACGCTCGGCCTCTCACGTGGCGCCACGCTCGACGAGGTCAAGGCCGCCTACCGCCGGCTGGCCAAGGCCAATCATCCGGACGCCGCGGGCGAAGCCGCCCTGCCACGCTTTTTGGCGATCCAGGCCGCCTACGAGCAGCTGATCGGTGGATCCCGGCCGGGCCGCGGCCGCCGGGCCGCGGCGGCGCCGCGACGGCCGTGGGAGGCTGAGCCCGATCGGGGCGACGCGACCCGGCGCGCCTATGGTGGCCGTGGTCGAACGAGTGCGCCGGGCGGGGCGAGTGGCGCGGGATCGAGCGGTGCGACCGGTTCGGGGCCGCGATCGGGCGCGCCGCCGGGCGGACCCGGATCCTCGACCGGAGCGGATGGATCGGCCGGTGGGGCTGCGGCATCGGGCGCTGGCTGGGCACGTCGCAAGAGCGGGCCGGGGGAGCCCGGCGCCACGGGCGGCCGCCCGGGCGCCCGCCCGGGCCGCCGGCGGGCCTACGAGCCGCGCCCCAACGCCGGGGCGGCCGGGACGTCCGACGAGCCCGGCCGTGGCTCGCGGTCGGGGGCACCCAACAAGGCGACCCTCGGCTCGACCTCGTACGACGGGGCAGATGCCGGACCGTTCGAGCCCGATTGGGGTGGCGCCAGCTGGTACGGGACGACGAGCGGAACGTACTGGACGCTCAACCCCAAGGAATACGCCGACCCACGCAAGCACGGCCCCGAGTACCAGGCGCGGGCCCGCCGGACCGCGCGGGCACGCGCGGCGGGCTCCCCGGCCGGCGGGACCGACGCTGAACCGACGCCAGATGCGACCGATCCGACCGCCCCGGACTCGACGACCTGGACGGGCCGGCCCGAGGCCGACGACGCGACGGGCACCGGCACCGGAGCGGGCGAAGCGGCCGCGCGCGGCGCCCGCCCCACCCACACGACCACCTCGTGGTGGGACCGGACGGCGGGTGCCAGCGGCGCGGCCGATCTCGATGATGACCGGGATGCGCGCGACCGTGGGTCGCGAGCCGGTGATCGCGGGCGCCCGGGCAGCGCGGCCTCGGCCACCGGATCGTCCGCCGAGCCCTCGTCGCCGGACCTCGGTCGGGCGGCGGCGGAGATCGTCCGGGCGCTCACCGACGACCGATTCGGTGGTCCGCGTGGTCGCCTGGCACGGGCCGTCATCGGCTGGCTGCCGATCGCGCTCGGGCTCGGCTGGCTGATCGGCGAGGTGACCGGTTGCGGGCGGTTCGCGGCGACCTGCGATGGCGGGGCCGTCGAGCCCATGCTGCTGGTGTTCCAGGTCGGCGTCTTCGCGCTGCTGTTGCTCATCCCGGCCGCCGCGTCGATCGCGACCACCGCCGGCCTGAGCCTGGTGATCGCCGCGGTCGTGGCATCGCTGATCCTGTCGGCCACCGGCACGGCTGCGGACGAGGATTCGCGTCGAGCGGCGCTAGGTATCGTGCTCCTGCTGGCCTGGCTGGCCGGCCTCGCCATCGCCGTCCTGCGCCGGGTCCGCACGCTCGGCTCGCCGACGAGTCCCGTATCCTAAAGGCCATGCCTCGACGTCACGACCCGCGGGACCTGTCCGCTGCTGCCCAGCAATACCTGCTCGCACTGCGCGTCCTGGTCGGCGTAGACGACGCGACGCGGGTCACCGCCGCCCAGATCGCCCGCCATCTCGGGGTCACGACCCAGGCGGCCAGCGAGATGTTCCGACGGCTCGTGGCGGATGGCCTCGTGGCCCACGCCGAAGGTCGCGAGCTCCATCTGACGCCGGCCGGGCGGACGGCCGCCGACGCGATCTTCCGTCGCCACGCTCTGCTCGAATGGCTGCTGACGTCGGTCATCGGTCTTGGCTGGGCCGAGTCGGACGACGAGGCGATGCGGCTCCAGGGCGCCATCTCGCCGCGAGTCGAGGCCCGCCTTGACGAGATGCTCGGTCACCCAGAGACCTGTCCGCACGGCAACCCGATCGATGCCGAGACGGCCCGCCGCCGGCCGGCCGGGATCCGCCTCAGCGAGATGGAGGCCGGCACGCCCGCGACCATCTACCGGATCACCGAGGAGGCCGAGGAGGACGCCGGACTGCTGTCTTATCTCGAGGCCCGCGCCCTCACCCCAGGCGCGCCGATCACGATCCTCGCCCGCAGCGAATCGCTGGACTCGCTGACGCTCGACGGCCCGCGTGGGAGGGCAACGCTGGGGCTGCGTCCGGCCGCCCTCGTCCGCGTCCTGCCGGGGGAGGCCGACAAGGCGCTGTTCCATCGGGTGCCCCCTCGGTCGACCGGCGGATGAGCGTCCCCCGCGCCCGGATCGCGCCGAGTCCCACGGGGCCGCTCCATATCGGCACTGCCCGGACGGCGCTGTTCAACTACCTGTTCGCCCGGCACGAGGGTGGCACGTTCATCCTGCGCCTCGAGGACACCGACCAGGCACGAGGCTCGCTCGCCTACGAAAAGGACATCCTCGACGGCCTGCACTGGCTGGGGCTCGACTGGGATGAGGGCCCCGAGGTCGCCGGCGAGGCTGCCCGGGGACCGTTCGCGCCGTATCGCCAGATGCTCCGGCTGCCGCTCTACGAGGAGGCCTCCGAGCGGCTGTTGGCCGCGGACCTGGCCTATCGCTGCTATTGCACGCCCGAGGAACTCGAGGCCGACCGCAAGGCCCAGGAGGCGGCCCACCTGCCGCCGCGGTATGTCGGTCGCTGTGCGGCTCTGACCCCCGAGGAGCGGGCCGCCCGCGAGGCCGATGGACGCCGCGGCGCGCTGCGCTTCCGGGTCGGGACCGGCGTCGTCGCCTTCGACGACATCGTCCGCGGCCGTGTCGAGATCGATGTCTCCAACCTGGGCGGCGATTTCGTGATCGTCCGGAGCGACGGCTCGCCGCTCTACCACTTCGTCGTCGTGGTCGACGATGCCGCGATGCAGATCAGCCACGTCATCCGCGGCGAGGACCACCTGTCGAACACGCCCAAGCACATCCTGCTGTTCCGGGCGCTCGGCTACCAGGTGCCGGAGTTCGCTCACCTGCCGCTCATCCTCAACCCTGACCGGACCAAGATGAGCAAGCGCAAGAGCCAGACCGCGGTGTCCGACTACATCGCCGAGGGCTTCGTGCGCGAGGCGCTGGTCAACTACCTGGCGCTCCTCGGCTGGGCGACCGGCACCGAGGAGGAGGTCCTCTCGATCGACGACATCGTCGAGAAGTTCGAGCTGACGGCCGTCCACAAGGGCGGCGCCGTCTTCGACCGCGAACGGCTCGAATGGCTCAATGGCCAGTGGATCCGCCGGCTCGAGCCCGACGACCTGATCGACCGGCTTCGCCCGTTCGTCGAGGCCGACCTGGCCGCCGGCCGGATCGACTGGATGCCGACCGACGAGGAGATTCGCGCGCTGCTCCCGGTGGTCTCCGAGCGGCTGCCGACGCTGGGCGCGATCGGCGACCTCGTCGGCTTCCTGTGGGTCCACGAGCTCCGCTACGAGCCGGCCCTGCTGGTGCCCAAGCGCTGGGATGCGGCCACGACCCGCGAGGCACTGGTCGGCGCTCGGGCGCGCATCGCCGAGGCCGGCGCCGTGGCGTTCGAGGCCGAGGAGCTCGAGCCGGTGCTCCGCAGCCTCGCCGAAGCACGTGGCTGGAAGGTCGGCGACCTGTTCATGGCCATCCGCGTCGCGGTGACCGGCCGGACCGCCACCCCGCCACTCTTCGACACGCTGGTCGCGCTCGGTCACGACCGTGCCGTGGAACGCCTCGACGGGGCGATCGAGGCACTCGAGACGCTCGCGCCGGCATGAGGTCGGAACGGCTCCCGGCGCCGCTCGCCTATCGGTCGCCGGCGACCCCGGCGGTCCAGCTTGTCGGCCGCATCGTCGTCGTCGGGCTGGCGACGGGGGTCCTCACCCAGCTCGGCCAGAGCCTGCTGCCTGATGGCGCGTCGCAGGTCGCCAACGCCATCGCACCATGGCTCATGGTCGCCTTCCTGACCGCCGCGACCATGCCAGATGCGCGCTGGGCGGTGCTGGCCGGCATCGGGACGATGCTCCTGGCATTGATCGGTTACTACCTCATGATCGAGTTGCGCTACGGCTACGGCGGCGGGACCGGGTCCCTCGTGTTGTGGGGATCGGGCGCGCTCGCCGGTGGCGGAGTCTTCGGGCTCGCCGGAGGGTGGTGGCGCGCGGCCGGTGACTGGCGGGGGCCCGCCGCGATCGGGCTCCTGGCGGCCGTCTGGATCGCCGAGGCCGGCTATCGCATCCTGATCCTCGACGAGACCGTCCTCGGGGCCGTCTTCATCTTGGTCGGGGTCCTCGTGCCGCTCGTCCTCGGGCGAACGCGAAGCGACCAGGCCCGCGGCTACCTTTGGATCGTCCCGGCCCTGGCGCTGGGGGTGCTCGGCTACGCCGCGTTCGTGGCGCTCAGCACGCTGACCATGAGCCTGTGACCCGAATTAAGGAGGAACGATGACCCACGACGACGTCCAGCGCTGGCTCGAGCGGTATGTCGACGCCTGGATGACCTACGACCCCGACGAGATCGGCGGGTTGTTCGCCGAGAACGCCGAGTATCGCTACCAGCCGTGGGCCGATCCGGTGGTCGGCCGCGAGGCGATCGTCAAGAGCTGGCTCGAGCCCGAAGGCAACGCGAGCAGCCGCGACGCGGCCGGGACCTACCAGGCGCACTACGACGCCTGGACCGTCGAGGGCGACCGGGCGACCGCGCTGGGCGAGAGCCGATACACCAACCCGGACGGCTCACTCCGGGCGCTCTACTACAACCTCTGGGCCCTGCGCTTCGACGGCGATGGCAAGTGCGTCGAGTTCGTCGAGTACTTCATGGAGCTCCCGGAACGCCTCCGCGCGGGGCACTGACCGAGCGCCGGGTACCGACCGGTCCCCTGGGCCCCGTCCGGCCGATCGCAGCGGATCGCGAATGACCCGTTAACAAGCGTCGCTATCCTTGACTACAGATGGCACGAACGATCCTCGTCGTCGAAGACGAGCCGACCCTCCGTGAAGCGCTCGTCGATGCGCTCGAGGCCGACGGATTCCGGATGGTCGCGGCCGCTGACGGCCGCGAGGCGTTGATCAAGTTCCGGGCCGAGAAGCCCGATCTGGTCCTCCTCGACCTGATGCTCCCCGAGCTGTCCGGGATCGAGGTCTGTCGGATCATCCGGGCCGAATCGGGCGTCCCGATCGTCATGCTCACGGCCAAGGATTCGGAGATCGACAAGGTCGTGGGCCTCGAGCTCGGCGCCGACGACTACGTGACCAAGCCGTTCAGCCTGCGCGAGCTGTCGGCGCGCATCCGGGCGCTCTTCCGCCGCTCGGACCAGGCCGTCGCGATCGACGGACCGCCGGCCGTGGTCGACCTTGGGACGGTCCAGGCCGACCTCGGTGGGCACCGGCTGTTGCGCGACGGCGAGGTCGTGCCGATCAAGCCCAAGGCCTTCGAGCTGCTGGCCTTCCTGATCCGGCATCCAGGGCAGGTCTTCACCCGCGACCAGCTGTTGGAGCACGTCTGGGGTTACGACTACGGTGGCGAGACGCGGACGGTCGATGTCCATGTCCACTGGCTGCGGAGCCGGATCGAGTCGGACCCCGGAAACCCGGTATTCATCCACACGGTTCGCGGCGTGGGGTATGTCTTCCGCCGTCCGAGCTGACGGCGGCGCACGCGCGGAACCCTCATCATCGGTCGACCGATGAGTTTTGCGGCGCCCCGTCGTTACAGCTCCCAGACGGCCGGCAGAGCGCCGGCCACCGGCAGGAGGCCTTCACCATGGACTGGACCCTCGAACTCGTCATTGTCCCGGTGGCCGACGTGGATCGCGCCAAGGCGTTCTATCTCGATCAGCTCGGGTTTCTTCTCATCGTCGACCACAGCGCCGGCGAGGACTTCCGGGTCGTCCAGGCCGTTGCGCCCGGCTCGGCCTGCGCGATCGCGATCATGAAGAACACGGAGATGGCGCCGGGCTCGCTCCACGGACTGCACCTCGTCGTCACCGACATCGAGGCGGCCCGGGCGCAGCTGGTCGAGCGCGGCGTCGACCCCGGTGACTACTTCCATATGGGCGAGGGCAGCCAGCTGCCGGGACCCGATCCGGATCGCGGCGACTACAACTCGTTCTTCCCGTTCACCGACCCCGACGGCAACACCTGGCTCGTCCAGGAGCGCAAGTCGCCGGCCCCGACCACGCTTCCGGCATGACCGAGCCG
>JBBQVJ010000120.1:0-6944 GCA_038211705.1 Candidatus Limnocylindrales bacterium | reverse complement strand
GCATGGTTCGCCGTCACTGACCGCTGACATGGACATCTGTTACGCCCGCGACCAAGAGAACCTGACGCGACTGGCCGACGCCCTGAAGGAGCTTGCGGCAGTGCGACGCGGTCTGCCGCTCGCGAAGGTCCGCCACCAGCGCGGCCAGGGCGTCGTGGTTGGCGCGCGTCTCGGCGGCGGCGGGATCGAGCCGGCTGCGCAGGACGGGCATGCGCCGGAGGATACCCCGCTGCTTGACGCGAGCACTCGCCGAGATTGATGATGTATACGTCATCGCCAGAGGAGACCGAGATGTCGATGCCCGGCAGGATGGTCCGCGACGCGCGACACCGCGCCAAGCTCACCCAGCGGGAACTCGCCGCGAAGGCCGGCATCCCGCAGGAGACGATCGCTCGCATCGAGCGCGGACGGGTCGATCCGCGCGTCGGCACGCTCGACCGGCTGCTCGAAGCCTGCGGCTACGGCCTTGAATCGATGCCGCGGCTCGGGATCGGGATCGACCGCACGCAGATCACCGAACGGCTCCAGACGCCGATGGCTCGGCGTCTGGAGATCGCGATGGCCGACGACAGCAATAACGTCGCGTTTCGTCGGCAGCTTCGGCGCGTCGCGGAGTGAGTGAGCTCGAGCGCTTCCGGCCGGACCTGATCGTGGAGGCGCTGACCCGGCATGGCATCCGCTTCGTGCTGGTTGGCGGACTGGCGTCGCAGGCGCATGGTTCGCCGTCACTGACCGCTGACATGGACATCTGTTACGCCCGCGACCAAGAGAACCTGACGCGACTGGCCGACGCCCTGAAGGAGCTTGCGGCAGTGCGACGCGGTCTGCCAACAGACAGCCCCAAGATGCCGCCACTCGACGCCAGAACGCTACGCGCGGGTGGCCTGTTCACGTTGACGACACGGTTCGGCGATCTCGATCTGTTGGCGACACCAGATCCTGGTTTCGACTTTGAGCGCCTGCTCGAGCATGCCGTCACGACGACAGTTCACGGGGCCCCTGTATTCGTCGCCGCCCTCGACGATCTCATCGTCATGAAGCGTGCAGCCGGTCGTCCTAAGGACCGGATCGAGCTTGAGATCCTCGGTGCCCTCCGCGAGGAGCTCGACCGCCGCGACGACTGAGGTCAGTCGGACGCCTCCGCCTCGGCTTTTAGAAAGGCGTTCCGCGTCTCGAGCAGGCGTTGCATGTAGCGGCCGAGCACGAGGCGATCGACGATCCAGCCCACTGGACCGAACGGCGATCGGTGCTCCCAGTCGTCGGTCATCAGCGTCCCACCCGGCACGGCCGCGAACGTGTGCCGGTGGCGGAACCAACAAAAGGGACCCTTGGCCTGCTCGTCGGCAAACGTCGTCGGGCCGCGGACGTCGGTGATCCGACTGGTCATCGTCCACCACAGGCCGAAATGGCGGGCTCGCCAAGTGACCGTCTCGCCGAGGTCGATCGGGCCGCTGGTGCGACCGTCGACCGCACGCTCGCCGGTGGCCGACATCGAGCGCTCATGCAGTCCGATATCACGCGCTAGGTCGAACACCCGCTCGATCGGCGCGTCGATCCGTGTCTCGAGGCGGAACCTTATCAAGTCGCACAACGCAGGTCGGCGCGACCGAACCCACCCGGCTCAGGCAGGCCGCGTCGGATCGTCGCCAGGTCGAAAGGCGTGGCCGGAGCGAGGTCCTCGGGTAGCTCGGTGGCGAACGGCAGTGGCTCGACGACTCCCTCAGCCAGGATGTGGACCTGCGCCGTCGCGATCAGCGGCACGTGCATCGTCCATTCGGCCAGGCGCGCGATGAGGAGGTGCGCGGCGATCGGAAGCCGGATGAACAACGGGCTCTGGCCGGCCGCCAGTGCGACCCGCCGGACCGCCTCGCCCAGCGGCATGGTCTCCGGCCCGAGGACCGCAAGCGTCTCTTTGGCCAGGCGGCGGTCGCCCAGGGCTGCGGCTTCGAGAATTCTCGCGACATCGTCCACGGCGACCGGTCGGACCGGTCGATCGCGCAGACCGTCACAGCCACGGACTGCTTCGGCCAGATCGGCCGCACCTGACGGCCCCACTGTGTGGCCCGTCCGCCGCGAGATCACGACCGCCTCGTGGCCGTCGGCGCGAAGCCGGTCGACAAGGTGCGAGCCCACGAATCCGGTTCCGCCCGTGACCGCGATGCGCATCAGGCGACCTCCTCGCGCGGTGGTCTGATGGCCGGAGGCCTGGTCGTGGCAAGTGCGGCCAGCCCCATGGCCCCGATCCCGAGGGCGGCAGCCAGGGCGGCACCTTGGATCGTCAATGCGCCGCCGTCGCACCCCGAGGCCACCTCATCCACACCGACGGAAAGCGTGTCGGAGACCGGGATCTGGGTATAGACGACCGAACCGTCGGCAGCGGTCCGCGCGACCCAGCACCTCGTTTCCGTGAGGCCGAGGAGCGACACCCATGCTGCGAGGCCGAGCACGATCGCCGCGATGCCGCCGATGGCCGCGCGTCCGGACACCTTGACGCCGGGCCCCTGGGCGCCGATCGCTAGCAGGAGGAACCCCGGCACGACGAACGGGATCGTGACGCCGCTGAAGGCGATGAACGACTGGGCGAGGCAGAGGACACCGGCCGCTACGAGAATCGGGCGAGATCGACGAATGGCACCGACGGCCGCCAAGGCCGCCGGGATGAGGAAGAGCCCGCCAAGGAGGAGCGGCCGAGGCACGACGTCGGCTGGCCCGAACTCGTCGGAAACGAGATCGCCCACCAAGCCGGCCGAGATGGCGGCCACGACGACCGCGTAGCCGGCGATGATCGCAGCCGCGCCGAGGCCGAGGCGCCGCGGGTCGCGCGCTGGGCGAAGACTCGGTGGCGCCGGGTTTCGGGCTCGACGGTCGAGCGTCCATGCCACCATCACCGGCAGCGCGAAGCCGAGCGCGTTGGGCGTGCCGTGGACTCTCGCCATCGTGTCGAGGTCGAGCCAGGCCGTTCCGAGCAGCGTGCCCGTCGCGTAGATGGCGGCCATCGGCATCGAGATCAGGAGGCTGACTCCGGCCACCAGCGCCAGGCCCGCCGCGGGTCCAACGGCTGGCCCCCGCAGCAGGATCCGGGCGATGAGGACGGTCGTCAGACCGATCCCGAGCCCCCCGAACGCCGTCAGCATCGCGCCGATCCAGTTCGCGAACGGGACGCCGATGAACCCGAGCGCCGTGATCGGGATGCCGACCACCACGGCGCCGAGGGCTATCTCGAGCCAGCGGCTGGGTCGCCGACGCTGCGCCAGGGCTCCGGCCAGCGGCAGGACGAACCCCGCATAGTGGAAATGGACGGCGGTCAGCAGGATGATCGCCGGCGACAGGTCGAGCGGTCGTGCACCGAGCCGGTCGATCACCGCGAAGACGGCCCCGATGGCCAGGAACGCGACCGCGGCATCGGTTGCGTGGCGGAGGTTCGGGCGGAAGCGGTTCGGATCCTGGAGGAGTCGGAGTCCGGCCGCCAGGGCAGTACCAGCCGTGACGACCAGCCACGGCAATGCGAGCACCGCCGCGAGGGGGCCGGCCGGCAACAGGAATGCGACGACGAGGATGCCCGCCGCCAGGAGGTCGACGTTGAGCACCAGGGTCGGCGGACGCGAGCCCGACACCGCGATATCCAGGAGCCGGAACCCGAGCGGAATGACGACCAGTGGCGCGAGCAGGAAGAGCGCAACGACGACGCTCATCGTTCGGCGACCCGACGAAGCAGCACGAAGGTCGCGAGCCAGCCGATCCCGAACGGGACCAGGTACAGCGTCGTGTAGATCGCGGCGACAAGGCCGTACAGCAGGTAGCCGCCAGCCGCAACGACGATCCCGCCGAGGGACGTCGTCTGGCCCGAACGCCACTCCTCGAACAGCGACCCGACGATGTCGAGGGGCAGGACGATGAGCCGGCCGACCAGCCCGAAGAGGATGATCCCAAGGAGCTGGCGCGGCATCGACTGACCGACCCAGCGCGCGACGATCCACCCGGCCACGACTGCCGCGATCGCGAGCTCACCGGTCGCAACGAGAAGGGTGGTCCCGGTGCCGCCCCACCCGCTGATAGCGATCCATACCGCAAACATCACAACCGGCGTGACGCCAGCCAGGGCGCCGAGCAGGCCGGCATCGACACCGCTCGTCGATCCATCGTGTGCGGACGCGCTGGTTGTCATTCGACCACCTAAGCTGCTACCCTAACATAGCAAGTTATGAGCGATAAACCAGCTACTGTCAAGGCGCAAGTTCCCGATGGCGGTGCGACCGCGCACGGCGCGAACGGTCATGGGTCGGCGCCCTCTGCCCCCGCGGCCGGCTCGGGGTCCAAGACCGCGGAACAGATCCGGGTCGAACTCGCCGAGGCGTGGGGCGACATGGGCGCCGCCTGGGGCGTCACCCCGGCCATCGCCCGCGTCCAGGCCTACCTGATGGCCCGACAAGAGCCCCTGACCGAGCGCGCGGTCCGCGAGGCCCTCGGCTTGAGCCACCGGGCGGCCAGCCTGGCGCTCGCCGAGGCCGAATCGTGGGGGATCGTGGAACGCGTCCCCGAGCCGCGACGGGTCGGCCGTCGGGGGCCCGCCGGCACCGCCTATCTAGCGGTCGGCGACCATTGGCAATGGTTCGGCCGGGTGATCGCCGAGCGAAAGGTCCGCGAGGGCGATCCGATCGTGGCCGTCCTCGAGCAGAAGGAACGCGAGACGGCCGCGGCGCTTGCGACGAACCCGGACGACAAGGAGCTTGCGGCGCTGCGCGAGTGGCTGTCGGCCTTCCTCGTCTTCGTCCGCCTCTTCGACCGCGCCGTTGGGCTCGTTCCGCAACTCGAACCGCGCGAGCTGGAGCGCTCGCTTGGCCTCCTCGGGCGCATCCCGGACAGCACGATCCTGCGTCTCTTCGACCTGCTCGGCGGGCTCCCGGACCAGGACGTGATCGACCTCGTCGACGCCCTGTCGCATCTGTCCCCGACGGCCGCGCGGCGCGCGACAAAGCTGATGTCGGGGGTCGTCCGGACGGTCTCGCGCTAGCATTCGGGGCATGACCGAACGCGCGACCGAGCCCCGAGCCGACCGACCACACGTCCCCGGCTACGGGATCCCGGAGACCCTCGATGGTGTCCTGCCATGGGCCTGGGCCCAGGAGCGCCTCGAGCGGGCGATCGTCTACTGGCTGGCCACGACGGGTGTCGACGGCGCCCCGCATGTCATCCCGATCTGGGGCGCCTGGGTCGGTGGCCGCTGGTACGTCGAGGGCGGTCCGACCCGCTGGCAGCGCAACCTGCGCGAGAATCCCCAGATGGCCATCCACATCGAGATCGGCGACGAGGTCGTCATCGTCGAGGGTTCGGCGACCGAGCTCGTAGCGCCCGGCCCACCGCTGTCCGAAGGGATCCTCGCCGGCTACGCCAAATACAAGGCGGCCAAGGACTACGAGGCGAGCTCCGACAACTGGACCGAAGGTGGCCTCTGGGAGCTGCGCCCGGTCAAGGCGTTCGCGTGGTCGGTCTTCCCCGACGACACGACCCGATTTCGGTTCGCCGCCACCTGACCTTCGTTCGGTCGCGGACGGCGCGGGACCGTCGATACCATCGGGCGATGGTCGAACTCCTGATCCTGTCGTCGCTGCTCCTTGCGGTTTGGGGGACTCGCCACCGCCGTGCCATAATCACCACGCGCGCGAGGGGCTCGGCCGACTCGAACGGGCGACGACCCCGGGGCCAGACCCGGCCGGCGATCCGAGCGCGAGCCAACCAAAGGAATCCTGCCCACATGACCGTCGATACGTCCACCTGGGCCACCAAGACCGGACTCGCCCAGATGCTCAAGGGCGGCGTCATCATGGACGTCGTCACCCCCGACCAAGCCAAGATCGCCGAGGATGCCGGCGCGGTCGCCGTGATGGCGCTCGAGCGCGTCCCCGCGGATATCCGGGCGGCCGGCGGCGTCGCCCGCATGTCCGACCCCTCGATGATCGAGGGGATCATGGACGCCGTGTCCATCCCGGTGATGGCCAAGGCGCTCATCGGCCACTTCGTCGAGGCGCAGGTCCTCGAGGCGCTCGGCGTCGACTACATCGACGAGTCCGAGGTGCTCACCCCGGCCGATGAGCGCAACCACATCGACAAGCACGCCTTCAAGGTCCCGTTCGTGTGCGGCTGCCGGAACCTCGGCGAGGCGCTGCGCCGGATCAACGAAGGCGCGGCGATGATGCGCACCAAGGGCGAGGCCGGGACGGGGAATATCGTGGAAGCCGTGCGCCAGCTGCGCGACGTGCTGGCCGAGATGCGCCGCCTCCAGGGCATGCGCGACGACGAACTGTTTGTGGCCGCCAAGGAGCTCGGGGCGCCCTACGACCTGGTCAAGGGCGTGGCACGGGACGGCTAGCTACCCGTGGTCAACTTCGTGGCCGGGGGCATCAGCACCCCGTCGGACGCGGCGCTGGTCATGCAGCTCGGCGCCGAAGGCGTCTTCGTGGGCTCGGGCATCTTCAAGAGCGAGGATCCGGCCAAGATGGCCAACGCCATCGTCCAGGCGACCACGTTCTTCGACGATCCCAAGAAGATCGCCGAGGTCTCGAAGGGCCTGGGGGCCCCGATGCGCGGCATCGCGCTCGAGGAGATCCCCGACCACGAGCGCCTCGCCGTCCGCGGCTGGTAGGACGGATCCGCGGCGGCCGCCGTCGCGGGACCGGACCGCGACGTCCATGAAGATCGGTGTCCTGGCGCTGCAGGGGGCCTTCCGCGAGCACATCGACACGCTCCGCGCGATCGGCGTGGACGGCGTGCGCGTGCGCGAGCCGGCCGATCTCGACGGGATCAGCGGGCTCATCCTGCCCGGCGGCGAGAGCACGACGATGCGCAAGTTGATCGAGCGTTGGGGCCTCCACGCGCCGATCGCCAAGCTTGCCCGCCAGGGAGCGCCCATTTTCGGTACCTGCGCGGGCATGATCCTGCTGGCCAAT
>JBBQVJ010000119.1:0-7018 GCA_038211705.1 Candidatus Limnocylindrales bacterium | reverse complement strand
CGAGATCACCGCCGAGGGCGTCCATCTCGACCGGGTCCGGCGGCGGATCGGCATCGTGTTCCAGGCATTCAACCTGTTCCCGCACATGACCGTGCTCGACAATGTCACGCTGGCCCCGCGGCGAGTGGTGCACACGCCGCGCGCCCGGGCGGAGTCCGAGGCGACCGAGCTGCTCGCCCGCTTCGGCCTGGCCGACAAGCGCGACGAGGTCCCCGACCGGCTCTCGGGCGGTCAGCAGCAGCGCGTCGCGATCGTTCGGGCATTGGCGATGAAGCCCGACCTGCTGCTCCTCGACGAGGTCACGAGCGCCCTCGATCCGGAGCTCGTGGCCGAGGTCCTGAACGTGATCCGCGAACTCGCCGCGGCCGGGATGACGATGGTCATCGCGACCCATGAGATGGGCTTCGCCCGCGACATCGCCGATCGTGTCTGCTTCCTCGATGACGGCACGATCATCGAGGAAGGTCCGCCCGGGGAGCTGTTGAGCGATCCGCGCGAGCCGCGGACGCGTCAGTTCCTCCAGCGCATCATCGAGGCCGGGCGCCTGTAGTCGCCGACCTCAGCGCCGGTCGGCCGGTCCTCGGGCCGCGTCGACGAAGACGCGGAACAGCCGCTCGAAGGCGGGCGGGGTGGACTCGGTGCGCTCGGGATGACACTGGACGCCGAAGACGAATCGGCCGTCGGCCGCCTCGAGCCCTTCGATGAGGTCGCCGGCCGGACTGCTCGCCCAGGCGTTGGCGACGAGGCCCGGAGCCAGGTCCGACGCCCGCACGGCCTGGTGGTGATAGCTGTTGACGGTCACGACACCGCCGCCGGCATTGGTCGGGAACAGGATGCGGGCCAGCCGGGTCCCTGGCGCGACCCTGAGCGGATGGGTCTTGGCCGGCCCGGCCCCCCAGCGCGGCCCCTGGTGGCCGTCGACGTGCTGGAAGAGCCTCCCGCCCGAGAAGGCATTGATGGCCTGGAACCCGCGGCACACGCCCAGCACGGGGACCCCACGTTCCTGGGCCGCCGTCCACGCCTCGTGCTCGAGCGCATCGCGGTCGGGCTCCATCGTCGTCGAGCCGCGGCTGGGCTGACCGTACCGTTCGGGGTGGAGGTCGGCGCCGCCGCTGATGAGCAGCCCGTCCATCGTCGCGAAGGCCGCCCGGCGGGTGGCGTCGTCGCAGGTGGCATCGAGCTCGATCGTCGCGGCACCCTGGCGGGTGACCGCGTCAGCGTACAGCGCGTTCTTGCGGGCAGCGATCTCTGGCTCGGTCTGACGCTCGGCGACGGCAACGGTGACGACGATCCGCGGTGGGCCCGCGGCGGGACGGCTCATCGCCACAAGATAGCGCGCTTCAGATGGCCGCCAGTCGACCTTGCGCGCGCGCCCGGCCTGGAGCGACCGCACCGGCCGGCGGGAGCGTCGGCAGGTTCTCTGGATCGACCTCGGCGTTGGGGATGAGGACCAGGATCCAGCCGACCTTCAGGTAATCGGGCCGATACGAGCCCGATTCGGGATCGAGCGTCGGGTGGGTCGCCCGGTTCCAGTAGGCGATGCTCCGCCCGGATGTCTTGAAGCGCTTTGCGATCGCGCCCAGGCTGTCGCCCGAGGCGACGGTGTAGGTGAGGAAGGTCGGTTGCGGGGTCGGCGTCGGCCGGACGAACGATGGGGTCGGTGTCGGCCCGGCCGGGGTGGGCACCGCGGTCGGGGTCGCCAGCGCTGCGCCGCCCGTCGGTTGCGGTCGATTGGTCGGGTCGGGGACGCAGCCGGTCAGGATCACGGTGACGGCGAGGACCCCCAGCCACGGCTTGCGAGTGCGCATCTCGTTCATGAGGACGTGTCGGCCGAACATGGGGTGACGACGGGTCAGGCGGCCGGTGGGTTCGCCGAGTCGACGGGGGTCGGCGGCTGGAGCGAGAGCTCGGCGGCCAGGGCCAGGCCTTCGGCGGCGATCACGATGCGATCCCGACCGCCGCGCTTGGCCACGAAACAGGCGCGGTCGGCGGCGAGCAGGATGTCGGTCGCTGTCGCGCCATCCTGTGGGAAGGTCGCCACTCCGACCGAGGCCGTGATGGCGCCGTCGGTGGCGGCCACGGCCTGGCGCGCCCGATCGGCGACCTGCATGGCGCCGACCTCGTCGGTGTTGGGCAGCAGGAACGTGAACTCGTCGCCTCCATAGCGGAAGACGAGGTCGCTGTCGCGCCCAGACCGGATCAGGCTGCCCGCGATCCGGCGCAGCAGCGTGTCGCCGGCCTGGTGACCCAGATCGTTGTTGACCTCCCGGAAGTCGTCGAGGTCGAGCATGATCAGGCTGAACGGCCCGCCCTCGTGGACGCTCCGCTCCAGCCATTCCTGGAAGGTGCCGTGGTTCAGGAGCCCCGTGAGGTCGTCGGTCCGGGCCCGGATCTCGACCGCCTGGAAGACCTCGGCATTCTGGAGCGCGATCGAGACCTGCGCCGCGAATAGCTGGACCAGCTCGAACTCCTCGGCGGAGAAGGTGTTGCCCACGCCGATCCGCTCGATCGTGAGCACGCCGATGGCGCCGCCGCGGCCCCGGAGCGGGACGACGATGAGGCTGCCGTCCACGGATTCGAAGGCATCACGGAAATGGTTCACGCGCGAATCGTTGCGCTCGTCAGTGATGAGCACCGGCTCGTTGTGCTCGACGACCCAGGTGGCGATTCCGGCCTCGCCCGGCGCCCACGGCTCGAGGTAATACGCGGCGTGGATCCCCCGGGCGGTCAGCGGCGTCAGCAGCTGGCTGAGCGGATCGACGACCTCGATCGCCACGTTGTCGCACACGATCAGCCGCCCGAGCCGGTCGGTGATGCTCTCGAGCACGCCCCTCGCGTCGAGCGTGGTCAGGATCGACTCGGTGATCTGGAGGAGCTCGCGCTGGCCGCGCAGCTGCTGTTCGAGGGCGAGGGTCTGCTCGCGCAGACGCTTGGTCGTGTCGGCGTTGGCCATCGCCTGGGCGGCGAAGCTGGCATAGATGACCAGAAGGCGCAGATCGTCGTCCGTGAACTTGTTGAGCCCGAGCTTCGAGAGGACGAGGACGCCCAGTACCTGGTCGTCGAAGAGCATCGGCGCCAGGAGCATCGACTCGTCGAGATCGTCGTCGGTGCCCGGGATGGTGTTCGCCCGCGGGTCGGCGGCGGCGTCGCCGAGGATCTGGGCGGTACGGTTGACCGCCACCCAGCCGGTGATGCCCTCGCCCATCGCCACCCGCAGCTGGTCGGGTGTCTCGTCGACGTACTCGCCGACCTGGCCCTGCATCGCGACCGGGATGAGATCGTCGCCGACGAGCCGGTACACGCGGGCGTTGTGGTAGTCGATGAGCTGGCGCAGCTCGGTGGCGATCGACTGGCCGATCTCGGCGACGCTCGACAACCGGCTGAGACGCGTCCCGAGCTGCTGGATCGACTGAAGCTGCGCCGCCCAGGTCGCCATCCGCTCGTAGTCCTGGGCGGCCTGGATGGCCACGCTGGCCTGCGTCGCGAGGGCACCGATGGTGTCGAGCTCGTCGACCGTCCAGTGGTGCGGCCGGTCGTGATATACGTTGAGCAATCCGAGCAGGTGGGTGCCGTCCATCAGCGGCGCCGTGCACAGTGTGTCGAAGCCCTCCTGGACGACGGACGCGCGGACACCCTCGCCGCGCGGGTCGTTGCGGTAGTCGACGGCATAGAGAGGTCGCAGCGCGGCCACCGCGGCCGCCGGCAGAGAGCGCTCGGGGAAGTCGCGGACGCTGGCCAGGTACGTGGCGGACAGACCGCGGGTGACCTCCGCGGTGATGTGGCCGTTGGCGTGCTGGAGGAAGACCGCCGCCCGGTCGCCCTCGAACAGGACCATCGCGTGGTCGACCAGCCCGGACAGGATCCGATCGAGATCGAGCCGGCTGCCGATGTCGCTGGCGACGCGGCGGAGGGCCTCCGCCCGATGGAGCAGGTGGCCGACTTCCTCGGCGCGCTGGGCGCCGCTGACCATGGCCCCGATGGCATCGGCCGCGACCCGGGCCACCTCGAGGTCGCGCGGGCCAAGCGAACCCGGCGTCTCGCCGACGACCAGAAGTGCCCCCCACGGCTCGCGCGCGCCGGGGATGGCCACGGCCAGCTCGGGTCGGTCGTCGGTCAGCACCGCCAGCGCATCGTTGGGCCGGCCGTCGAGCAGGATGCCGGGCATGGGCACGCGACCAGTCCGGTCGCGGCCCGCGGCGAGCTCGAGGGTCTTGCCCAGGACCCCGAAGCGGGCCGGCAGCTCGACCAGCCGGGGTGAGCCGCCGACCTCGGCGGCCGCGAAGGCGCGCGGGCTGAGGCGATCGCCCTTCGCCTCCCAGGCGACGACGAGGTGATGTCCATAGGCGTCGCGCAGGGCGTGGACGGCGGCATCGAGCGCCTCGTCCGGGTCCTCGAAGGTGTTGATCAGCCGGGTCAAGGTCGTGGCGACGCCCAGGTCCAGCCGATGCCGCTCGGCGTCGAGGGGATCGGCGACCGGCTGATCCGCCCGGGCGCGTTCCACGGAACCGAAGCGGGCGGGCGATGACGGGTCGATGTTCCGGCGGCCGCCCCACGGCCGGGTCGAGGGGCCGGCCACGCCGTCCGGGGCGCCGGTCTCGGCGGCCGCAAGGAAGCGCTGGAGGTCGCCCAGCCGGTAGCGCCGGTCACCGCGCGGATTGATGCGGTAATAGCGCAGCCGCCCTGCGTCGCTCCAGGCACGGATCGTATTCGGGTGGACGCCCAGCAGCCTGGCGGCCTTGGTGACCGACAGGGTGGCGTCCGGTGGCCTGGGAGGGAGGGTGATCGGCACGGCTCATGGAGGAAATGTGAACTTGGTCCGGCGAGCCTACCAATCTCACAGTTCTTGCCAATAGTCCGATGGTCCCGCCCGCTCAGACCCGCCGGTCGGCGGTGAGCCGTACATAGACGAGAGTCGCGACGACCGACGCGAGCCCGATCGCGACCACGATCAGCAGCGCCACGGCTGGATCGCCCACCAGTCCGGGTCCCTGCCCGGAGCTGCGCGGATCACCGACCTGTGGTTCAGGGCTGGGAGATGCCGCGAACGTGGCGGTCGCGAGGGCAAGCCAGGCGACGAGCACAGCCAACGAGCTCGCGACGGTCGCCGCCATCCGGGTCGAGCGAGTCGTGGCGGCCGCACCGGTCGAGCTGGGCCCGATCACGCCGCCGCCCCGATAGCGGCCAGGACGAGCCCCAGCGTCACCAACGCGAGACCGGCAGCCAGGCAGACCGCCGCGATCATTGGCCGTCGCGACCGACCCTCGGTCAGGACGCGCATCGCCTCGTCCGGCGCGAGCGTGGTCAGGACGAGGGGGCGGCCCAGGCCGGCCGACATGAACGGCTCGCCGCTGGCGTCGAGCCCCGGCACTCCCAGCACGATCGCGTGCTCGATCGAGGAGACCTGCTCGACCCGGAGACGGACCGGTGTCGCGGCGGGGGTTCCGGGCGGGACCCTGTCGGCCACGTCGGCCGCGGTCCCGACCGACTCGCGCGGCATGACCACGAGCCCGGCGTCGAGCGCCGCGTCATCCACGACGATCCCCTCGAGCCCGTCACGAACTTCGAACCGGACACGTTCCCGCCCATCCTCGAAGGCGACCCAACGGCCGTCGCGGCCGATCTCGAGCCGCGTCCGGCGGAAGACGAGTGGCCGATGGGCGTCGTCCTCGAACTCGTCCTCGGCGTCGATCCGGCCGGCCACCCGGACGTATCGCGGTCGCCCGTCGGCCAGGGTGCGCGCCTCCGCGACGCTCACTTCCGGGGTCGTGGCCAGGAGCCGCCCGACGCGATAGCGCGGGCCGAATGTACGCAGGACGAGGACACCCGCGATGAGCGCGGCGAGGCCGGCAACCAGGGGGATGAGGGGAGACACGGCGGCGATGATACGCGCCGGACACGAAAGGGCCCGAAGAAACCTCCACGACACGTGGGCCTTGAGGCGATCTCAGCCGTTAGTGACGCTCGGCCTCTCCGGGCTTCCTCGAACGGTAGGGGGCGGGGGCGGGCGGGTCAATGAAGATCTCCACCGACTTCGATCGATTCGATGCGGTTATCCACCGCTTATCCACCGGTTGTCCACAGCCGCGTCAGCCCGCCGAGCGACCCGTCGCGGGATCGAGCGCACTGACCTGCCCATCGAAGCTGGTCAGGACCAAGCGGCCGCCCAGCAGGTCCGCGGCCCGCACGACATCGGAGTGGGCGATCCGCCAGGCGACCGTCCCGTCGGGTTCGATGGCGAACGTCTCGAGCTCGGACTGGACCAGGACATGCGCGAGCCGCGGCGAGCCGAGCAGGGCGATCAGCGGCGTCGCCGAACGGTGGTCCCAGCGGGCCTCACCGGTCCCGACATCGAGCCCGTAGGTGTGGAACCCATAGGCGACGACGAGCAGGCCGGCCGTGTCCCAGTGGAGCGCCCTGGGCTCGTCCGAGATGAGCGACGCGAACCGTGCCGACCAGGCGCCGCGCGGCCCTTCCAGCCGCAGCTCGGCGCGGCACAACGGATCGGGGTCGGGCGAGGCCCGCTCGGACAGGTCGATCAGGGCGCCGGCTTCAGAGAGCGCGAAGACCTCGGGTCCAGAGCCGCTGCCACCCCAGCGCCAGCGAGCCCGCAGGCCGCCCGGGTAGGCGATCGTGGCGTTCCGTGGTTCGGCCGGCATGCGCGAGAGGAGCGGAGGTCAGGCGCGGAGGTTGTGACCGGCCGGCGCCGCTTCGAGGCCGTCGCCCTCGCGTTCCTCGGCGATCGGCGAGACGGTGGCGTTGGACAGGATCCGCAACGTGGCGGGTGGGACCGGGAAGACCGCGGTCGGCAGCCCGGCCGCCGCCCAGACCACCTGGTAACGCCCGAGGTCCGGATCCATGATCGCCCGGACCGGCCGCAGGTGGCCGATGGGCGGGATGCCACCGATCGAGAACCCGGTCAGGTCGTGGGCCTCGCGTGCGGTCGCGCGGCGGACGTCGGCGGCCCCGGTGACCGCGGCGAGGCGGGCCAGGTCCACCCGGTTATGGCCGGCCACCAGAC
>JBBQVJ010000118.1:0-7033 GCA_038211705.1 Candidatus Limnocylindrales bacterium | reverse complement strand
GTCGCCATTGCTCCAGGTGACCAGGGCCAGTGCGCCGAGTGCGAGCAGGCCGTTGCCGGGCACCGGCAGCGCGATGAGGGCCAGGGCCACCTTGCTACGTGCCGGCAGGGCGATCGTCCCGTAGTAGAACTGCTGGGATGGCCAGATCGCCGGCACGACGAGCCACGCTGCGCGTTCTCGTCCGACCACGAGGAGGCTCAAGACGACGAGTGGCGAGACGAGCAGGAGGAAGCCCATCGGCAACGTGAGCTTCGACTGGTCTGCGAGCCGCTGGGAGATGAGTCCGAACTCGTTGACATAGGTGGACCAAGGAAGGACCGGCACCGTCGCGACCATGATGGCCGCGACGGACACCAGCGATCGCCATCGTCCCAGGATCGCCAGGGGCAGCCCGGCGTAGATCTTGAGGATGATCGCGACGGCCCCGGCCGGCAGCAGGATCAGCGGCACGATGAGGGACTGGACGTTGCCGGACAGCACGCATTGGACCAGCGGTGGGAAGAGCAGCCACCACCAAGGCAGGTGCAACAGGCGGATCGTCGCGACCGCCCCGCCGATGACCGCCAGGGCGATGAGCGCGACGGCGGCATCGGCGGGCAGAACCGTGAACGGCGCGAAGGCGAGCAGCGTCGGCGGCGGCGCGGCGAAGTAGTTCCCTGCGATCTGGACGTTCCAGGGATCGCCACCGGCCAGCCAGACCCGGGTCGCCTCCAGGTAGAGGCGCGCATCGAAGAACAGATAGCGAGTGCCCTGTAACGCGACAGCGATCCCCAGGCCGGACTGGATCGCGAACCACCACGGCAACCCGTAGCGCGTGACCATCGCGATGATCCATGGCGAGTTGAAGGGCGGCCGATCGAACAACGCCAGCAGTCGGGTCATGTCGCTAGCGGCCCGGCGCGACCATGATCGACCCGTCCTCGTCAGAGTAGGCCACCCGCCAGCCGAGCGCCGCGAAGCGGTCCACGATCGCCTGGTCCCGCTTGGCCATCACCGCGATCGTGGGATCCCATGAGGCGATCCGTTGCTCCCATCCGTTGCTGCCGGCGAGCACGCCGCTGTAGTCGCGCCAGACCGCGGGCGGGTAGAACTCGATCCGTGAGTCCATCGCCACCGGGAGATCCGGCAGGGTGAATTCGAACCAGGAGCCCCATTCCTGCGGGTTGAACAGCCGGTCGCCGGGCCTGGCCATGTCACGCAGGGCCGAGGTGATCCCGGGCGGCGCGAAGACCAGGATGCCGGTGGGTGCCTGGGTCCTGGGATCGATCGGACGCCAGATCGGCAGCAGGAGGATCCCGACGACGACGAACATCACGACGATGGCAGCGTTGAGCCGCCGGAACAGTCGCGGGGGTTCCGGTTCCGGCCGCTCCGGCTCGCGCGCCGGATCCGCCAGCAGCCCCACGACGGCCACGATCGCGGCCAATGGCCACCAGGCGATCCCGCGAGCCGCATAGACGCCGATCAGAAAGAAGACCGCCAGCCAGACCAGGGTCGGCCAGGGTGTCGCCCGGCCGCGCCTGGCGATCACCAGCGCGACGCCGAAGACCGATGCGAAGAACAGCAGCCCGGGAACCGTCCGGATCGACGTCGGCTGCCATTCGGCGATGTCGTTCGTCACCGCCGAGTTTGTGGTCAGCCCGGCGGCGTAGATCCAGACCGACGGCCCGAACGGGGTGACGCAGGCCGCGACCGCGGAGGCGACGGCCACCAGCAGCGTCCGGTGGGGATGCGCGACATGATCGTTGAGGTCCTCGAGCCACGCCAGACCCAGGACGAGCGGGGCCAGGAAGAAGCTGCCGTGGATATTGGCCCAGACCAACACGAGCGGCGGGATGACCCACAGGAGTCGCGGGTGCGCGCGGCGCTCCGTGACCAGGAGCAGGAGGATCGCGAAGAACGTCACGCCCAGCACCTGCGCGCGGAGGCCCAGGGCGACCGCCGCGATGCCGAACGTGATCAGCGTCAGCAATGCCGAGGTCCGCGTCGACAGGCCGCTCCGCCGGCAGATGGCGTAGACGCAGCCGAAGATGATGCCCATCAGGGCGGCGCGCAGCAGGACGAGACCGGTCCAACCGCCGGCCCCGAAGACCGCGGCGAAGATGACCTGGGAGCCCCACTGCTGATCGACCCACGGCAGACCGGCCGCGGTGAAGGTCCACGTGTCGACGTTGGGGATGACGCCGGTGCTCAAGATCTCGTCGCCGGCGCGAATGAGATAGGTCAGGTCGACGGTGGCGATGTTGCCGATCAGCGTGGCCAGGACGGGCAGCGCCACAGCCAGGAACAACCACAGCCGCGAGAGTCTCACCCGCGGATGCTAGCGGGCAGCGGTGCCGAAGCGCACCGGGACGTTGGTACGGGTCGGGCGGTGTTCGGGTGGGTCGCCCTGATCAGCCCGCTGCGACTTCCGAGGGCCGCACGGTCCGGGCGGCCTCGTCATAGATGCTCGCGACCGCCTCGACCATCAATTCCAGGCAGAACCGGTCGTGGACCAGGTCGTGGCCGGCCCGGCCGAGGGTGTCGGCCAATGGGTGGTCGGTCAGCAGCCGGACGATCGCCGCGGTCAGGGCTTCGGCGTCGTGGGGCGGCACCAGCAGGCCGGTGACGCCGTCCACGACCATCTCGGGGATCCCGCCGACGTTCGACGCGACGACCGGTCGTGACAGCGCCATCGCCTCGAGGATGGTCAGCCCCTGGGCCTCGCGATACGACGGCAGGACAGCGACATCGAGCGCGGCGGTCACCGCCGGCACGTCATCGCGCCGCCCTGTGAAGACGACCCGGTGGGCGATCCGCAGCTGGCGGGCCTGGGCCTCGAGCGCGTCCCAGCGGCTGCCCTCGCCGACGATGAGCAGATAGGCGTCAGGCACGTGTTGAAGCACGCCTGGCCACGCCTCGAGCAGCGTCGGGTGGCCCTTTTCAGGCTCGAGCCGGGCGACGACGCCGACGATCTTCGAGCCGGGCTCCATCCCGTACTCCTCGGGCAGCGTGCAGCACGGCTCCTGGTGGTCGTAGCGCTGGAGGTCGACCCCGTTGTAGATGAGGCTGATCGGCACCGTGCCGCGACCCTCGTCGATCAGCTTCGCCTCGCTCGACTTCGAGACGGCGATGAGCCGGTCGAATTGCGGCGTCAGCTCGAGGAGCATCTTCCGGTCGGTCTCCGAGCGGACGCGACTGGAATGCGCTGTCGCGACGAGGTACGGCCGGCGCTGGCCGGCCTCGCCCAGCGCGATGACGGCCCGTGCGGCGACCGTCTCGGCCCGGTACATATGGGCGTGGACGACGTCGGCCCGGACCTCGGCCAGGTGCGCCGCGAGGGCGCCCACGGCGATCGTGTCATCCGGATCGTCGATGACCAGCACTGCGACACCGACCCGCTGGAGCTTGCGGATGGCGCTCCCCGCCGACAGCGACACGACCGAGACGTCGTAGCGTGTCGGATCCAGCCGGGTGACCAGCGAGAAGAGGTGTTCCTGGGCGCCGCCGTTCGTACCGGTCGCGAGGACCTCGACGACGCGGATCCGCCCGCCACGCAGGGCCGAACGCTCCACCGGCGACAGGCAGGCATCCCACGGCAGGGGGGCGCTCATCTCAACCGTTCCTTCGTCGGACCAGGAGGCGCTGGATCGGCTCGTCGACCGCGCCCCAGGCATATTTGTAGGCCTCGTTGCCGCGCAGGAAATCGATCCGGCGCTTTCCGGTCTCGAGCGCGCGGGCCATGTACGCGTAGACCATCAGCACGCCCGGCGACAGGTCGTAGGCATCGGGGTCCACGCCGGCGTTGTAGTAGAGGAGGCCGTCAGGCGTCTCGAAATGGATGCCCGACGCGATCCGCTTGCCACCGACCGACAGGAACGTCAGACGGAGCGGACCGTCCGGGCCATGGAGCTCGAACAGCCGCCGGAACAGCACACGGCTCTGGGCACCGCCCGGCGTATCGGGAAAGAGGCCGTTCGTGCCCCACTTCTTCTGGTGGAGCTCGATGAAGGTCTCGAGGTCCGCCAATGGGTCCGTGGAATCCTCGAATCCGATCTCGCCGACCGCCTCGGCGCGGCGGACCTTGCGCCGGATCTCGTGGCGGTCCTTCTTGCCGAGGGTCGCGAGGTACGCGTCCATGTCCGCGCCGGCGGGCAAGGTCACGACCGGACAGACGTCCTCGCGCTCGACGTTGAGTGTCCAGCCTTCGGCCATCTCGCGGGCCCCGAAGGCGGCCGCCAGGGCATCGGCCGCCGGGTCGCCGCAGCGCAGGCGCCGGAGGTCGACGACGTCCCAGGCTTCCGGGCCGGTGACATCCGCCAGATAGCCGGCGACGGCGTCGGCGACCCCGGGCAGGTCAGCCGGCGCGGCGAGGACCGTCGCATAGTCGGCGTGGTAGGAGGCCCCAAGAAAGATCGCGGTTGCGGTCGGCGGGACCGGTGTGAGCTCGGCCTCCCCGCCGTGGCGCATCCTGGTGTGGGTCAGGGCGTCCGCGGGCTCCACCTCGTGGCGATGCATGAGCGGGATGATCGCCACAGGATCGGCTTCGGCCGGCGCGTCGGCGCGGACGACGACCAGGGTCTCCTCGTGCGCATTCGCGCCGTACGCGTCCCACCAGGCGCGCTGGAAGGCCCAGCCCGAGAAGATCGTGGCCCACGGGTTGCGCGCTGCGACCACGTCCCAGGTCGCCTGAGGGATGTCGTCGATCGAGCGACGCCCGGCTCGGAGCGCGGACGGTGCGATGGACGCCTCGGTGGGTAAGGTGTCGGCGGGTGTTCGTCCGGGGCCCGAACAGGCAGGCTCCGCGTCAATGGTGGGGGAGGTCACGCTTGAAATGCTAGCACTGGATCCGGAAGATGGTTGCGACGGCAACCTCGCTCAGAAGCCGACATGAAGGTAGGTCAGGAGGTCCGCGTAGTCGTCGGTGAATGGGTGGCCGGCCGGAGCTGCGAGTTCCCATCCGAGCGCTCGAAACTTGGCCAGCCGTGCCGGGTCCCGCGAAGCGACCAGCCACCGGCTTGGGATGTCCGTCGACTCGGCCGTCGCCGCGGGCGGACCCCCCGCCCGCTCCAGCGTGGTCAGCCCGAGTCGTTCGAGTGCGGCCGCGATCGCCGGCGACAGGTCGTAGTAGCGGTTCGAGATGTGGAACGCGATGACGCCATCGGGTTGGAGAGTCCGCAGTTCCTCGGCGATCGCTTCAACCGTCATGAGGTGGACCGGGATCGCGTCACTGGAAAATGCGTCGAGCACGAGCAGGTCATAGGCAGCGGTCGGCTCGGCGGCCAGCGACAGACGCGCGTCGCCCTCCACGACCCGCGGTTTGGTCGGCGCGTCAGCCAGGTAGCTGAACAGACGCGGATCCTCCGCCACCGCGATGACCACCGGGTCGATCTCGAAGAAGGTCATCAGGGTCCGGGCGTCGATGTAGGACGCCAGCGTCCCGGCGCCGAGGCCCACCACTGCGACATGGTTGGCGACGCCCGGTCGCTGCGCCTCGAGGGCGAAGATGTCACCAGCAGGCCCGACCGTCCCGTAGTACGTGCCCGGGATCCGACGACGCGCGGACTCGGTGTACTGCGCGCCGTGAACGGTCGTGCCATTCATCAGGACCGCGATCGTGCCATCGCCCGGTCGCAGGACCTCGGTCACACCGAAGAAGCTGCGTGCCCGGAACTCCACCGGCGGCTGGAGGACGAACGTGGCGAGACCCAGCACGAACGCGGTCGCGACGGCCAGGAACCATGGCCGAGCACCGACGGCCAGGATCAGCCCGCCGACGAGGAGCCAGTGGACGGCACGCTCGGTGATCGGCGCGTTCGTCACCAGCAGGACGGTCGTGAGCAGGCCGGCGCCGACGAGGTAGGGCCCGACCCGCCCGCGAAACCCGGCGACGAACGGGCTGAAGTCGAGGCCGATCCGACTCCCCGTCCGTCGGGTGACCACCGCCGCGGGGGCGACCAGGGCGAGCGCCACGAGCGCACCGACGAGCAGGATCGGGTACTCCCAGACGCTCGGAAAGACCTGCGGCGCGACGAGGGCCACGAATGCGGAGGCCAGGGCGCCCCCCGCCGCCAGGATCAGGTAGAACTCTGTGAGATGCGCCGGGTCCGGTCGGTCCTGAGCGAGCCGCCCATGGAGGGCGGTCGCGACGATCCCGAACGCGACGAGCTCCACGACCAGGAGGGCGAGGATCGGCCAGCCGCCGGCCGTGCCGTAGGGGACCCACATCAGTGTGACCATCGCCGGGGCCGAGAGGACAGCCAGCCGGACGAGGCGGCCGCCACGACGTGAGAAGGCGACGATGAACGAGGCGAGGTAGATAGCCAGCGGCATGACCCAAAGGAACGGGGCGGACACAAGTTCCGTGGCGATGAAGGTGGTGACGGCGGACAGCAGCCCGGACGGGACGGCCGCCAGGAGCAACCAGCGGAGACGTCTCGGCCAGTCGATCGCGCGGGCCGGAGCGGCGGCTGCGACGTCGACCGTGGCGGGGGCGGCGCGGGTGGTTGCCGGGCGCCGATCGAGGAGCGTCGGCATCGCACGCGTCCCGGCCACGCCCAGCACGACGACCAGGCCGGCGTAGCCGATCGTCCACAGCCCGCGCTGTGCGCCCAGTCCGAGTCGTGGCTCGATCAGCAACGGGTAGGCAAGGAGAGCGAGCAGGGAGCCGCCGTTGCTGAGGGCGTAGAGCCAATATGGGTCGGAGCCGCGCTCGGATCGCGCTGCCTCGAACCATCCCGACACGAGGGGCGTGGTGGTGGTCAAGATGAACGCTGGCAGGCCGACGAGCACGATCAGGATGCGCAGCAGGTCCACCGACGGCGACAGCGTATCGATCCGCAGATCGGCGATCCGCACCGGCGCGATGACGAGTGCCGCGAACCCGAGCCCCGCCAGGACGAGGTGGATCGGCGGACCCCATCGCCCAAATCGCGTGATCGAGAGATGACCGTAGAGATAGCCCGCCAGCAGCACCGCCTGGAAGAAGCACAGGGTCGTCGTCCATACCGCCGGCGTGCCGCCGAAGACCGGCAGGACCAGCCGCCCGACGAGG
>JBBQVJ010000117.1:0-7144 GCA_038211705.1 Candidatus Limnocylindrales bacterium | reverse complement strand
GGCGAGCCGACGAACCGCGCTGGTCGCCACGCCCAGCGTGTCGCCGACGTAGCCGCCGATTAGCAGCAGGCCATCCGGCGTCAAGACGAGCGCGGCGTGGTGGACGGCTTCGGGCAGGTTCGGCCCGGCCCTCCAGGTGCCGGCCTCCGGGTCGAAGACCAGGACCGCATCACTCGCACCGTCCATGCGCAGCCCGCCGGCGACCCAGATCCGGCCTTCGCGAGCCGCGACGCCGACCTCGAGGAGCTCGATCGGCGCGGCGGCCACGGTCGTCCACGGCCCGGCGACGGCCGGGGAGGGGGGTGACGCGGAAGGTCCGGCACAGCCGGCGATCCCGACGAGCCCGATGGCCAGCGAGACGACGAGGGCAAGCACGCAGCGAGGATATGGCAAACCCTCGCACTCCCCCGCGGGCATCACCCGGACCGAGTGCCATAATGGCGGCCATGGCCACAGACACCAAGCGCAGCCTCGTTCCGGCCGGAGACCGGTCGCCGTCCTCGTGGGGACTGGGCGATGGACAGGCGATCCCGTGGGAGTACGCCCCGGCCCCCGAAGCGCGCGACATCGTCACGATCAAGCCGCGTTACGGGTTGTTCATCGGTGGCCGCGACGTGCCGGCCTCGGACGGCGGTACGTTCGCGACGGTCAACCCGGCCACGGAGGAGACGCTCGCCCTCGTCGCCAAGGCCACCCCGGCCGACGCGGACAAGGCGGTCCACGCCGCGCGCCGCGCCCAGACCCGCTCGTGGGGCCCGTTGCCCGGGAAGGAACGGGCCAAGTACCTGTTCCGGATCGCGCGCATCCTCCAGGAACGCAGCCGCGAGTTCGCGGTCCTCGAGTCGATGGACACGGGCAAGCCGATCAAGGAGAGCCGCGACGTCGACGTGCCGCTCGCGGCGGCCCATTTCTGGTATTACGCGGGCTGGGCGGACAAGCTCGACTACGCGTTCCCCGGCCGGCGGGCCACCGCCCTCGGTGTCGCCGCCCAGATCATCCCATGGAACTTCCCGCTGCTCATGCTGGCCTGGAAGATCGCCCCGGCGCTGGCCGCCGGCAACACGGTCGTCCTCAAGCCCGCCTCGACCACGCCGCTCTCGGCGCTGCTCTTCGCCGACGTCTGTCGCCAGGCCGACCTGCCGCCCGGCGTCGTCAACATCGTCACCGGACCGGGTGAGATCGGGATGGCGCTGGTCACCCACCCAGACGTGAACAAGGTGGCCTTCACGGGCTCGACCGAGATCGGCCGGCGGATCGCCAAGGGCGTGGCCGGGACCGACAAGGCGCTGACCCTCGAGCTCGGCGGCAAGGCCGCCAACATCGTCTTCGACGACGCGCCGCTCGACCAGGCCGTCGAGGGCATCGTCAACGGCATCTACTTCAACCAGGGTGAGGTCTGTTGCGCCGGCTCCAGGCTGCTGGCCCAGGAGTCGATCGTGGAGCCCCTCATCGAGAAGCTCAAGGACCGCCTCTCGACGATCCGGGTCGGCGACCCGCTCGACAAGAACACCGACGTCGGGGCGATCAACTCGAAGAGCCAGCTCGACAAGATCACCGAGCTTGTCGCGTCCGGGGTCGCCGAGGGCGCCGAGCTGTATCAGCCCGCCTGCGACCTGCCCGAGCGCGGGTACTTCTTCCGCCCGACGCTGTTCACGAACGTCGCCCAGAGCCATCGCATCGCGCATGAGGAGATCTTCGGTCCGGTCCTGTCCGTGCTGACCTTTCGGACCCCGGACGAGGCCGTCGAGAAGGCCAACAACACGGTCTATGGGCTGTCGGCCGGGATCTGGACCGACAAGGGCTCGCGCATCCTCGAGATGGCGCAGCGCCTGCGGGCGGGGGTCGTCTGGGCCAACACCTTCAACAAGTTCGATCCGACATCGCCGTTCGGTGGCTACAAGGAGTCGGGCTTCGGGCGCGAGGGCGGGATGCACGGTCTGCACGCCTACGTCCGGCTTGAGGACCGCTGATGGCCACCCGCTCGCGCAAGTCGACGGCGCCGGGCCGGACCGCGGTCGCCCGGGCGGCTGCGACCCGCGCTCCGTCGGCGGCGGCCGCGGCGGCTCCCGCCCGCGTCGTGGTCCGCCAGACCTACAAGCTGTCCGTCGGTGGTGCGTTCTCGCGGACGGAGTCGGGTCGGTCGTACGTGGTCAGTGGCGCGGACGGCGAGCTCCTCGCCAACGCCTGCCGGGCATCGCGCAAGGACGTGCGCGACGCCGTTCGCGCGGCCCGCGGCGCCTTCCCGGGCTGGGCGGCCAAGACCGCCATGAACCGAGGTCAGGTCCTCTACCGCGTCGCCGAACTGATGGAGGGCCGGCGCGAGCAGTTCGCGGCCGAGGTCGAAGCCGCCGAAGGGCTGCGACCGGCCGCCGCGCGCGCCGCGGTCGACCGCGCGCTCGTCCGCTGGGTCTGGTACGCCGGCTGGGCCGACAAGATCGGCCAGGTGCTTGGCTCTTCGAATCCGGTCGCCGCACCCTATTTCAACTTCACCATCCCTGAACCGACCGGGGTGGTCGGCCTGGTCGCGCCCGAGACGTCGTCGCTGTTGGGGCTGGTCAGCCGGCTGGCGCCACCGCTCGTGACCGGCAACACCGTCGTCCTCATCGCCAGCGAGACGCGACCGCTGCCCGCCGTGACGCTGACCGAGGTGCTCGCCACGTCCGACGTTCCGGGTGGGGTCGTCAACGTGCTGACGGGGCGCAAGCCGGAGCTCGTGCCGGTCCTGGCGGCCCACAACGATGTCGACGCGCTCGACACCTGGGGTGTCGCTGACGAGATGCGGACCGAGGTCGAGACGCTCGCCGCCGAGGACATCAAGCGTCTCTCGCGGCGGCCGACGAGGGTCGCCGAGGCCCGCTTCGACTGGCTCGATGACGCCGCCACCGAACGTCCGGAATGGATCGCCGCCTTCCTCGAGATGAAGACGGTCTGGCACCCGATCGGCGGCTGAGGATGGCTGTCGGGACGGGCCGCTCCGAAGGCGGTCGCTTGGAAGGCACTGGACCCGCCGATCGTGGCTCGGTCGAGCGGCGTCTCTACGTCCACGCCTCGCCGCACACGGTCTGGGCGACGCTCCACGACCCGGCCAACACGGCCGCCCTCATTCCCGAGCTCCGGCTTGGTCCCGCTGCGCCGCCCTGGCCCGCTGCGGCGACCACGCGCTCGGCCCGCGCCCGGCTCGGGCTGCTGCGTGACCTTGCCCAGGTCGAGAGCCTCGAGGCCCGGCCCGATTCGCGCTTCCGCGTCCGGGTCACGGCGTCGGGCTTCGACAGCGAATGGAGCTGGCGGCTCGAGCCGGTCGCCGGCGGGACCAAGGTCATCCACGCCGCCACCTTCGAACCGTTCGATCGATGGACGGGGATCCTGGTCCGTCTGGGTCGGGCCTCGCTGGCCAGCCGTGTGGAGGCGCACCTGCACGTGTTGAAGGAGCGGGCCGAGGCGGCCCAGCGAGCCTCGAACCCCGCCACGTGAGCGGCGGCCCGCCTCGGATCGGTGCCCCGGACGGCCCGGCTGAGGTCCCATTCCGCGGTCTTCGGCGCAATGCTGGGGCGCTGCTCGGTGGCCTGATCCTGCTGTTCGCGGTCGCGTTCCTCGTCCCCGACCTGACGCCGCCGCCCAGCGGGCCACCACCAGTCGAGTTGCTCCGCGGCCGGATCGTGGAGCTGCTGGCGACCAGCGACGACCCCACGGTGCCCGACGTCCGGCTCATCGTCACGTTCGGGCCGCGGACGGGCGAGACGATCGACGGTCACATCCAGGGCCCGTCCGGGTCGACCGAGCTGCCGCGCTACGTGGTCGGCGACGAGGTCGTGGTCAATGTCTCGAACGACGGCGGCACGGCCTTCGTCTCGGTGGCCGACCTGTACCGCATCCCGGTGCTCGCCCTGCTGCTGGCGATCTTCGCGCTGGCGGTCACCGTGGTCGGCGGCTGGCGCGGCGTCCGGTCGCTCATCGCCCTGGCCCTGACGCTGGCGGTCATCGTCAAGATCGTGGTGCCCCTGATCCTCGCCGGCCGGGACCCGGCGCTGGTCGCCATCCTGGCCGCGACCGGGGTGACGATCGCGACCTTCCTGCTGACCGAGGGCCTGCGCTCGCAGACGCTCGCCGCCGCGATCGGCACGTTCGCGTCGCTGGCGGTGGTCGGCGCGCTCGCCATCGTGTTCGACGAGCTGGCCCGGTTCACGGCCTTCCAGGGCTCGGAGGACGCGACCTACCTCCAGGCGGTCGGGCTGCCGAACATCGATATCGGCGGGCTGATCCTGGCCGCCATCATCTTCGGCGCGCTGGGCATCCTCGACGACGTCACCCTGACGCAGGCCGCCACCGTGTCCGATCTCAACGCGGCCAGCCCGTCGCTGCCCCGGCTCGAGCTGGCGCGGCGATCGATGAACGTCGGTCGCTCGCACATCGCTGCGACCGTCAACACGCTCGTGCTGGCCTACGTGGGCGCCTCGCTGCCACTCATCGTGCTGTTCGCCGCGGGCCGCCAGGATCCGCTCCTGACGGCATCGCTGGAGGTCGTCGCGGTCGAGATCGTGCGGGCCATGGTGGGCAGCATCGGGATCGTCCTGGCGGTGCCGCTCACCACGGCCGTGGCGGCGGCCCTGGTCGATCGGTCGCTCCCGTTCCGGCGCGGCCGGGGCGGCAGGGCGCGTCACGCGCGTGGCTGGGACTGACCCCGTTCGGCTAGGCTCCCCCCGAAGGAAGGTGTCATGACCGCCGTCATCCGAACCGAACGCCTGTCCAAGGCCTATGGCGAACACCGCGGCGTCATCGACCTCGATCTCGAAGTCGCCGAGGGCGAGATCTTCGGGTTCCTTGGGCCGAATGGCGCCGGCAAGACGACCACGATGCGGGTCCTGCTCGACCTCATCCGCCCGACCGGCGGCCGGGCTGAGGTGTTCGGCATCGAGACGACCGCCGACCCGGTCGCGATCCACAGGCGGGTCGGCTACCTGCCCGGTGAGTTCGATCTGTACGACCGGCTCACGGGCGCGCAGACCATCGCCTATTTCGGGAACCTGCGCGGCGGCGTCGATCGGGCGTACGTGACAAGCCTGATCGAACGGCTCGACCTCGATCCGAGTCGCAAGTTCAAGGAATACAGCCGGGGCAACAAGCAGAAGGTCGGGCTGGTGCTCGCGCTCCAGCATCGGCCCGACCTGCTGATCCTCGACGAGCCGACGGCGGGGCTCGATCCGCTCGTCCAGCAGACGTTCTTCGCGCTGGTCCGCGAGGCGCGCGAGGAGGGTCGATCGATCTTCCTGTCGAGCCACATCATCGGCGAGGTCGACCGGACATGCGACCGAGTGGCGATCATCCGCGAGGGCCGGCTCGTCCAGGTCGACCGGATCGAGGCCATCCGGCGACTGTCGTTCCACCACGTCGAGATCACGTTCGCCACGCCGGTCGCGTCGGCCATCTTTGAGGGCATCGACGGGGTCAGCGACATCGAGGCGGTGGGCGAGATCGTCAAGATGCGGGTCAACGGGCCGATCGGGGCGGTCATCGCAGCCGCCGCGCCGCACGGCATCGTCGATGTCGTGAGCCGCGAACCGAACCTCGAGGATGTCTTCCTGGCGCAATACGGCGAGCACCCGGTACCGGTCGGCGCGGAGCGGTGAGCGCCGGGACTGGCGCCGCTGTCCTGTCAGGACCGAGCCTCTGGGCGCGGATCATCGGCCTCGGGTCGATCTACGGCAAGACGCTGCGCGACAGCCTGCGCGCCGCGATCGTGGTCGGTGGCGTTGCCGGCCTGTTCATGGTCGGCACCGGCGCGCCGTTCGGGATCGCCCCGGAGTTCGCGACCATCGAGCTGCGCCGCCAGTTCATCGCCGCGCTGACCTCGCTGCCGCTCGCGGTGCGCGGCCTGCTCGGCGAGCCCATCAACCTCGAGACGCTGGGCGGCTTCCTGTCGTGGCGGGTCGGCAACTTCCTGCCGGTGATGCTCGGGCTGTGGCCGGTCATCGCGCTGTCCGGCACCCTCGCCGGAGAAGCCGCAAAGGGCAGCCTCGACCTGCTCGCCTCGACGCCGCAGGGCCGCCGGGCCATCGCGCTCGAGAAGCTGGCCGGGCATGTTTCCGCGGTCGTCCTGGCGATGGTCATCCTGGCCCTCAGCACCTGGGTCGTCGGCCAGGCATTCGGAAAGCTGCCCGGCGATGCGATCCCACTCGGGGCCGCCTTCGGCCAGGTCCTCCTGTACGGCCTGATGATGCTGCTGGTAGGCGGGGTCGCGTTCGCGACGTCGCCGATCCTCGGCCGGACCCGTGGCATGGCCTTTGGCCTGATCGTGCTGTTCGCGAGCTATCTGATCTACAGCTATGCCAGCCTGTCGCCGCTCATCGACTCGCTCTCGCCGCTGTCGTTCTTTGACTGGACGGCCGGACACCGCCCGCTCGCCGGCGTCTCGGATTGGCCTGCGATCGGCCTCATCGCCGCCGTCGATGTCGCGCTGATGGCCGCCGGCGTCATCGCCTTCGAGCGACGCGACATCGGCGGCGTCGTCAACGTCCGCTGGCTGCGGCTCCCGTCACTGCCGGCTGGCGTCGGGGGCCCGTTCACCCGGCAGCTGGCCGATCGGACCGGCGTGGCCATCGCGTGGGGCATCGGGATCGGGCTGTACGGGATGATCATCGTCGCCTCGGCCGAGGCGTTCAGCCAGATGCTCACCTCGTTGCCACAGATCGCGGCCCTCATCGAGACGATCTACCCGGGTCTCGACCTGACCCAGCCGTCGGCCGTCCTCCAGCTGACGTTCTTCAGCTTCGGCTCGTTCATCATCGGTCTGGCCGGCGCGTCGTTCCTGGCCGGCTGGGCCAGCGATGAGAACCGGCGCCGGCTCGAGGTCGTCCTGTCGACGCCTCGCTCACGGGCGAGCTGGGCGGCTCGGAGCGCGCTGGGCGTGCTCGCCGCGATCGGTCTGGTGGCCGCGATCGTCGCGGCGTTGATCGCGATCGCGGTGGTGACCCAGGCCGGCGATATCGGGCCCCCGGTCGCCGGGATCTCATCAGGCGGTGGAAGGTGCGATCGCTCAGCATGATCTCATCATCCACTGTGCAGGCCCTTTTCGCCATCGTGACCACCACGTTTTGCTAAGCTGCATTGCCCAAGGCAAACCCTACTTAGACGTGGCCGATAGCCCTGA
>JBBQVJ010000116.1:0-7190 GCA_038211705.1 Candidatus Limnocylindrales bacterium | reverse complement strand
GGTCACCGAGATCGAGCATCTCGACCGCGAGGGCCGGATCGTCGAGCTCGCCCAGATGCTCGGCGGCGATGCCGGCGGGTCGGCCACGCTGGCGAGCGCCCGCGAGCTCCTCGACCGTGCCGAGGCGTGGCGCGGCGAGGTCGCCCAGACCGGCTGAGCCCGGCGACCGGTGCCCGATCTCGAGGCCACCACCGAGGACTACCTGACGTACCTCCACGTCGAGCGCGGCCTGTCACCCGCGACGATCCGGGCCTATGGCGCGGACTTGCGTGACTTCAGAGCATCGCGCGGCGTCTCGCGAGGCTGGGCGACCTCACCCGACGTCGCGGTCGGCTATCTGGCCGCCCGGACCAAACGCGGTCGGCCGGGGGATCCGGGGCTCGCCTCGAGCAGCCTACGGAGACGCGCCGCCGCGCTCAAGGGCTTCTACCGGTTCGCCTACGGCGAGGGGCTGATCGCGGTGGACGTGGCGGCGCATCTGGACCTGCCGCGACCGTCACGGCTGCTGCCCGAGACGCTGACGGTCGATGAGACGGAGCGGCTGTTAGAGGCGGCCGGGGGCGAGGCGGCGGACGGCGATGCGGCCGGCGGCGATGCGGCCGCCGACACGCACGCCGGCGCCCCCAAGGCCCATGCCCTCCGCGACCGGGCGCTGCTCGAGCTCCTCTACGCTGCGGGCCTTCGGATCAGCGAGGCGATCGGGCTTGATCGCGAGGATCTGTCGGTCGATGGCGCGTTCGTCCGGGTCATCGGCAAGGGCGACAAGGAGCGTCTCGTGCCGGTCGGTGACGTGGCCCTCGATTGGCTGCGGCGCTGGATCGACGGGCCGCGGGTCGCCCTGCTGCGGATCGGCCACGTCGCACCACCGCGCGGCGGGCCGCTCTTCCTGGGCGATCGAGGCGGCCGGCTGGCCCGCCAGCAGGCCTGGGCCGCGGTCAAGCGCGCGGCGTCACGGGCCGGGCTGGCCGAGCGGGTCAGCCCGCACACCCTGCGGCATTCGTTCGCGACCCACCTGCTCGAGGGTGGTGCCGACCTGCGCATCGTTCAGGAGTTGCTCGGGCATGCGAGTATCTCCACCACGCAGCTGTACACGCATCTCACCGGCGAACGGATCCGGGATGTCTACAGCCGGGCCCACCCAAGGGCCTGAGAGGGAGGCTTCGCCGCATGAGCTATGCCGACGGGTTGCTGTCCACGGGCGAGCGGATCACCTATCGCCAGAAACAGCACCCCTTCATCTTCATCTGGGGCGCTCGCTACACGATCCTCGCCATCATCGGCGCGATCGTCCTGTTCTGGCTCGGCGGCAACCTGGGCGCCGACGGCGCGAGCGGGACGCTTCGCCAGGTCCTCGGCTGGATCACCGCGATCCTCTTCTTCGGCGGGATCGCCGTCGCGATCTGGACGGGGCTGCGCTACATCAACCAGGAATACGTCCTCACCAACCGGCGGGTCATCCAGGTCGAGGGGGTCCTCAACCGCAACTCGACCGACAGCTCGCTGGAGAAGATCAACGACGCCGTCCTCAGCCAGTCGGTGTTCGGGCGGATGTTCGGCTTCGGCGACCTGACCGTCCTGACCGCCTCGGAGGCCGGTATCGACAAGATGCGGATGCTACGAGCCCCGATCGCCTTCAAGAAGGCGATGCTCGACGCCAAGCACGAGTTCGAGGTCGACATGGAACGTGCTGGCTGGCAGCCGGCGCCGCCGATCCGCGATGCCGCCGGCGCACCAGGCCAGCGTCCTGTGGCACCGGCCGGCGGCCCTGCCCCGACCGGCGGACCGGGTCCGGGCACCGCGGCACCAGCGGCCGCACCGACCCCCACGGCACCACCGCCCGCACCGCGAGCCGACCCGGACGAGGTCACCCGCACCCTCACCAACCTCGCCGACCTGCGCGACCGCGGAGCGATCACCGCCGAGGAATACGAGCAGAAGAAGGCGGACCTGCTCTCGCGGCTCTGAGCACGAACGGACCCGCACGGCGCGGGGCCGCTACGATACGCGCGACCCCCCGTACCCATGGTGCCGATTGGATCTCGAACGCATCCTTCCCGCCGCGATCGTCGTCGGCATCATGCTGCTGGTCGGGTTGCCGGTCCACGAATTCAGCCACGCGCTCGCTGCGTACCGTCTCGGGGACGGCACGGCCAAGCTGTTCGGGCGGCTGACCCTCAACCCGATCGCCCACTTCGACCCGGTCGGCGGGACCCTGCTGGCGCTGACCTTCATCGGCTCGGCGGCGGCCGGTGGCGCACTCGGGTTCGGCTGGGCGAAGCCCACCCCGGTCAACCCGCTCAACCTCGAGGGTGGTCGCCGGGGCGAGGCGCTCGTCGCCGCCGCGGGGCCGATCTCCAACCTGGTCCTCGCCATCGTCGGTGCGCTCCCGCTTCGATTTCTGATCCACAGTCCAGAGCTCCTCACGCAGCTCGGCGGCATCAACGGGCTCCCGGTCCAGGTCCTGTATCTGTTCGTACAGATCAACCTGTTGCTGATGGTCTTCAACCTCATCCCCATCCCGCCGCTCGATGGCTCGAAGGTGATGTTCGCGTTCATGGATCGCCGGACCGAGTACCAGATCCGGCCGTTCCTCGAGCAGTACGGCTTCTTCATCCTGATCGCGCTGCTCTTCTTCCCGCCCGGCAACTCGATCGGCGCACGGATCATCAGTCCGATCATCGATGGGATCTTCCGCTTCCTGGTGGGGCTCTAGGACCCGCCAGTTCCGGGCGCACCTGCGGGCCGGTGTGGCGCCCGAGGAGCGTGCGGCGCTGGCGACCTGGACCAGCCCGCCGCAGCTCGCGCTCTTCGATGCGATGCACGTCGCCGACCGTCGCCACGGCCTTGACGTCGTGGCCTCGCTCCGGGCCGAGGGCGTTGACGAGCCCGATCTGTTGACCGCCGGTCTGCTCCACGATGCCGGCAAGGGCGACACCGGGGTCTGGCCGAGGGTCGCCTACACGCTGGGCGGCCGGTTTGGATCGTGGATCTGGCGGGTCGCGGGCGTCGTGCCGGGCTTCCGGGACGCGCTCGGGCGGTTGCGGACCCATGCCGAGACATCGGCCGTGCTCGCGGCTGGCGCGGGCTGCAGTCCTCGGACCGTCGAGCTGATCCGCAACCAGGACGCGCCGCTCGACCCCGAGTTCGGCGAGCTGCTCCGACTCGCCGACGAGGCCAACTGATGAGCGGCGGCGGCTCGCCCGGCATCCCGGTCATGGCCACGCCGACCGACCTCGGGGGCGTGCCGCTGGACACGGTCGCGACGGCCTTCCCGGCACCACCGGCTGTCACCTTTGGTGAGGGCCGCCGGGCCGAGAGCCGGACGCAGATCCAGATGGCCGAATTCGACGGCCCGCTGGCGCTCCTGCTGTCGCTCATCGAGGCCCGCCAGCTCGACGTGCTGACCGTCCCGCTCGGGGCGCTCGCGGACGCCTACCTCGACGCCCTGGGTCGGCTGACCGCGGACCGGCTGGGCAACGTCAGCTCGTTCGTCTCGATCGCCAGCCAGCTCATCCTCATCAAGAGCCGAGCGATGCTCCCGCGCCGCACGGATCCGACCGACCCGGCAGCCCTCCTCGACGAGGGCGCCGACCCCGAGGCCGAGCTCCGGGCCCGGCTCATCCTGTACAAGGCCCACCGCGACGCGGGTCTGCGACTGGCCGAGGACGCGATCTGCCGCATCGGGCTCTTCCGGCGCGAACCGGGGATCGCCCGGGCTGCGGCCCTGGCGGGCGCCCGGCCGACCGACGCGTCACCGCTCGACCCGCTCCGGCTGGTGCGCGCCCTCGACCGGCTGGCCGCCCTCGCCCCGCCGCGCGAGCCGCCGCCCGAGGTGCTGGCCCGGACCATCACCATCACCGAGCGGGCCGAGATCATCCGGGCCGCTTTGCGCGATGCCCCGAGCTTCGTCCTCCAGGACCTGCTGACCGGCGTCCGCGACCGGGTCGTCATCGCCATCACCTTCCTGGCCATGCTGGAGCTCATGAAGCGCCGCGAGATCGTGGTCGAGCAGGCGGCTCCCTGGGGTCCGATCGTCGCCCGCGCGACCACGACCGAGGAGCGCGCCGCGGCGGGTGGCGATATCGCCGCCGATCAGCCCATCGATGAGACGCTGGAGTCCTTCGCATGATCGAGCCGCGATCGGCCGACGACGGCGCGGCGCCGGACCTCGAGCTGACCGGACCGCCGGCCGACGACGTGCCCGGGGCCACCCAACCCCCGGCCCCGATCGAGCTGACCGAGGCCGCCCTCGAGGCCCTCCTCTTCGTCGCCGAGAAGCCACTCTCGCGTCGTGAGATCGGCATGCTCGCCGGCACCGACCGGCCGACCGTCGACGCCCGACTCGGCGACCTCGAGGTCTCGCTTCGGGCGCGTGGGATCCGGCTGCTCATCGATGGCGACCGGGTCGAGCTGGCCACCGCACCCGAGGGTGGCGCGCTTGTCGCCCGCTATGTCGGCGCCGACGCCGTCCGCCTCTCGCCGGCGTCGCTCGAGACGCTGGCTATCGTCGCGTACCGTCAACCGGTGACGAAGTCCGCAGTCGAACGGATCCGTGGCGTCGATTCGGACTACACGATCCGGACGCTCCTGCACCGCCGGTTCATCACCGAGCTCGGCCGGTCCGATGCGCCCGGCCGGCCGTTCCTGTACGGGACCGGCTTCGATTTCCTCGAGCGCTTCGGACTGACGAGTCTCGACGATCTGCCGCCGCTCGACGTCGACGTCGCCGCCCGGTTGTCCGAGGAGGGTGGCGAGCCGATCACCGAGTCGCTGTTCCCGGATGTCGACGGCACGGATGGCCGGCCCGGTGGGGCCAGCTGATGGCGGCCGAACGGCTCCAGAAGGTCCTGGCCGCATCCGGCGTCGCCTCGCGCCGGGCCAGCGAGGTCCTGATCGCCAACGGCCGTGTCACCGTCGATGGCAAGCCGGCGAAGCTCGGGATGCAGGTCGACCCGGCCAAGGCGATCATCGCCGTCGACGGCCGGGTGATCGGCGCTGCGTCGAGCCCCGAGTACCTGCTGCTGCACAAGCCGGGTGGCGTCACCTCGACTGTCCGCGACCGGCACGCCTCCAAGACGGTCCTCGACATGATCCCGACGGCGATGCTGCCCGAGGGCGGTCGGCTCTACCCGGTGGGCCGGCTCGACCAGGATTCCGAGGGGCTCCTCGTGCTGACCAATGACGGGGCGTGGGCCGACCGGGTCCTCCACCCGCGTCACGGGATCGAGCGCGAGTACGCCATCGGCCTGCGCACCCCGCTCACGCCAGACCAGGTCAAGGCGATCAAAGCCGGCATCCCGCTCGACGAGGGACTTGCGACGGTCACCGGCCTGCGGGCGACGACCGAGATCGAGACACGCCGGCTGGTCGATCTGATCGCCCCACCGCCCGGGCCGCTCGTCTGGTACCGGGCCATCCTCGCCCAGGGCTGGAAGCGCCAGCTGCGTCGGATGTTCGGGGCGGTCGGCGCGCCGATCGACCGGCTCGTCCGGGTCAGGATCGGGCCGGTCCGGCTCGACGACCTGCCGAGCGGCCGTGCTCGCCGCCTGCGAGCCCCCGAGGTCCGTGGTCTTGGCGCGGGAGCCGGCGTGAGCCGGGCCGGCGCGAAGAAGGCCACCGCGGATGCCGGTGTCCCGGCGACGAATACGGCAGGCCCGGATGGCCCAAGCGGGCCAAGGTCAGGCCGCTCGGGTCCCCCGCGCACGCCTGGCCCAGCCCGACCTCGATGACCGATCCCGCGCGCCTGACCGAAGGCGCGCTCCTGTGGGAGCCGTCGGCGGCGTTCCGTTAGGCGTCGTCGATGAGCGACTACCTCGGCTGGCTGGAGCGCGAACGAGGCCTTCGGTTCGACGAGTACGCGGCGCTGTGGCGCTGGTCGGTCGACGATCTCGAGGCGTTCTGGTCGTCGATCGTCGACTACTACGAGATCCCGTTCCACGGCAGATGGGACCGGGTCCTCGGCCGGCGCGAGATGCCCGGGGCGCGATGGTTCGAAGGCGCCGAGCTCAACTATGCGGAGGTGCTGTTCGGGCGGCTGGTCGACGATCGGCCGGCGCTGATCGCCCAGTCGGAGGGCGCGCCGCTTCGCGAGGTGACCGGCGCTGAGCTGCGGGCCTCGGTGGCCGCGGTCGCGACCGGTCTGCGACGGCTCGGTGTCGGTCGTGGCGACCGGGTCGTGGCGGTCATCCCGAACATCCCCGAGGCGGTCATCACGTTCCTGGCGTGCGCCAGTCTCGGGGCCGTCTGGGCGAGCTGCTCGCCGGACTTCGGGGCGCAGAGCCTGGTCGACCGCTTCGCCCAGGTCTCGCCGAAGGTGCTTATCGCCGTCGACGGCTACCGATATGGCGGCAAGCCATTCGATCGGAGGGCCGTCGTCAACGAGCTGCGGGCCGCGCTGCCGTCCCTCGAGGCCACCGTCCTGATCCCGTACCTGGACCCCGATGCCGCCGCCGATCGTCCCGGCGAGATCGACTGGGCGGACCTCGTCGCCGGTCCGCCGGAGCCGCTGAACTTCGAATCAATGCCGTTCGATCATCCGCTGTGGGTCCTCTATTCATCGGGCACGACCGGGCTGCCCAAGGCCATCGTCCATGGTCACGGCGGGGTCGTCCTCGAGCACGCCAAGGCGGTCGGGCTGATGTTCGACGTCCGCGAGGGCGACCGCATGTCCTGGTTCACCACGACCGGCTGGATGATGTGGAACTTCCTGGTCGGCTCGATGCTGGTGGGTGGCGTCCCGGTGCTCTACGACGGCAGCCCTGGGTATCCGGACCTGGACGTCCTGTGGGAGCTCGCGGCCAAGTCGCGGGTCAGCCTGTTCGGGACCAGCGCGGCCTTCCTCGCTGCGTGCGCGAAAGCCGGTCTCCGACCCGGCGACACGCACGACCTGTCCCGCCTGCGATCGATCGGCTCGACCGGGTCGCCGCTCTCGGTCGATGTCTATGGCTGGGTCTACGACGCGGTCAAACCGGACGTCTGGCTGGTTTCGATGAGCGGCGGGACCGACGTAGTGAGCGCGTTCGTCGGCGGCAGCCCGCTCCTGCCGGTCCACGCCGGCGAGCTCCAGGCCCGCGCGCTGGGCGCGAAGGTCGAGGCCTTCGACGTGGCGGGCCGGTCGGTCGTCGGCCAGACGGGCGAGCTCGTCCTGACCGCGCCGTTGCCGTCCATGCCCGTCTTCTTCTGGAACGATC
>JBBQVJ010000115.1:0-7200 GCA_038211705.1 Candidatus Limnocylindrales bacterium | reverse complement strand
ACCAAGGGCCTCGACATCCCGTCGGTCACCCTTGTCGGGATCGTGTCGTCGGATGTGGCGCTCAACCTGCCCGACGAGAGGGCAGCCGAGCGGACCTACCAGCTGCTCGTCCAGGCCATCGGGCGGGCGGGCCGCGGCGAGCGGCCGGGTCGGGCGGTCATCCAGACCTACCAGCCCGACCATCCCGCCATCCGCGCCGCCGCGACCGGCGACCGGACGGTCTTCTACGACGAGGAGCTGGCCCTCCGGGAGCGGTTCGGGTCGCCGCCGTTCGGGCGGCTCGTGAAGCTGACGGTGGGTCTTGCCGATCCGGCCGCCGCGGAACGCGAGGCGACGGCCATGGCGGCCCGACTCCGCGAGCGGGCGGCGGAGCGGGGCGTGGCCGTCACCGTGGTCGGGCCCGCCCCGGCCTACATCGCCCGACGCGCCGATCGCTGGCGCTGGAACGTGGTCCTTCGCGGCGCGGATCCGGTCACGATCCTCGATGGCGGCGTCGATGCCCCCTGGTCGGTCGACGTCGATCCAGAGTCCTTGCTCTGACCAGGACCATCGCCACGTGCTGGCTCGGGCGGTTCGTGCGACGATGAGGGTCAGCACACCAGCCGACCCCGAGGAGCCACCACGATGACCGAGCCGTTGAACCCGAACCCGCACGACGGACCGACCCCCGACGAGACCTTCACCTGGACCGGCGGCGACGCCGCGTCCGGCGGGGCGCAGGGCGCTTCCGACAGCAGCAACGCGACCGGCTCGGCCGGTGCCTCCGGATCGACCGGCCCGGCTGCTGCCGGTGCCACCGCCCTCCTCGAGTCCCTTCGCGAGGCCGTCGACGACCTCGCCGAGCGGGCCACCCCGACCGTCCGCGCGTTCTCGGCCCGGGCGGCCGAGCTGGCGGCGTCCGCGGCCGACAAGGCCGCCCCGCTCGTCCGCCGCGCCGGCGAAGCGACCTCGGACGCGAGCGGCAAGCTTGCCGAGAAGTCGCGCTCGTGGGCCTCGGACCTGCGCGCCTCGATGGGCAGCAGCGACGCCCCGGCCGCCGGAACGACCGGCGGCGCCCCGACCGACGTGCCTCCGCCCCCCGCGCATGACGCCGGCGACACGCCGACCGACGGCGCGACGCCGGGCTGAGCGTTTCGCTCTCCTATACTTCGCCCATGAGCGTCCGACCCATCGTCCTCCTCGGCGACCCGCGCCTCCGGCTCAAGGGCCAGCCCGTCGACAGCTTCGGAAAGTACCTCCACGAGCTGCTCGACGACCTCACCCACACGATGCGTGACGCGCCCGGTGTCGGGCTGGCCGCACCTCAGCTGGGTGTGGCCCTCCAGGCGTGCGTCATCGAGGTCGAGGATCGGCTCCACGAGCTGGTCAATCCACGCATCGTCCGGGCGACCGGCGACGACCGCGACCTCGAGGGCTGTCTCTCGATCCCCGGCTACGTCGCGTACGTGACCCGCAAGGAACGGGTCTGGGTCGTCGCCCAGAACCGCCACGGCCAGAAGATCAAGGTCGCCGGGTCCGGGCTGCTCGGTCGTGCGCTCCAGCACGAGCTCGACCACCTCGATGGCAAGCTGTACATCGACTATCTCGACTCGATGGACGAACTGCTCCCGGTCACCGGTGGCGACGACGAGGACGCCGAGGTCCGCGAGGCGACGAGCGCCCTGGCGTGACCGGCGGGCGAGCCGACGGCTCGCGCGTGCGTACCGTCTTCCTGGGGAGTGGCGGGTTCGGCCTCGGGGTGCTGCGAGCCCTCGAAGCGCACCCCGACCTGGACATCGTCGGCATCGTGACGACGCCGCCGCGTCCGGCCGGCCGCAACAAGCGCCTGATGCCGACCCCGATCGAGGCGGCGGCGCCCGACCTCGGGATCGAGACGGTCCTCACCCCTGAGCGTCTCCGGACGCCGGACGCGATCGCGTCGGTCATCGCGCTCCAGCCGGAGCTGGCGGTCCTCGCCGATTACGGCCAGATCGTCCCGCCCGAGCTGCTGGCGCTCCGTCACGGCGCCCTGAACCTGCATCCCTCGCTGCTGCCGCGGCATCGGGGCGCGACCCCGATCCCGGCCGCGATCCTGGCCGGCGATACCGAGACGGGCGTGACCCTCATGCGCATGGACATCGGCCTGGACACGGGGCCGATCGTCGCCCAACGGCGCCACCAACTTGACGGGACCGAGACGACACCCACCCTGGAAGCAGCGCTGGCGACCGAAGCCGCGGAGCTCCTGGCCACCCGTGTCGGCCCCTGGATCGCCGGCGAGATCGACGCGCGACCCCAATCCACGAAGGGTGTCACCACCACCCGGCCGCTCCGGCGCGAGGATGGCCGGCTCGATCCGGGACGCCCGGCCGTCGAGCTCGAGCGGCAGGTGCGGGCGTACCAGCCGTGGCCGGGATCGTTCATCGACACGGTCGTCGGCCGAGTCGCCGTGTGGCAGGCCCATGACGTCGGCATCCCGGCCGATGGGGAGACCATGAGCCCGGGTCGCATCCGCGCCGCGGGGATGGACGCCGCCGATCAGGCGTTCCTCGCGTTCGACGAGGTCCAGCCGGCCGGCGGCAGGCGGATGTCGTGGCGGGACTTCGTGCGCGGTCACCCCACGATCGTGGGCACCGACATCGTGCCGGGTCCCTGATGCGCTGCGCTAGCATCGTCGCGTGACCCCACCCGAACGCCCCGGCGTCTCTGGCCTCGCGCCCGACGCCCTCGCCGCGTGGCTGGCCGAGCGGGATGTCCCGGTCTATCGGGCGCGCCAGGTCGCCGACGGCGTGTGGGGCGGCTCGGCCGGCTCGTTCGACGAGCTGCTGACCCTGCCGGCCTCGCTGCGCGACGAGCTCGATGCGGCGTTTCGCTTCGACACGGTCGCCGACACCGAGCTCAAGGACGCCGACGGGGGTCTCACCGAGAAGGCGCTCCATCGGCTGCTCGACGGCGCGCTCATCGAATCGGTGCTGATGCACTATCCGGCCCGGCCCGGGTCACGCGAGCGGCACACGCTGTGCATCTCGAGCCAGGCCGGCTGCGCCGTGGGCTGTCCGTTCTGCGCCACCGGCGAGCTCGGTTTCGGGCGCGATCTCGAGGTCGCCGAGATCGTCGACCAGGTCCGCTTCGCCTCGCGCCGGCTGGTCGCCGCCGGCCAGCGCCTGACCAACATCGTGTTCATGGGGATGGGCGAGCCGCTGCTCAACCTCGACCGCGTCCTGGCCGCCATCGAGGCGCTCAACGACCGGCACCGGTTCGGGCTGGGCGCTCGGCACATCACCGTGTCCACGTCAGGGGTCGTGCCCGGGATCCGGCGCCTGACCGCGCTCGGGCCGCAATTCACGCTGGCCGTCTCGCTTCACGCGGCGCGCGATCCGTTGCGCGATGTGCTCGTTCCGTTGAACCGGCGTTGGCCGGTCGCTGAGGTGGTGGACGCCGCGCGAGACCACGCCCGGGCCACCGGCCGGCGGATCAGTTACGAGGTCACCATGATCGGCGGCGTCAACGACACCGAGGCCGACGCGACCGCGATGGTCGATCTGTTGCGTGGCGACCATGCCCACGTCAATCTCATTCCGATGAACCCGGTCGCGCACACGCCGTGGACCGCCAGCCCGATGCCCGTGATCGAGCGCTTCGCCACAAGCCTGCGGGCGGCCGGCATCGAGACCACGATCCGGCGTAACCGTGGTCAGGAGGTCGGCGCGGCGTGCGGCCAGCTCGCCGCCGAGCGCGCGGGCGAGCCAGCGGCGCCCGCCGTCGCGCGCCGCCGAGCCCGCCTGGTGGCCGAGAGCGCCGCCGCCCTCCTCGGCGAACGCAGTCATGAGCCGGCCCCCGCCGGGATGGGGGACTAACCGTGGCCGGCGGGAGGGCGCGGGTCGCGGCGAGCATCCTCGACGCGGACCTCTCGAACCTTGCCTACGCCGTTCGGCGGGTCCAGAAGGCTGGTGCGGACCGGATCCACCTCGACGTCATGGACGCCCATTTCGTCCCGAACCTGACGTTCGGCGCCAAGACCATCAAGCACCTTCGGCGGCGGACCGAGCTGCCGTTCGATGCCCACCTGATGATCGACGAGCCTGGCCGCTTCCTTGATGAGTACCTCGAGGCCGGTTGCGACTCGATCACCGTCCACGTCGAGATCGCCGAGGAGATCGCGCCGACGTTGCACCGGATCCGGGCGGCCGGCCGAGCCGCCGGGCTGGCGGTCAAGCCGGCCACCCCGTTGTCCGCGCTCGAGCCGTACAGCGAGCTCATCGACATCGTGCTGGTGATGACCGTCGAGCCGGGCTTCGGCGGCCAGACGTTCAGGAAGGACGTGGCCACCGACAAGCTGCTCGCCGCACGGCACCTGCTGCGCCACAAGGCGTTCGGTGGCGAGGTCCACGTCGACGGCGGGATCAACCGCGAGACCGCCGAGTTCGCCGGCGCACTCGGCGTCGATGTCCTCGTCGTCGGGTCCGCCCTGTTCATCAAGGGCCACGACATGGGCCGCGAGATCCGGCTCATCCGGGCCCTGGCGGACGAGGGCTATCAGTTCACCCTCAATGACGGTGTGCCGCCGATCCCGCGCGACAAGATGGTCACCTTCGCGTCGCTGCCCGAGCATCTCGCCAAGCGCCTCATGGACCGGATCGAGGCCGGTGGCGTGCCGGTCGTCATGCTGCGTGGCGACGGGGGGATCAACCCCGACGGGGTGCGCGACTACGACCTGCTCGTGCCGGCGTCGGTGGAGACGCTGGTGGTCGAGCGCCACACGTCGGATCGGGCCGGCTTCGAAGGCGATGCCGCGGCCTGGCGGGCGGCGTTCATCGCCGAGCACGGCGTCATCGCGCCGCCAGGCGATCCGTGAGGGCGCTCCTCCAGCGGACGACGCGGGCCGAGGTCCGGGTCGGCGACGAGGTCGTGGGCGCGATCGGGCCGGGGCTGGTCATCCTGCTCGGGGTCGGCCCCGATGATGACGAGCGCGTCGCGGACGACCTGGCCCGCAAGATCGCCGAGCTTCGGATCTTCCGCTACGACGAGGGCCGCACGAACCGCTCGCTGCTCGAGGCCGGCGGGGCGGCGCTCGTCGTATCGCAGTTCACGCTCTATGCGGACACCCGTCGCGGCCGCCGTCCGGGATTCACCGGTGGTGCGTCGCCCGACCTTGCCGAGCGGCTGTACGTGCGGTTCGCGGACGCGCTGCGGACGCTCGGCGTGACCGTGGCCACCGGCCGGTTCGGTGCGGAGATGGCGGTCGAGCTCGTCAACGACGGGCCATTCACGATCTGGCTCGATTCGGCGGCGTCGTAGGAAGTCGGATGCCCCGGCCGCACACAGAAGACCGGCCGCCAAAGGCGACCGGTCAGGCCGGGATGTCGTCGATGAACGCCGCTACGGCGGCGGGCTACTTGGCCGACTTCAGCAGGGTCCGCCGGCAGCGGGTGCAGACGAGCGTCTTGGTCGGGGCGCCCCTCACGTCGATGACGAATGGCTGGAGATTGGGCTTCATGCGGCGGTGGGCTCGAACGCGGTTCATCCCCGATGACTGGGGATTGAAGCCGCCCATCGATACCTTGCCGCAGATCGCGCAGGAGCGGGCCATGCGTGGTCCTCTGGATGGTCGGGATGGAGGTCGCGGACCCGGAAGGGCCCGAACGGAGCGGTAGAATAGCACACGGTCCTCCTGACGCCCGTCCGGACGACGCCCCCGCCCACTCGCCAGCAGGAGATCGCCCGCGTGCCGACCCAGCCGACTGCCGGTCGATCGCTCGTCACCCGCCGGGCGGCGAAGGACATCGTCCGCGCGGCGACGCTTGGCTCCTACGGGGTCACGGGCTTCGCTGGACGACCCATCGAGCGCCTCCTCGAACGGCTCGGGCTCGCCCAGCCCGGGATCGTCGTGCGCCTCGGTGACACGCTCGATGTCGAGCTCGATCTGACCGTCGCCTACGGCGTCCCGGTGGCCGAGGTCGCGCGCCAGGTCGACTCGGCGGTCCGCTACGCGATCCGCCGGGCGCTCGGTCGCGAGGTCCGCCGGCTGACGATCCACATCGAAGGTCTGCGCTTCGGGCCTGGCGGCGCGCCGCCCACGGGCGTCCACGTCGACCAGGCGGCGATCAGACCGCGTGACCTGGCCGATAGCGGGACGGACGTCGCCTGATGGTCCGCAGGGCGTGCGACGGCGAGGGGCTGCTCGAGGCATTCCGGGCGGCGGTCGCGAACCTCGAAACGCACGTCGACGAGATCAACGCCCTCAACGTCTACCCGGTCCCCGACGGCGACACCGGGACGAACATGTACGCGACGGTCAAGGCCGCCCTCGACGAGGCCGACAATGCCGCCGACCGATCGACCGAGCGCATCGCCGCCGCGATCAGCTTTGGGGCGCTGATGGGCGCCCGCGGCAATTCGGGGGTCATCACCAGCCAGATCTTCCGCGGGATGGCCGAAGGACTGGGGGGCAAGCGTCGGTTCAACGGGCTCGACCTCGCGCACGCCCTGTCGCAGGGGGCGAAGACCGCGTACGGCGCGGTCGCCAAGCCCGTCGAGGGCACCATCCTGACCGTGATCCGTGAATCGGCCGATGCGGCCGTGACCGCCGCCGAGCGCGACAACGACATCGAGACTGTGCTGGCGGCGACCCTCCGGGCGGCCGAGAAGTCGGTCGCGCGGACGCCGAGCCTGCTCGCCATCCTGCGCGAGGCGGGTGTCGTCGATTCGGGCGGGCAGGGCCTCTACCGGCTCTTCCAGGGAGCGCTTCTCCACCTCGTCGGCCAGTCGCCGGCCGGTGCCGCCCGTGAGCGCTCGGGGAGCCGCGGCGTGAAGCCATCGACCCTCGTGGCACACGCCGACGAGGGCTTCGGCTACGAGACCATGTTCCTGCTCCAGCCCAACGGCTCGGGGGGTCTCGACGTCGACGCCATCCGCGATCATCTCGAGTCGATCGGCGAGTCCGTGCTGGTGGCCGGTGACCGCCGCGCCCTCAAGGTCCATGTCCACAACGAGCGACCGGACCTCGTCGTCGGCTATGGCCTGAGCGTCGGTGCCCTCAGCCGGATCAGCATCGAGAACCTCGACAACCAGGCCCGCGACGTCCGCGAGACGCGCGCCGCGGCGTTCACGGCGGAGACGGCCCCGACGGCCGCGCCCGCAGCTGACGCGGGTGCCGTCGCCCCGTCCCGGACCGGCGCCGTGGCCCCCGCCCTCGGGGTCGTCGCCGTCGTCGCCGGGGAG
>JBBQVJ010000114.1:0-7231 GCA_038211705.1 Candidatus Limnocylindrales bacterium | reverse complement strand
CCTCTCTCTCCACCTCTCACCGATCACGGTCCCCATGTCTGGAACCCTCTCTCTCGTCGTCACGCCGATCAGCAAACTTGGCGCGTCTGTTGGCGATGCTCATGGGATTACAGGCGGGGTTGCCGATGCTGGTCTTTGATGAGATGGAGGGGGCGCGGCGGGACGTCTATTTTGCTGCGGTTCGTGCCGGGATGGCCCGTGATTATGGGCCGATGACCGGGATCTTTCGGAGGATTATCGAGCAGAGCCGGAACGAGAGTTAGGGTTGGCGGCATTGTTTTGCAGCTGTGTCAATTCTTGTGCTGTCAGCTTGATTCCTTCAATGGCCGATGAAGAAAGAACCGAACGTAACAAGGCCTGACGCCGTTTTTCAGGATCAAAAAGATGCTTGTTGGTTTTGCTGAGCGGTTGCTGTTTCATGCTGAATTTATACAACAAACGACTGAAAATGTAAAATTATAAGGATGTTGTCATTGTGGCCAAAGCACCAGCCAAAATATCCGTAAAAACCTTTGAAGAGGGTGAACTGGACAAAAAATCAGGTATTCGGAGCGGAACCCTCTATCTCGTCGCCACCCCCATCGGCAATCTTGAGGCATCGCGTGAATCGACCGCGGAGGAGCTGGCTGAGGCGCTCCTTGTCGCGATGCACGCTCGCTGGCACGAGGCCGCCAGCCGGATGGCCCGCGCGGGAGCGGACCGGGCGAGCACGCGATCCGCCGTGGATGCCGCCGCCACCGAGCTTGCCGCTGCCGAGGCGGCCACGGCCGGGTTAGCCGCCGAGCTCGGGGCGCGCGCCACGCTCGAGCGGGAACGGCGAGAGGCGCACGACACGGCTCGAGCGGCCGCGACCGCGGCCCAACTGCGCGACGCTCGACTGACGTCGGAGCTGGCGGCTGTCGACCGCGACCGGCGACGTCTCCTCGACGAGCGGGGGGCGGCCGAGGCGGAGCTGACGACCGGGCGCCGGGCCTTGGCCGCGCCGGTCCCGGCCCGCGATCTCGATCTGGAGGCGGCCCTTGGCGATGCCGAACGCGAGCTGGCTCATGCCCTCGCGGAGCTCGGGGCGCTGCGAACCGCGCGGCAGGCCCAGGGCGAGGAGTTGGCGGCGCTGCGACGAGCGGCGGCGGCGCGTCAGGCCGAGGCCGAGACCGCCCGACGCCGTCTGGGCGAGGTCGAGGCCCGCGCGATCAACGAGGCGAACCAGGCCGAGACCGCCAGTGCCCGCCGGGCGACCCTCGAGGCCGAGCTGTCGGCCGCCCGTCAGACGCTCCTCGCCGCCACGGAGGCGGAACAGCTCGCTGCGACCCGGCGCGAGGCCGCCCGCGAGCGCGCAAGCGCCACCGAAGCCGAACGCGCCAGCGCCCACGAGCGGGCCGTCGCGGCGAGCGCCTCGGCGGCGGCCACCCGCGCCCGGCTCGACGGGCTCGAGGCGCGCCTGGCCGAGGAGGAGACCCGGGGTATCGGCCGAGCAGCGCGACGGGCCGGCGGACGGCGGCTCGACGAGGACCTGGTCATCGATCCGGCCCTGCGTGCGTCGGCCGAGGCCGCCCTCGCCGAGGCGACGCGCGCCTACGTCGTCGGGGCGGACGCCGTGCCGTCGCTCGCCGCCGAGCGTGGCTCGCTGGTCGTCGCGGAACGAGCCGCGGCCCCGGCCGGTCAGGATGACGCCCGCGATCGCCGCTTCCGCGAGTCGCTCGCCGCGGCGGGCGGCGGGACCCTCGACGATGCCGTCCGACGCGATGCGACGGGTGCGGCCCGCCGGCTGCTGGCCCGAGCCGCCTGGCTCCCGGACCTGGCGGCCTGTCTTGCGCTCCAGGCCGCGCTGCCACCGGGCTGGGTCGCGGTCACCCGTGACGGATCGGCGATCGTGACCGGTCTCGGTGTCGCCTTCGGGGCCGGCGAATCGATGCTCGAGCGGCGGGCCGAGGCGGCTCGGCTGGCCGCCGAGGCAGAGACGCTCGAAGCCGAGGTCGGGACGCTGCGCGGGATCGCGGTCCGGATGGCCGCGGCCGCCCAGGAGGCGGTCGATGCGGTCGAAGCGGCCCGTGCCGAGGAGAGCCGGACCGGTGGCGATCGGCGAGCCGCCGAGGAAGCCGAGCGCCAGGCGGCGAGGCAGCTCGAGACGGTCGTTCGCGAGGCCGCCTGGCACGATGCCCAGGCCGAGCGTCTTCGGGGCGAGCTGGAACGTGCCCGTTCGGCGGTCGCGGCGATCGCCACGGATCCCGACGAGTTGGCGGATGATGCGGGAGGGGCGGCAGAGGACGGTGCCGCGCTGGCCGCCTGGGAGACGCGTGCCGCGGAGCTGCGAGCCCGCCGCGACCGCCTGGCGGCCGCGGCCGGCGAAGGCGAAGCCGCCCGACGCGATGCCGAGAACCGGCGGGCCCGCGCCGAAGCGTCGACGGCGATGGCCGGAGAACGGATGGCCCGCGCCGACCGTGATGTGGCCGCCCTCGGCGAACGGGAACGAGCCCTCGCCGAGGAACGTGACGCCTTGCGACGCGAGATCGCGGCAACCACCGCCGGGGAGGCCGCCGCCCGCGAGGCGCTCGCCGAGATCCATGCCGCCGATGCCGTCGACCGCGATCGGATGGCCGGCGCCGAGCGCGACGCGTCGGTCGCCCGGGAGCGGCTTCGCGCCGCGGATGCTCGTCTTCGCGCGGCCGATCACGTCGAGCTCGAGGCCCGGCTTGGGGTCGAGGCCCTGCACGAGGGCGTCGTCGTCGAGCTGGCCGGTCTGGGAGAGTTCGGGATCGCGCGCCTGGCGGTCCTGGCAGGTGTCAGCCCCCCGGCGGTCGGTGCCCCGGCGACGGACCGCGTCACGGGGGACCACGACCGCGAAGCTGCCGCGGCCCGCGACGATGACCCCTTCGCGGCGCCGGTGTCCGACGACGAGGGCGAGATGTCCGATGAAGTGGCCGCGCTCGAGGCGGCGCTCGCGCTCGTCACCCCGATCTGGTCCGTCGCGCCGCCGGCATCGCCCGCCCCCAGTCCGGCCCGGCTTGGCCAGCTGCGGCGGCGGTTCCACGAGCTCGGCGCGGTCAATCCGTACGCGCTCGACGAGTACGCGGCGCTCAAGGCTCGGCTCGACGCGCTCGAGACGCAGGCGTCGGACCTCGACACGGCGATCAGCCGGACGCGCGAGCTGATCGTCGAGCTGGACACCATGATCGCCGATCGCTTCCGGACGACCTTCGCCGCGCTCGAGACGGCCTTCGCCACCCGGTTCGAGCAGCTGTTCGGCGGTGGCTACGCGAAGCTGTCGCTGACCGATCCGGCCGATCTGGGCGCGACCGGCATCGAGATCGTCGCGCGACCACCGGGCAAGAAGGCACAGGCCCTGGCGATGCTGTCGGGCGGCGAGCGGGCGCTCACCGCGGTCGCCCTGCTGTTCGCGATGCTCGAGGTCCGGCCAGTCCCGTTCTGCGTCCTCGACGAGGTCGATGCGGCGCTGGACGAGGCCAACATCGGGCGCTTCGCGGACGCGCTGCGCAGCCTCGCCGACCGAACCCAGTTCATCGTCATCACCCACAACCGGGGCACGATCGAGGCCGCCGACGCGCTCTACGGCGTCACGGTGGGCGACGACTCGGTCAGCCGCGTCATCAGCCTGCGGCTCGACGAGGCGCAGGCCCTGGCCGCCCGCGATCGGGGCGATCTGGCCGCGGCGGGGTAGGCTGTCGGGCATGCCCTTCTGGCGACGACGCCGCGACGAGGAACCCGCCCCTCCCGAAGCGGATACGACCGACGATGCCGAGGCGCCCATCGACCCGGACACGGTCGATCCCGCCTGGGAGCCTGACCCGGCCGACTTCGGGGACATCGTCGACGCTCCCGCCGAGCCCGCCGTCGAGGTCGACCCGCTGTTGCCCTTCGACGCCCCCCCGCCGTCGGTCATGACCATCGAGCTCCCCACGCCGCTGCCGCCAGCCGAGCGACCGACACCGAGCTGGGCCGAGCCCGTCCGCGAGACGGCACCGGCGGCGACGGTCAGCCAGCCGTCGTCCGACGCGTCGGTGGGCACGACGGCGCTGGACGCGGGGCTCGAGCGGACGCGCGGCGGCTTCATGTCGCGGCTGCGCGGCGCCCTGGTCGGAACGGACGAGAGCGAAGGCCCGTCCTGGGACGACGTCGAGGAGACGCTGATCGCCGGGGACGTCGGGGCGGCGCTGGCCATCGACCTCGTCGACCGGGCTCGCCGGCGGCGCGACCCGAGCGGTCCGGAGGCGGCCATCCGAACCGAGCTGGCCGCGCTGCTCGTGGCGCGGGACCTGGCCTGGTCGCCGCGCTCGGCGGTGACCGGCGGTCCGGCCGTCCTGCTCGTCGTAGGGGTCAACGGGACCGGCAAGACAACGACCATCGGCAAGCTCGCCAGTCGCTACACGGCCGAGGGACGCTCGGTCGTCCTCGCCGCGGCCGACACGTTCCGCGCCGCGGCCATCGACCAACTCAGGATCTGGGCCGATCGGGCCAAGGTGCCGATGGTCGCCCATGCGCCGGGCGCCGACCCGGGCGCGGTCGTCTACGACGCGCTCGATGCCGCCGTCGCCCGTGGCGCCGACCTCGTGATCGCCGACACTGCCGGCCGGCTCCACACTCGCTCCAACCTGATGGACGAGCTCTCGAAGGTCCGCCGGATCATCGACAAGCGGCTGCCGGGTGCCGAGCCAGAGACGATCTTCGTCCTCGATGCCACCACCGGCCAGAACGGTTTGGCCCAGGCCAAGGCGTTCCACGAGGCGGTCGGGCTGACCGGGATCGTCCTGACCAAGCTCGACTCGACCGCCAAGGGCGGCATCGTCTTCGCCATCGAGGATGCGCTCAAGATCCCGGTCCGCTATGTCGGGGTGGGGGAGGCGGTCGGCGACCTGATCCCGTTCGACCCCGACGCGTTCGTGGCGGCGCTCTTCGCCTGATCGGCGCTAGGCCCCTGGCGGCTGTTCCATCTCGGTGGCCACCGCGATCGCGTGCGGGTCGATCCGCTCGGCACCCTCGGCCGCCGGCGGGAGGGTGATGAGGTGGCGCACCGGCGAGAACCACAGGATCGCGGCCCCGAGCAGACCACCGAGCGGCGCCAGCCAGGACGTCGCCCGGAGCCCGATCGCTTCAGCCAACAGCCCAGCCCCGATCGTCGCCACGAGCTGAGCCAGCACGGCCGCCACGTGGAAGGTCGAGGTGACCCGACCAAGCGCCCGGTCGCGGACAAGCGTCTGGCGTACCGAAACCTCCGTGATGTCGTAGACGGTCACAGCCGAATCCGCGACCAGTTGCTGGAGGACCAGGCAGCCCACCGCGACGAGCGGCAGTCCGGCTGGCGCCAACGGGATGAATGCGTTGCCGACAGCCGCGAGGAGCATGGCCACGATCGCGACCGGTCCGATCCCCCAGCGTGTGGTCGCCCGGGTCGCCACGATCGCCCCGATGAATGACGAGAAGCCGCCCACTCCGGCGACGACCCCGAGGACCGCGGCCCCGAGCTTGAGCTCCTCGAGCACGAACAGGAACCAGGTGGCCCCGAAGATGCCCCACAACGCCGCGAGCGCCATCTGCGCCCCGACGAACGCCCGCAGGACCGGATCATGGCGGACCAGCCTGAGACCGTCGCGGATCTCGGAGAGGACGGGTTCGCGGGCCTCGCGCGGTGGAGGTGGCGCCTCCTCGCCTCGGATCGTGGCCAAGAGGAACGCCGAGACCACGAAGGACACGGCGTCCACGGCGATCGCGATGGGCGCCGTCAGCACCTGGACCAGGAACCCGCTGACGCCGAACGCCATGAACTCGGAGGCCGAGCCGCTGGCCGCCAGCGCGCCGTTCGCGGCGACGAGCTGGTCGCGCTCGACGATCGTGGGCAGATAGGCGTTGTCGGCCGAGTCGAAGAACGTGGTCAGGATCGCCGCCAGCGTGGAGACGATGAGGAGCTGCAAGAACGTCAGCGCGTCCAGGGCGAAGGCCAACGGGATCGAGCCCAGCAGCACGGCCCGCCCCAGATCGGCCCAGATGAGGACCGGTCGCCGGCGCAGGCGATCGACCCACGCGCCGGCCAACAGCCCGAAGAGGAGCATGGCGATCAGCTCCATGCTCCGCAGCAGGGCGACCTCGATCGCGCCCGAGCCGAGCACCAGGATCGCCGCCAGCGGCAGCGCGATGCGAGTGACCAGCGAGCCGAAGATCGAGATCGTCGCGGCGCCCCACACGCGGACGAAGGCGTGGTTGCGCCAGAGCGGGGAGGCGAACGGGTTGCGCACGAGGGCGCAGCCTACACGGCGGCCCCATCGCCGCGCGCCGTGCGACCATCGGCTCGACGGCAATCCGAAGGGGCCTGCGGTACACTCCGCCTGCTCGGTGCGTCAGAACTCGCGCACCAGCCGGGCCGGCTCCGCGCCGATCCGGCCCACCACCCTTGACGGAGTCCCCACCAGGACCATGTTCGACACCCTCAGCGACCGGCTGCGACAGACGCTCGGCACGCTCACCGGCCGCGGCCGGATCAGCGAGGCCGACGTCGATGCCGCCATGCGCGAGGTGCGGCTGGCGCTGCTCGAGGCCGACGTCAACTTCAAGGTCGTCAAGGACTTCGTGGCGCGCGTCCGCGAGCGGGCCATCGGCCACGACGTGCTCGAGAGCCTGTCGGCCGGACAGCAGGTCGTGAAGATCGTCAACGACGAGCTGGTCACGCTGCTCTCGGCCGGCGACCGGACCTTCCACTTGTCGGGCAATCCCGCGGTCGTGGCGATGGTCGGGCTCCAGGGCTCGGGCAAGACGACCTCGAGCGCCAAGCTCGCCCGGCACGTCGTCAAGCTCGGCCGGCGCCCGCTGCTCGTCGCCGCCGACCCGTACCGGCCGGCCGCCGCGGACCAGCTCGAGACGCTCGGCAAGAGCCTCGACATCCCGGTCTACCGGGCGCCCGTCGGGACCGCCGTCGTCGACATCGTGCGCGGCGGCGTGGCGGAGGCCAGGCGCCAGGTCCGCGACGTGGTCATCCTCGACACCGCCGGCCGCCTCTCGGTGGACGAGGCCCTGATGGCCGAGATCGCCGCCGTCAACGCGGCGGTCAAACCGGTCGAGACGCTCCTCGTCGTTGACGCGATGACCGGCCAGGAGGCCGTCGCGGTCGCCCAGGCGTTCGCCGCGACCGTCCCGGTGACCGGACTGATCCTGACCAAGATCGATGGCGACGCGCGCGGCGGGGCGGCGCTCTCCATCTCGGCCGTCACCGGTGTCCCGGTCAAGT
>JBBQVJ010000113.1:0-7300 GCA_038211705.1 Candidatus Limnocylindrales bacterium | reverse complement strand
TGATGATTGCCGAACGACGGCTCGCTGATCGGAACCGGATCGCCCACCCGCGTCATGCTGGCTTCGAGGGTGGCCTGACCAAGTTCGACACCATCCGGGTCGGTGAGCGGGAAGGTCGCATCGGCCGTCACGACGGCGGCGCCTTCGACGAAATGGACCGTCTCGGTCGAGCCGGACAGACTCGGCGGATCCTCGAACGCGACAGCCGGGTCGAGCCACACCACGGCCTGACCGAAGCCGCCGAACACGGAGCTCGACTCGATGCTGGTCGAGGCGAGGCCGCCATCGAAGGCGGACTCGCAGAAGACGGCCACGCGGTGATCCTGATACCTGGTGACGCGTTCGGCAGAGACCGTCGCCGGGATGAGCGCGGCCAGCATCGCCGCGGCCGATAGACCTGCCAGGATCCGCTTCATCGTCTCCCTGCGCACCCTCATCGGCGAGCCACGCCAAGCGTGATCCCCCGCCAGGCCGTCATCCTGCCACGGGTCGGGGCGTCCGTCTATGGGTCATTCGCACGACATCGAGCGGGGCGGTGTCGGGCGCGGGCCGTCTCGCGTGGGATCAGGCGGGCATCGCCTCGCCGGTCTCGACGGCCGCTGAATCGGGAGCCTTCGGATCGGCCGCGGCTCGCTCGCGGGCGCGGTGCCGGGCGGCCTTGGCCCGATTGCCACAGGTCGCCATGTCGCACCAGCGTCGGCGGCTCGTGCGCGAGGCGTCGTAAAAGATCCATTCGCAGGTGTCGCTGGCGCAAACCTTGATCCGGTCCGGGTGACCGGCAGTCAGCTCGGTCACGAGCGGATCCGCCAACCGGGCCAGCGCGTCATCGACCGGGTCGCCGACGTGCCGGTGGTCGACCCAGCAGCCGTCCGGCCCCGGCACGAGCTCGATCACCTGTCGGGCATGGAGCGTCCGGTTGATCGTGTCGAGCGCACCCGTCTCGGGCATCCGATGCTCAGCGATCGCCTGCGCGACCTCCCGCAGCGCAGATCGGACGCCGTGGACGCGCGCGAGATCGCGCGCCATCAACGGGTCGTGGTTCGAGACCTGGGCTCGGACGCGGTCCGCTCCCTCGACATGGATGACGCCTCGATCGACGAACCAGGCCAGGGCCGAGTCGAGCGTCGGGAGCTTGTCGACGGGGAAACCATTCTCGGTGTCGTCGGTGTTCAGGAAGTCGAAGGTGTCCTCGAGATCGACGTCGTGGGCGTGGCCTCGATCAATCGGATCGGTGGGGTGGATGTTCATCGCAATAACCACTCTATACCTGTTGACAGGTTACGCGCAAGAGGATACAGTTCACGTAGTAACCCATCAAGCCGTCGAAACGGGTTAGCCAAGAAGGAGAAGCCCCGTGAGCATCGTCGTCATCATCGCCCTCCTGATCATCGGGCTCGGCGCCCTCGACGCGGCTGCGCTCGCCTGGGGTCAGGACTCTCGGGATCAGCTGCCGGACGATCACCGCCGGTGACCCGAACATGATCGGAGATCAAGACATGCATCCCTGGACCCTCTACGCACTCGAGATCGCCCGCGACCACGAGACCGAGGCCCGCAACGACCGTCTCGCCGCGCTGGCTCGAGCCGGCCAGCCGCAGGCGCCGCGCTCGACCGCTCTTCGTCGACCAGCCGCTCTCGTCCTGGCGGCGCTGAGCCGAGGGAGCGCGGCTGCGGTCCGACGACTCGATGACTGCGTCGCCGACGACCTCGGCCGCGCCCTTGCCTCGACGGAGTAGCCTCCCGGGCGAAGGAAACGCGCATGGACACGCTCGCCGGGACCATGGCCAGCTGGTCGGACGGGACGCGCTGGGTCGCGCGGGAACGGCTCGCCCACTAGCTAGACCTCGGGATCCGGTCTCGGCGCATAGTCGATCCGCTCGAACGGCCACGAGGCCTCCAGCCAGTCCCTGACCGTCCGGTACAGGACCAGGTCGAGCTGGGCGTCGGCGGCGCGGACCCACGAACGGACCTTGGCATCGACCCCCGGCGCATCGCCCGGATAGATGTAGACGCAACCGATGACCGTCTCGGGTTGCCCGCCCAGGACCGTGTAGGTCATGCCCGTTCGCGCTTCGAATTCCGTGGCGTGCCGGGTGAGGTCGGCGAGGTTCTCCGCGAGGGTCATCGGGTGGGGCCATTGCGATCCCTCATAGCCGGGCGTCGCGAGGATGTGCTCGACGCTCGACGTCCACGCGGCGTAGTCGGCCTCGTTGTGCTCCGGTCCGAGCGGGCGCAGGCGGAACCCGTCGCCCTCGAGCGGGGCGGGCGGCGGGAAGTCGGCCGGCAGGAAGTCGCTCACCGGAAGAGCGCCTGACCGAGCAGGTTGCCGCCGACCACCAGGACTACGACCAGCAGGCCGAGGCGCACGCCACGCTCCGAGGCGCGCGAGCCGCCGTCATCGCGCGTCACCAATGAGCCGAGCCAGACGGCCGCGATGCCGAGCACGATGGCGCCGATCTCGGCGATCTGGACCAGGACGGACACCCAGGCCAGGTTGCGGCCGGCGGTCGGGACCCAGGCGTACGACAGCGGCCAGAGCAGTCGCGCGATGACCGCGATCGGCAGGACGAGGCGCGCACGGCGGTCCGGTTGCATGGCGGCAATGTAGCCGCCGCGGGTCGCCGTCGTCATCGTTTCGAGATGCGGCGAGCCTATGATTCTGACATGAGCGACACCGATCCCACCACCTCCACGACCACCACGACCAGCCCGACCGCCAAGACCGACGCCGAGTGGCGCGCCGAGCTGACCCAGGAGCAGTACCGCGTCCTCCGTCAGAAGGGCACCGAGCGGGCGTTCAGCGGCGCCCTCTGGGACGAGCATCGAGCGGGCACGTACCGCTGTGCCGGGTGTGGCACGGAGCTCTTCCGATCCGACGCCAAGTTCGAGTCGGGGACCGGCTGGCCGAGCTTCTTCGCACCGGCCGGCCCCGCCGCGGTGGCGACCGAGACCGACCGCTCGTTCTTCATGAGCCGGACCGAGGCGAACTGCGCGACGTGCGGCGGCCACCTGGGCCACGTCTTTGATGACGGACCGAACCCGACCGGCCTGCGCTACTGCATCAACTCGGCGTCGCTGACCCTCGATCCGGAGGCCTGACCCGGGATCCCCGGTCCATCGTCAGCCGCCCCGACCGCGGCCGGCATCCGCCGGCGGCGTTCCCATGCCCCCGCCCCGAGCCACAGTCCGAGCAGGACCGCGGCCACGACCGCCAACACGATGCCAGCATAGGTCGCCAGCGGCCGGTAGCTGAACGTCACCCGGTGGTCGCCGGGGGTGATGGCCACGCCCCGCAACGCGCCGTCAACCGGCAGCACCCGGGCCGGCGCGCCGTCGATCTCGGCGACCCAGTCCGGCGTCCACGTGTCGGCCAGGACAAGCATCCCAGGCGTCGTGGTCGACGCCCGGATCACCAGGCGGTCGTTCGCGTCGGCCTCGATGGTGGCCGTGTCGGCCTCGTTCGGACCGGAGCTCGCCGGGAGGCCATCGGGGGGCGCATCGGTGGCGGCGAGGTAGACCCGGTCTCGCAGATCCCCGGCGTCGCCCGCCGTGATGGCCGCCGTGATCGCCGCTCGATCCGGAACGACTTGGAGGTCGTGGGCGATGAACGCGCGCGGGAATGCGCCTGGGTTCTCGTACACCGTCACGTCGCCGTCCGTGAAACGGGGCGGCAACGTCGGATCGTCGAGCGGTTTGCCGCGGACGTAGAGCCATCGGATCCCGAGCAGGTCCGCCACCGCCATGCCGAGATGCGGGCCGAACGCATAGGCCCGGTTCCCCCAGCCGTGGTAGTAGGCGGAACGCGCCGGATCCAGTGCGAGTTCCGGGGCGATCAATGCGCCGAACAGCTCGTGGTAGCGCAGCGGGTAGATGGTCTCGTAGCCGTCCGCCGCGGCTAGACTACCGGCCAGCGACCGGTTGGCATCGTCCCCGATCGACAGGACCCGGCCGCCACCGGGTTGCGCGGCGATGAACGCCTGGGCCGCCCTCGGCGCGACCCTCGCCGCCCAACTCCCGAGATTCCCGCCCAGGTCGCGCTCCGCCCGCGCGTACACGAGTCGCTCGCCCGCGAGCCCGAGGACGAGGGCGACCGCGAGCCCGCCCGCGAGGACCAGGCTGCCGCCGCGCCGCCGGCCACGGCGTACGGCCACGAGCGCGACGCCCGCGGCCACGAGTAACCCGATGACGAGCGCGCCGAGCGTCAGGGCCCATCCGGCCCAGGCGAGGTCGTCGCCGGTGGGGCGCCGGACGTGGCCGACGGCAACGACCAGCTGCGCGGCGATCGCCAGTGGGGCCAGCGTCAGACCGACGCCTGCCGCGATCCGACGCGGCCGGCCCACGCGCCCGATCGGATCCGGTCCGGTGAGCCACGCGACACCGATCGCGGCATTGACGATGAGCACGATCGGCATGAGGTGCCGCACCCGGATGAACTGGAAGGAGCGGAGGATCGGGATGTGCTCCTGCAACGGGACGGCGAGGATGGCCAGTAGATCGATGACCGGAATGGCCAGCAGGAGGGCCAGGAGGAGGCGTTCACGGGCTGTTCGTCGCGGGACCACGATGCCGATGACGAGCAGTAGCAGCCCGATCGCCCCGAGGAAGAAGCTGCCATAGATGTCGGCGGTGCCACCGATCCCGGTTGTCATCGGGACCCCGAACACGATCCCGCCGTAGAGGTGCACGAACGCCTCGAGACTCGGTCCGAGGGGGTAGAGATACGCCAGGTCCCAGATCGCGCGCTGCGAATCCGGGATGGCGACGACCTGGCTGGCGAGCACGGGCGCGGCGAGGCACAGACCCACACCCCAGATCCCGGCGAGCGTCGCGACCCGGATCACCATCGAACGGGCCTCGCTGCGAGTGACGAGGACCCACGCCAGCGCGACCAGACCGTCGAGGAGGACGATCTGGATCTGGCTGGACCAGACCAGGAACGCCACGAGGAGGATCGCGGCGAGGATGTCGCGCCGTCGACGAGTGTCCGCGAGCGCGCGATCGGTCGTCCACAGCACGAGGGGCAGGAGTAGCGCGGCGAACCCGTAGATGTAGTGCCAGAACGCGAGCGTGGCGAGGATCCCACCGGCGAAGCAGGCGATGGCGGGCAGGCGCAGCGAGTCGCGCAGGAATAGGTGCATCGACATCCCCGCCACGAAGGTCATCAGCGCCGTGTTGGCGGCGAAGGCGAGGAACGGCGGGACGACGAAGCTCAAGAGGACATCGGGTGCGAGCGGCGGCAGGGCGGACTGCGCGAGCCACGCGTTGCCGGACGTCAGGTGCGGATCCCACAGGACCGGGCCGTGCGCCGCCCAGTCGGCGGCGAACACGAACAGGCGCGCGACGTCGTCATCGAAGACGTCGTGGGCGTACTGGAGCGCCCGTTCCCCATGGAGCAGCATCTCGAGGACCGGGAACGCGAGCGCCGCCAGGAGCGCGTAGGCGATCCACGGGTGGGCGACGAGCGACCGGCCGATGCGGGACATCGCCGCGTATCTTCGCCGAGCCCGGCGTTCGGCGTCGTCGTCGGGCCTGGGTCGCCGATAAGCCGCAGATAAGCGGCCATCGGTAGAGTCAAACCGACGTCTCGCCGCGTCGGAAGTGCCCCCAACGTGGCGAGACGTCGCGTCATGCCGGCGTCCTGACCCGACCATCCCGCCGGGGAGGTCGATTGCGTGGATCCGAGCGCGACGCCCTGGCGCGTCCTCGAGGACCCGGCGGACGAGACACCGGCCCGCGGGGACGCGGCCGGGGCGGGGTCCGAGGCAGCGGTCCGCCTGCCTCGCACGGCCCTCCTGACCGGCGGTCTCGCGATCGTCCTGGTGGTCGGCGCGTTCATCCTGGCCTTCGGGTCGGGCCCGGCGGGAACGGTCGGCGTCGAAGGGGCGGTGCCGGTGGAGAGCGGCGGGCCGCGCGAATCGGGCACGGACCCGGCCGCCGGGGCGACCGGCGGCCGAATGGTCGTCGTGGAGATCGTCGGCGCGGTCGAGCGGCCGGGCGTCTTCCGACTCTCGGACGGGGCGCGAGTCGGCGATCTCGTCGCGGCGGCCGGCGGGTACGGACCGCGGGTCGATACCGGACGCGCCGGGCGTGAGCTCAACCTGGCTGCGCCGCTGCACGACGGTGATCAGGTTCGCGTCCCGGCGCGCGACGACGCGGCACTCCCCAACCCGCTATCGGCCACTGGCGGGTCGGCGAGCGGAGGCGCAGCGCCCGGCGCGCCGATCGACCTCAACCATGCCACCGAGACTGAGCTCGACACGCTGCCAGGCATCGGGCCGGTCACCGCCGCCAAGATCGTCGCGTCGCGCGAGGAACAGCCGTTCTCTGCCGTCGAGGACCTGCGGACGCGCAAGCTCGTCGGCGAGAAGACGTTCGCCCAGCTCAAGGATCTCGTGACGGTGTCCTGAGGTGGGCCGGAGCAGCCGCCTGGCGCTCGGGGCCATCGCCGCCGCGGTCGCGGCGGGACAGGTCGCCCCCGGTCACCTCGGAGCGGGGATCGCCCTAGCGCTGGCCGCCATCCTGCTCATCGGCGAGGTCCGCCCGCGACTCGGGGTGCGATCGCTCCTGCCGCTGGCGCTCGGGGCCGGGGCCATCGCGCTGCGGATCGCGCTCGTCCCGGGCGGACCAGCGCTGCTCGAGGTGCCACCCGATCGGGACGGCCTGTGGCATCTCGTCGTCGAGGCGGTCGGCTCGCCACGTGACGGCCAGCAGACCGCGACGCTCGCCACGCTGCCGGACGACCCCGCGCCGTTCCGGATCGTCGCGACGCTGCCGCGTTATCCGCTCCTGATCCCGGGCGATGGCGTCGCGGTGGACGGGTCGATCCGGGAGCGACCCGACTCGCCGTATGGCCAGTACCTGCGGCGGATCGGCGCCGTCGGGACGCTGACCTCGCGGGCCCTCGAAGTCGAGCCGCCGCCGGACGGCCTTGGACGCCGCCTCGAGCTGCTGCGACGCGGCGCCGCGGAGGCCTTGACCCGCGTCCTCCCCGAGCCCGAGGCCGGCCTGGCCGCCGGGATCCTCATCGGTCTGCGCGAGCGGGTCGATCGCGATCTGGCGGCGGCATTCACGACCGCCGGGGTGAGTCACGTGGTCGCGATCTCGGGCTGGAACATCGCGATCGTGGCGGCCGCCATCGCCGCGATGACCGGACGACTGGGGCGACGCCGGCGGTCGGTGGTGACGATCCTCGCCATCGTGGCCTACGTGGCCTTCGCCGGGGCCTCGGCGTCGGTCGTCCGGGCGGCACTCATGGCAGCCGTCGTCCTGCTCGCGCGCGAGACCGGTCGCGCCGGCCGCG
>JBBQVJ010000112.1:0-7358 GCA_038211705.1 Candidatus Limnocylindrales bacterium | reverse complement strand
CTCGAGCTCAACCTGCGCAGCCAGGCGATGACCTGCCGGGCGGTCGTCCGCCAGATGCTCGCCCAACCACCGAACGACTCAGGTACGCGCGGCTCGATCCTGCTGATGGGCAGCGTGACCTCGACCGATCCGTCGCCCGAGCTGTTCGCGACGCATGCCTACGCCGCCGCCAAGGGCGCCACGACCGCCCTGATGACCGCGATGGCCGCCACGTATGTCAACGACCGGATCCGGGTAAACGTCGTCGCCCCATCGTTGACCGATACGCCGATGGCGACCCGCGCCTCGAACGACCCGGCGATCCGCGCCTACGCCGCGCGCAAGCAGCCGCTGGCCGGCGAGATGATGGACCCCGACGAGGTCGCTCATGCGGCGGTCTACTTCCTGTCGGATGAGTCGCGGGCGGTCACCGGACAGGTGCTCAAGGTCGATGGCGGCTGGTCGGTCGTCTCGCTATCGCCGGAGTCGGGAACATGACGCTCGCGGTGGCGGATCTGGCCTCGGTCGATGTCTGCGTCGTGGGGGCGGGCTCGGCCGGTTCGAGCGCGGCCATCGTGGCGGCGCGGGGCGGCGCCTCGGTACTGCTCATCGACCGGTTGCCGTTCCTGGGCGGCACGAGCACGGCCGTCCTCGACACGTTCTATGGCTTCTACACGCCCGGATCGCAGGCCCGCAAGGTCGTCGGCGGGATCGGAGACGACGTGGTGGCGGCGCTGCGATGCCTGGGCCCGGTCGTGGAACGCCCGAACACGTACGGCGCCGGGACCGGCGTGACCTATCTCGCCGAGCATCTCAAGGTCGCGTGGGAGCGTTTGGTGACCGCGGCCGGCGCCCGGGTCCTGCTCCACGCCATGCTCCAGGGCGCCGAGGTTCGCGATGGCCGCGTCGAGTCGGTCCTGGTTGCGACGCGGGCTGGTCTGGGTCGGGTGCGCGCGACGGTCTTCGTCGATGCGTCGGGCGACGCCGACCTGTCCGCGTTTGCCGGCTTTGGCTTCGAGACGGCCGGCGAGACCGACCCGGCGCAGACCCTGACGACCACGTTCCGGATGGTCAACGTCGACCTCGAGCGCCGCCGGGCGGTCTCGAAGGCCGCATTCCACGCCCTGATGGCCGAGGCCGCCGAGAGCGGCGACTACGACCTGCCCCGCCGCGAGGGCAGCGACCACATCACCCCGGTCGATGGGATGACGGCCACGATCATGACCCGGCTCGACTCGTTCCGGCGCGACCCCGACGGGCGGATCGTCAACGCCACCGACCCATGGTTCCTGACCGAGGCGGAGATCGCCGGCCGTCGCCAGGTGCTCGAGTACGTCCGGTTCCTCGTCGATCGGGTGCCGGGGTATGAACGTGCCTCGCTCGTGGCGCTCGGGACGGGCATCGGCGTCCGCGAGACCCGGCGGGTCTTCGGCGACTACCGGCTGACCCGCGACGACGTCCTGGCCGGCCGTGCGTTCGACGACGCGATCGGCCTGTGCGGCGCGCCGATCGAGGACCATCACGGCGGGGCCGACACGGTCTGGCAGTACCTGCCGGACGGTGCCGCGGTCGGCATCCCGTATCGGTCGCTGGTCGTCCGCGACGCTATCAACGTGCTGGTCGCCGGTCGCTGCTTCTCGGCGACCCACGACGCCCACGCCTCGGTGCGCTCGATGGCGCAATGCATGGCGATGGGTCAGGCGGCCGGGACCGCAGCGGCCATGGCGGTCGCGGGTGCGCGCGACCCTCGCGATCTCGACGTCGCCGGACTGCGTGACCGCCTTCGCGCAGCGGGCGCCATCGTCGATCTCGCCGATGCAGGCGTCCCCGTCCCGTGACGTTCGTCCGGACCGTCCTCGGCGATATCGTCCCTGCAGACATGGGCGTCACCTACGCCCACGAGCATCTGGTCATCGATGGCGGCCGGCCGGTCCTCATGGAGCCGGAGTTCGATCTCGGCGATGTCGAGGCGATGGCTCGCGAGGTCGCCGCGGCCGCCGGGCTCGGGCTCCGGACGGTCATCGATGCCATGCCCTGCGACGCGGGCCGGAACGCCGGGAAGCTGGCGGACATCTCGCGACGCACGGGCGTCCACGTCGTCGGCCCGACCGGGCTCCATCACGACCGCTACTACGGCCCGGCCCATTGGAGCCATCGGGTCAGCGACGAGGCGATGGCCGAGCTCTTCGCGCTCGACATCACCGACGGCATCGACGCCAACGACTACTCGGGCCCGGTCGTCCGGCGGACCGAGCATCGGGCCGGCGTCATCAAGATCGCCGGCAGCGCCGAGGGCCTCTCCGATCGCGACCGCCGGGTCTTCGCCGCCGCCGCCGCCGCGCACCACCGCACCGGCGCGCCGATCCTCACCCACTGCGAGCGCGGGACGGGCGCGCTCGTGCAGGTCCAGGCGCTGGCCGACCTCGGGGTCGACCCCTCGCACGTGGCGCTCAGCCATGTCGACAAGGCCGTCGACCGTGGCCTTCACCGCGAGCTACTCGGGACGGGGGCGTTCGCCGAATACGACCAGTCGTTCCGCTGGGGCGATGCGCCCAATGGCACGGTCCAGCTCATCGAATGGATGTCTGCGGACGGCCTGGCCGGTCAGATCGTGCTCGGCATGGACGCCGCCAAGCGCCGCTACTACGGCGTCTTTGGCGGCTCGCCGGGGTTGACGTGGCTGCTCGATGGGTTCACTGCGCTGCTCGAAGCCGCCAGCATCGATGCGGCCATCCGCCACCGACTCTTCGTCGACAACCCCGCGCGGGCGTTCGCGTTCGCGGTGCCAGGCTGACCGAAGCGGGGTCGATCGCGCTCGTCATGGCGTCGCTTCTGCCCAGACCTCAGCGACCACGCGATTGACCTCGCGAGGGTTCGACCGCTCGATGTTATGGCCCGCACCGGGGACAGCGACGAACCGGCCGCCAGGGCCGACCTTGGCGAGACGCTCGGTGATGGCCCGGAGGGGCTTGAACACCTTGGCGCAGAACGCGCTGGCGCCGCCGCAATCGTCGTCGAACATCATCGCGTACGGGATCGAGTCCGGCAGTGGGACCGTCAGCATCGACGAGTTCGGCCGGTTGTCGATCCGCTCCGGGTTCTCCCCACGATAATCCGGCTCCTCGAGAGTCGCGACCTCGTCAGGGGTCTCCACCTTGCTGACATCGGCGATCCATTGTTCGTACGGTGGATTCGGATTGATGGACACGAACCCGGCGACCTCGCTCGGATAGGCCTGCGCGTACATGAACGCGATCACGCCGCCTTCGGACGAGCCGAGCAGGAAGACCGGGGACCCGATCCCAGCCTGGTCGAGGATCTCATGCGCTTCGGCGACGACCTCGGTGACTGGTCGCGGCAGATCCGCCGGAGCCGGCGTACGGTCCGTGCCGGGTCGGCTGTACTCGCAAACGCGTGACAGCTTTGCCAGATCCGGTTCAACAAGGCGGAATTGCTGTTGGCCACCGGCCCCATTGCCGTGCATCAGCACGATCGTCGGCCGGCCGGCTGCTTCGCCCTCGCAGCTGACGTTGACCGCGATCCCGCCGACAGTCATTGCAACGGCCGTTCGGGTCGAGGTTGGGATGGCGGCCGGTGTGGACGAGATCGTCGAGGCACGAGCCGACGGCGCTTCTGATGGGATCGGCGTGGTGGTGGCGGTGTTCGCGCATGCGGCCGTCATGACCGATACGATGACCAGGCCGGCGGCCCAAACTCGCAACATCTCGCCCTCCTCTCCCGAGACACGATACAGGCTGCGTTTCACGCCTCGCGTATCTTCCGCCGGTCGTCCGACAACTGACCCGTCGATCCGAAGGAGGCCAACCCGGTGAAGGCGCACAGCATCACGTTGCTCGGGACCGGGCTGATCGGGGACTTCTACACGAACACGCTCCACGGTCAGCGCGGCCGCGATCGGGTCCGCGTCGTCTATTCGCGCAGCGCCGAGCGTGGCGACGCCTTCCGCGAGCGCTGGGGCATCCCCGAATCCACGACCGACCTGGCCGCCGCGGTCAACCATCCCGAGACGAACGTCGTCATCGTCGCGCTGCCCAACTTCCTCCACGAGGAGGCCATCGAGCTGGCGGCGGCGGCCGGCAAGGCGGTGCTCTGCACCAAGCCACTCGGGCGGACGGCAGAGGAGGCGCGCCGGATGCTCGAGGTCGTCGAGTCGGCCGGCGTCTTTGGTGGCTATCTCGAGGACCTGTGTTACACGCCCAAGACGCTCAAGGCGATCGCTTCCGCGGCGGCCGGGGCGATCGGTGACGTGACCTGGGTCCGCTCGCGCGAGACGCATCCGGGGCCACATTCGGCCTGGTTCTGGGACGGGCGGCTGACCGGCGGCGGCGCCATCATCGACCTCGGCTGCCACTGCATCGAGATCATCCGCAACTTCGTGGGCAAGGGGAACCGCCCAGTCGAGATCCTGTGCCACACGGATACGCTGGTGCATCCGATCGCCGACGAGGACAACGCGGTGGCGCTGATCCGGTTCGAGTCGGGCGCTATCGGGCAGTTCGAGGTCAGCTGGACGTTCCGTGGCGGGATGGACTTGCGCGACGAAGTGGCCGGCACGCAGGGCACGATCTGGCTCAACCATTTCCTGCGGACAGGGTTCGAGATGTTCAGCGCACCGGGCTCGGGCGGCGGGTATGTCGCCGAAAAGGCCGAGAGCTCGAGCGGCTGGCTGTTCCCCGTCGGCGATGAGGTCTCGGAGCTCGGCTACGTGGACATGTTCAGTGACATGTTCCGGGCGATCGACGAGGGCCGCGCGCCGCAGGAGACGTTCTACGACGGCTATGTCGTCAACGCGATCATGGACGCCGCGTATCGGTCGGCCAAGGCGCACGCCTGGGAACCCATCGACCTGGAGTGGCGCGGCGGCACCACCGCCCGGATCGCCTCGACGCCCGAGACCTACGAGGGCCAGGTCGTCATCAAGCGCGAGATCCTGCCCGATGGCCGCCACAAGCTGATCCTCAAGGACCCAGCCTCGGGCGATTTCACAGACCGGGTCGTGGCGGGGTAGCGGCGCCGTGGCCAGGGATGGTCAGGATCGGTTCGAGGCCCTCGTGGCAACGATGCTGGGTCGTCCGGACACGACCTACGGAGGCGGCGCCGCAGGCCCGCAACGGGCCTTTGGTGCGACCTCGCTCAAGACCAACGGCAAGATCTTCGCGATGCTCGTCAACGGGGTGCTCGTGGTCAAGCTCGCGGCTCCTCGCGTGAATGCCCTGATCGCCGAGGGCGTCGGGACGCGATTCGACCCCGGCCACGGGCGGCTCATGAAGGAGTGGCTTTCGGTCGAGGAAGCGTCCGACGACGAAGCCTGGCTCGCGCTCGCGACAGAATCGGAAGCGTTTGTCGCCCGGCGTCCCTAGTGCCACCTGTCATCCTTCGCGACGGAGAGCGGAGGTGCCCTGTCCGGGGACCGGTTCCTGACGGCGCCGTGCGAATCGAAATGGAGCGTCGACGATGATCGTCCGGGTGCTGACCGCTCGGGTCCCGCAGGCGAACGCGGGCAGGTTCAACGAGCTGCTCCGCGCCCAGCTCGAGGAGCTGCGCACGCAACCCGGGCTCGTGTACGCGAAGCTGGCGCGGCGCCTCGACGAGCAATTCGGCGAGGAGGTCGTTCTGTTCGAGGAGTGGGACACACCCGGGCACGTCTGGGACTGGACGGGCGGCCGCCTGAAGGAGCCACGTCTGTTGCCCGGAACGGAGGAGCTCATCGCCGACCTGGTGATCACCCACTACGAGGCGCTTGACCGGTTTCCGTGGGGCGACACCCCGATGATCGATCCGCTCACTGGACTTCCGGTCGCCGGGACCGATCAGGGCAAATCGTGAATGCCACATGACCTTGAACGATTCCTGACCGCGCAGGCTCCGGTCTACGGGGACGCGATCGCGGAACTCGGTCGCGGACACAAGACCGGGCATTGGATGTGGTTCGTCTTTCCGCAGCTGGCCGGTCTCGGGCAGAGCTCGACATCGCGGACCTACGCCATCGCCGGCCTCGAACAAGCCCGGGCGTACTTGGCTCACCCGGTGCTTGGCGCCCGTCTTCGTGCGTGTGCGGAGGCCGTTCTCGCGAATGACGACCGCACGGCTGAGGGGATCCTGGGTTCGATCGACGCCGTGAAGCTTCGCTCGTGTATGACCCTGTTCCATCGAGCAGCGCCCGACGAGGCGGTGTTCGCCGAGGTGCTGCGCCGCTTCTACGCGGGCATCGAGGACGAAACCACCACTGCTAGGATCGGCGACGGTTTGAACGCGCCCGAGTAGACCGATGCCGACACCTCACTCGACCGCGCGGAGCCGAATCACGGGAAAGTCGCCGTAGGTTTCATCCGATACCCGGCGTCGATCGGGCGACCGCACCAATCGCCTCCCCCGGACTCCGCTCGGTGGGAACTGAACGTTTATGTCGCGTGGCTCGAGTAGTTCGGCGAAGAAGTCAGTCAGTGGACGTTGATCGTGTAAGTGATGCCCGCCTGGAACTCGAACGACTCGAACTCGTCGTAAGCGCGCAGGATGTGGGTCCCGCGGGAGAGCGGACTGACGACCATGAAGTAGCCCTTGTCTCGCGACAGGGCCGGATCGTCGCTGAGCAGGTTATTCGCGGGCAGGTTCGTCACCGGCGTCGTTACGACGTAGGCGCCCAGGTTGGTGACTGTCTCCCCGTTGAAGGTCACCTCGACATAGGTCAGCAGCGGGAACGTCTCGTTTACGCAGGCGAGCAGGTCCGCTGCGTCCGCGCCATAGAAGGGTTCTGGCTCCACGTTCGAGCATTCAGAGCCGCCAGGATTCATCATCAGGAACGCGCCCTGAGGCACATCGCAGGTCGTCTGGTACTCGCCGCCGAGGGACACGGGGAGGAACCAGATCTTCGGATCGATCGGGCTCTGCTCGCATCGAACGGCGACCAGGGGGTTGTTGGCGCCGGTGCCAAATGCCCACACGTTCCAGGCCTGTGCCAGCTCCGTCATCGAATGGCCCCGAGGATGCGCCTTCGGGGGCAGGAACCCCCGCGTGGCCGGACCCGCGGCGCTTACGACCGGCGCAGCGACAAGGATGACCAGGATCGACGCCAGAAGCGCCCTTCGGATCTGTCGCACACGAACCTCCAGCTGCGGGCCGACCAACAGCCACGCTTGGCCCCCAGTAGCCGATAGACGCCGGCCGCGTATGGCGCCATCTTGCGCCTACCGTGCAAGGGTGGGCCGACGCATGCGCCCGTGGACGGCCGGGGCATAGGCTGATCCGTCCCGGATGATTCAGCCCATCCGGGCTAGCGCGACCTCCGGTGCCCCGGACGGCTCTCCGGCTTCGATCCAGCGGGCGATCGAGTCGCGGGCGAAAAGCTGGTCGACGACCAT
>JBBQVJ010000111.1:0-7388 GCA_038211705.1 Candidatus Limnocylindrales bacterium | reverse complement strand
TGGCTTCGATCAAGGCGACCGAGGGCGAGACCAGCGAGGCGCTCGACCGCGCGCGGGCCGCCGAGCTGCGCGCGACCGAGGCCCTGCGCATCGCCCAGGAGGAGCGGCGACGGGCGCGCGAGGAGCGCGACGATGCCGTCCGGGCGGCCCGCGCCGAGGCGGAACGGATCGTCGCCGACCTGCGCACCGAGGTCCGGACCAGCCGCGAGGCGCTCGAACGCGAGACCGTCACCGCACCGGTCCTCGATGAGGTCCTCGCCCGCGCCGAGGGCGAGCTCGCGCGCCTGCCCGAGGGGGATGACGCGACGTCGGTGGCACAGACCGTCGTCGAACGCCGTTGGCGTCTTGGTGAACGCGCTCGGAGCCTGTCGGGGGGCTGGGAGGGTCGGATCGCGGCGCTCGAGCGCGGTGGCAAGCGGGCCACCCTCGAAGCCGGCGGCATGCGGGTCTCGGTCGACGTCCGCGACCTCATCCCCTCGGTCGGTGACGAACCCCCGGATCGAGGCGGCAATGGGCCCGGCCCCACGTCGAACGCCTCCGAGATCCGGCAGGCGCGCGCCCGATCAGTCGCCTCATCGCTGGACCTGCGCGGCGCCCGGGTCGAGGAGGCGCTCGAGGCGCTCAACCGCTATCTCGACGATGCCGGTCTAGCCGGCCTCGACAAGGTCCTGATCATCCACGGGATGGGGACGGGCGCCGTGCGCGACGCGGTGCGAACGATGGCGGCCAGCCATCCGCTGGTGAAGTCGATGCGACCCGGTCAGCGCGGCGAGGGCGGCGACGGGGCGACGATCGTCGAGTTCTGATCAGCGCTTGGTCGGCTTCGGCTTGGGCGTCGGGAAGCCGCCGCCGCCACCCGGGTTGGTCGGCAGCGGGACGCACGTCGGTGGCGGCTGGGCCGGATCCGGACTCGGTCCGAACGGGTTGCACGGCGGGGGCGGGGTGTACAGCGGGCACAGCTGTCGGGGCATGAACCTGGCGCCCCAAGTATGGCCGAACGGTGCGAACGAGTTCGTGTAGAAGTACGACGTGCGGGTGCCCTTCGGGCCACCACCGACGCCCGAACCCCGGGCCGCGCGTGAGCCCCAATTGAGGTTCGCCTTCTGCCAGGCCGGGAAGTTGGTCTCGACCTCGGACAGATTGAAGAAGCCACGGGTGACCTTGGGTCCCTGGCAGCCGTCCTGCCACAACAGCCCGCTCGCGCCATCGATCGTGGCCGCGGTGCGGAAGGTCTCCTTGTCGGTCGGCACGGTGCCCGGCAGGAACAGCTCCTTGACCGTCTTGGTGGTGTATGGGCCGGGTTTGAGTCCGGTGTATGCGTCGACGGTGGCGGTCTTGAGTCCGCTCGGCGGCTTGAACTGGGCGATCTTCGAGCCCTTGGTGACCTCGGTCATGATCGCCGACCAGAGGGGCGCGGAGGTATCGAGCGAGAGCTTGCCGTCGTTGGGACTGTTGTCGCTGTTGCCCATCCAGACGCCGACCGCGATGGCGGGCGCCTTCTTGTCGGCCGGCGGAGCCACGTAGCCGTAGGCCGCCACGTCGCGATTGTCGCTCGTGGTGCCCGTCTTGTAGGCGGCCGGCCGGCGCGTCCCGCCGTCGTAGATCGCCCACTTGCCCCAGAACGGGTTGATCCTCTTGTCGGTGTTACCGGACAGGATGTCGGTGACGATGTAGGCCGCCCCCGCGCTGGTGACCTTGCTCCCCTTCGGTGTGTCCTTGGGGGTCGGCCAGATGGTCGTCGCGCCATCCGAGTCGAGGATCGTGCTGATGACCCGGCGCGGCATCCGGACGCCATTGTTGGCGATCGTGCCGTACGCGCCGAGCAGGTCTACGGGATGGACCTCCAGCGTGCCGATGCCCATCGAGAGGACCGGCAGTGCGGTCTTCGGGTAGCTGAGACCGAAGTCCTTGGTCCGATCGTAGACATGGTCGAGGCCGCTCATGATGGTGGCCTTGATGGCCGGGATATTGAGCGAGAACTGAAGCGCTGAACGGAGCCGGACCGGCCCGCGCTCGAGGTGATCGGCCTGGGTCGGGATGAAGCCGCCACCGAAGTTGGTGGTGACGTCCATCAGCATCGTCGCCGCGGTCAGTGTCTTGTCGTCGACGCCGATCAGGTAATCGACCGGCTTGATCGACGAACCCGGCTGGCGCCAGCCATCGGCCAGCACGTCGAACTGGGGCTGGAACTTCTTGTTGCCCTTGGACGTGTAGCTGGCCGACCCGACGTAGGCCAGGATCTCCCCAGTCCGGTAGTCCTCGACGGCGGCCGCGGCGTTGTTGATGTTGTGCCCGCGCAGACCGAGGATCCAGGAGCGAGCCGCGCGCGGGATCTTGCGGCTGGTCAGGATCGCTCCGGGGTTTTTGGAGTGTGGCGCTCGAGCGGCGACGTAGACCCATTTCTCGGCCGTCTTCTGCATCTTCATGTCGAGCGTGGTGATGACCTTGAAGCCCGCGGTGTCGACCTTGGGGCAATCGCTCGGGGTGTCGGGGCAGTAGGTCGCGCCGAGCGCCCGGCGCACCTGCCACACGAAGTGCGGGGCCTTCCATTGCGCGGAGACCTGCGGCTGGAGGATGACCGGCTCATCCTTGGCCGCCTCGTACTCGGCCGGGGTGTGCTTGTCGCCGGTCAGCGTGCTGCGCGTCTCCATCAGGTCGAGGACCTTGTTGCGCCGCTGGACGATCTCGGCCTCGGGCGGGACGACGAGCGTGAAGTCGGTGCACTCCTCGCCCTCGGCGACGTTCTCGTTGCACACCTCGTTGGCGTTGCGCATCAGGTCGAACTTGGTCGGCGACTGCGGGATGGAGGCCAGGATCGCGTCCTGGGCGAGGGTCAGGTCGGCCAACGACTTCCCGAAGTAGCTCTTGGCTGCCGCCTTCACGCCGTAGCTCTGGTTGCCGTAGAAGTTCTGGTTGAGATAGGCGGTGATGATCTGCTTCTTGCCTTCCTCGCCGGGGTAGGCCTGGGTCAGGCGGATCGACTGGATGATCTCGCGCACCTTGCGCTCGTAGGTCGAGCCGTCGAACGCCTCGGGCGGGAGGAGCCGGGCGCGCACGAGCTGCTGGGTGATGGTCGAGGCGCCACGTGGTTTGCCCGAGACGGTATCGAGACCGGCCGAGACGATGCCCGCCGGATCGAACCCCGGGTTGCTCCAGAAGTCCTTGTCCTCGATCGCCGTCGTCGCGTCGATGATCTCGCCCGGCAGCTGGTCGTAGATGACGATCTCGCGCTTGAGGTCGCCGAGGCGGGCCAGCTCGATCTTGCCGGTCCGGTCGAAGATGACCGTCTGCTGCTCGAACGGGATGTTGGTCAGCGCGTCGACCGGGTCGGGGAGCCCGGCCGCGTAGTGGTTGTAGGCGCCCACGGTGAAGAGCGCACCGGTGGTCGCCAGGAGCCCGGTGGTGAGGAGCAGCACGGTGAGGACGACGAGCAGGATCCGACCGGCGATCGATCCTGTGCGTCCTCGCGGTCGGCCCTGAAGCGCCCGACGGTGGCGCTGGCGCCGCGCGAGAGTGGTCTGCATGAGTGGCCGCACGATAGCATAGGAGGCGTGAACGGGACGGAAGCTGGCCCCCCGGTTGGTCGAGACGGCTCGATCCGTCTGCCTGTGACGGAGGCGACGGAGTCTGAGAAGCCCGAGAGGCCCGCAACATCGGGTGACGGCGGGCTGCTCGACGAGCTCGCTTGGCGGGGCATCCTCCACGAGACGACGCCCGGGCTGCCGGCCCGCTTGGCGACCGGCCGGCCCATCGCCGGCTATATCGGGTTCGACCCGTCGGCCGACTCGCTCCATGTGGGCCACCTGGTGCCCATCTTCGGCCTTCTCCGGCTCCAGCGCTTCGGGGGCCGGCCGGTTGCCGTCGTCGGTGGCGGGACGGGGATGATCGGCGACCCGTCGGGCCGGTCGTCGGAGCGCAACCTGCTCGACCGCGAGACGCTCGAGGCCAATGTCGCCGGGATCCGCGGCCAGCTCGAGCGGTTCCTCGATTTCACGCCCGGCAGCCAGGGCGCGGTCATGGTCAACAACCTCGATTGGCTCGGTGAGCTGTCGCTGATCGACTTCCTGCGCGACACCGGCAAGCACTTCACGATCCCGTACATGCTGGCCAAGGACTCGGTCCAGGTCCGGCTCGAGCGCGGCCTGTCGTTCACCGAGTTCAGCTACATGCTGCTCCAGGCCTACGATTTCGCGCATCTGCATCGGACGATGGGTGTTGAGCTCCAGATGGGCGGCGCGGACCAGTGGGGCAACATCACGGCCGGTCTCGAGCTCATCCGGCGGACGACGGGCGCCGGGGAGGTCGACGGCGCGACGGCCGACGAGACCGGCGGTGGTGGGACCGGCGGCGATGGCGCCGAGCCGGCGCATGGCCTCGCCTACAAGCTGCTGCTCTCGCCATCCGGCACGAAATTCGGCAAGAGCGAGACGGGTGATTCGGTCTGGCTCGACCCGAAGCGGACCTCGCCCTTCGCGTTCTACCAGTACTGGCGGAACATCGACGACCGGGATATCGGCACGTATCTGCGCTGGTTCACCGATTTCCCGCGCGAGCGGATCGGGGCGCTCGAGGCGGAGACGCTCCGGGCGCCCGAGGCGCGCACGGCGCAACGCGAGCTGGCGCTCGACATCACGACCCGCACCCACGGCGCCGAGGCTGCGGCCCGGGCGGTCGCCGATTCCGAGGCCAAGTTCTCGAACGACGCGATCGACGACCCGGCGGTCCTTCGCGCGCTCTTCGAGTCGGCGGGCGGGTTCGAGTTCGATCCGGGTCTGCTCGACGCCGGAGCAGCCGTCCTGCTCGCCGACGCCGGGTTGTTCCCCTCGAAGGGCGAGGCCCGGCGGACGATCGCCGGCGGCGGCGTGACGATCAACGGGCAGCGGCTGAGCGACCCCGCCACCGTTCCGCAGCCGGTCGCCGGGGAGTGGCTCGATGTCCGGATCGGCAAGCGGCGGCGCGAGATCGGGCGCCGGAGGGGATAGCCCGCGGTCACCGCGAGTTCGTCGCGTCGGGCTCAGCGGTGCCGGTCGCGCAGGACCTCGATGACGTCGGAAGGTGGCAGGCCGCGCTCGGCCAGGAGCACGAGGGTGTGGAAGAGCAGGTCGGCCGCCTCACCGGCAAGCGCATCGCGCGTGACGTTCCGATCTGCCTCGATCAGCTCGGCGGTCGCGTCGTCCTTGGCCGCCAGCAGCGTCTCGGTCGCCTCCTCGGTCACCTTGCGGCCGACGCTGTCCACGCCGCCCTCGAGGAGTGACGTCGTGTAGGAACCGGCCGGACGCTCGATGGCCCGCGATGCGATCGTGGTCCAGAGGATCTCGAGCCAGGCGAACCCCTGGTGCGTCGCCCCGGCGGGCGCGAACGTCGCCTCCGCGGACGTCAACGCGCCTTCGGCCGACGCCTCGCCCTCCTTGGCGTCGAAGCAGCTCCGCGTGCCCCGGTGGCAGGTCGGGCCGGCCGGGTCGACGCTGGCCAGCAGCGCATCGCCGTCGCAGTCGATGGCGAGATCCACGAGCCGGAGCACGTGCCCGCTGGTCTCACCCTTGCGCCACAGTCGGTCGCGCGATCGGGAGTGGAAATGCACCTCGCCCGTCGCGAGTGTGGCTGCCAAGGCCTCAGCGTCCATGCGGCCGACCATCAGGACACGGCCGTCCGCGGCGTCCTGGACGACGGCCGTGGCGAGCCCGCCGTCGTCGAAGCGGACGGCAGCCGGGTCGAACGGCGGCGTCACGCGACGGCCGCCGGGACGAGCCGCACCCGGAGCCCCGCCGAGGCCATGGCGAGCTTGACGTCGGCGATGGCATGGATCCGGTGGTGGAAGATCGAGGCGGCCAGGACGGCATCGGCGCCGCCGTCACGGACCGCGGCCACGAAATCGGTCGGGCCGGCGGCGCCGCCCGAGGCGATGACCGGCACGTGGACATTCGACGTGATCGCCCGGAGCAGGTCGGTGTCGAACCCGGCGCCCGTACCATCGCGGTCGATCGAGGTCACGAGCAGCTCGCCGGCGCCGAGGTCGACCGCGCGCATCGCCCAGGCCGATGCATCGAGGCCGGTCGGCTCACGGCCACCTTTGACCATGACCTCCCAGGTGCCGGGACGGTCGCCTGGCACGGCCCGAGCGTCGATCGCCACGACGACGGCCTGGCGCCCGAACCTCGCCGCGCACCGGCTGATGAGTGTGGGGTCGGCGACGGCTGCGGTGTTGAGCGAGACCTTGTCGGCGCCGGCCCGCAGGACATCGCGCATCTCCGAGACCGTGCGCACGCCACCACCGACCGTCAGCGGGATGAAGGCCCGGCGGGCCGTTCGCTCGACGATGTCGAGGAGGGGGCCGCGGCGTTCGGGCGCCGCGGTGATGTCGAGGAAGACGATCTCGTCGGCGCCCTCGGCCGCGTAGCGCTCGGCGAGCTCGGGCGGGTCGCCCGCATCGACGAGATCGACGAACCGGGTGCCCTTGACCACCCGACCATCGGCGACGTCGAGACACGGGATCACGCGCCGGCAGAGCATCAGGCAGCCCGGACGAGGTCGACGAAGTTGGTGAGCAGCCGGAGGCCGTCGCGGCCGCTTCGCTCCGGGTGGAACTGGACGCCCAGCATCGCGCCGCGGGCGACGGCCGAGGTGAAGGTCGATCCGTGTTCGGTCGTCGCCAGGACGAGATCGCCGGCGACGCCGTCCGGGACACCCGCGTAGGAGTGGACGAAGTAGAAATCGGCGCCGTCCTCGATCCCGTCGAAGAGCGGGTGCGGCCGCGTCCGTTCCACCTGGTTCCAGCCGATGTGGGGGAGCGTCGGGGCGTGGTCGAGCCGGACCGTCCGGCCGGGCATCACACCGAGGGTGGTCGCCCCGTCCTCGTCGCTGCCATCGAACAGGAGCTGCAGCCCGAGGCAGACCCCGAGGAACGGGCGATCGGCGGCGAGCCACGCGCGGATCGGGTCGGTGAGGCCGCGCGATCCGAGACGGGCCATGGCAGGTTCCGCGGCCCCGACGCCGGGGACGACCAGGGCGTCGGCGCCATGCAGCGCGGTGGCGTCACGGATCAGCACGACATCCGCACCGACCGTCGTCAGCGCCTGTTCGATGCTGACGAGGTTGCCGGCGCCGTGATCGACGACCGCGACCCGTGGCCGCCTCGTCATCCGAGCGCGCCCTTCGTCGAGGCGACGCCCTCGCGGCGTGGGTCGATCTCGCAGGCGACGCGGAGCGCGCGGCCGAGGGCCTTGAACGCCGCCTCGGCTAGATGGTGGTCGTTGCGGCCGCTGCCGGTCAGGTGGATCGTGGCGCCGGCGGTCCGGGCGAACGACTCGATGGCGTGCTCGACGAGCTGGAGTGGCAACCCGCCGGCGCGCTCGCCGCGGAATGGCAGGTCGATGACCGCGTAGGGGCGA
>JBBQVJ010000110.1:0-7442 GCA_038211705.1 Candidatus Limnocylindrales bacterium | reverse complement strand
CTCGCGCGCGAATGCGACCGGGTGGGTCTCGAAGGGGCTGGTTCGATCTCATCTTCCGCTCTCAGCGCACGGCCTGACCACTGCGCTCGATTCCACGTGGGGACGTATCGATGATAGCGACCGCCCTCGGCTAGAGGACTGCAACAGGCGGACGTCCCCGCCACCCCATGGGGACACGGCAGCGACCGGCGGGCGGACCCGGCATGGGGATCGAGACCGTCGCCGGCTGGATGGCCGATGAGGCGAGCGTCAGGTCTGCCCTGAGTTCGGTGGAGTCGAAGCACTGGACTGTGATGCTGCCGTCCCGATAAGAGGCAGCCATGGGAAAGCGGGTCTATCCGGCCGAGGTCCGCCGTCGCGCGCTCGACCTGCTCGGCGCGGGCCGCAGGGTCGTCGACCTGCTCGGCGCGGGCCGCAGGGTCGTCGACCTGTCGCGCGACCTGGGCGTCAGCGAGCAGACGATCTACACCTGGCACCGGCAGGAACGGATCGATCGCGGACTTGTCCCGGAAATGATGTCGGTCGAGCGCGCGGAGCTCGCGGCCGCCAAGCGGCGAAGATCGGGGACTCGAAGCGGAGCTCGAGGTTCATCGTTGGGCGACCGAGTTGCTGACCGGGCGCAGCGACCCAAAAGCAGGTTCGCGGCGATCGCCGTGATCGCCGGAAGGCCTCTCGATCGAGCTCGCCTGCCGGGCGCTCGCGGTATCCGCCTCGGGCTTCTACGCCCGGCGCAACCGCCCGCCGTCGGCCAGGGTCCTGCGCCACACCTACCTGTCCGAGATCATCCGCCAGGTCCGCCTCGACAGCCGCGGCACCTATGCGGCCCGGCGCGTGCACGTCGAGCTCATCCTCGGTCATTTGCTCGTCGTCGGGCACTGCGCGGTCGAGATGCTCATGACGCGGGCCGGGATCACGGGGCTGTCCGGGTGCCCGGAGTACCGGCGCATGCCGCGCCTCGTCACGGCCGGCGAGCTCGTCGAGCGCCAGTGCGGCCGCGATGAGCCGGACCGGCTGTGGGGTCAGCGACATCATCAGCATCGTCCTCGTCGGACTCACCGGTGCTGCCCTGTTCGTTCGGTTCGTGATGCGCTTTGGCCGGCCCGACGAGGAGGAGCTCGCCTGACTGTGTGGAGCGTCGCCAGCCTCAATGCCACGTCGGCCGGGGGCTGGATCCACAACGCCAACCAGATGCAGGAAGCGGGGGCCGATGCGCTGGAGCTCAATGTCTACCGGGTGGCCGCGGACCCGGGCACGAGCGGCGCCGACATCGAGACAGCCGACCTGGATCTCATCGCTGCGGTCCGCGCGGCGGTCACGATCCCGCTCGCGGTCAAGCTGAGCCCGTTCTATAGCTCGGTCGCCCACTTCGCCAGCCGTGCTGTCGAGGCCGGCGCCGATGGGCTCGTGCTCTTCAATCGCTTCTACCAGCCGGACCTCGACCTGGACACGCTCGACGTCGTCAATCGGGTGGAGCTGAGCCAGCCATGGGGGCTCCGTCTTCCCCTGCGCTGGATCGCCATCCTGCGCCCCCAGCTCGGACCAGGCGTCGCGTTGGCGGCCACATCGGGGATCCACTCGGGGATGGACGCCCTCAAGGCGCTCATGGTCGGCGCCGACGTCGCGATGATGACCTCGGCCCTCCTGCGCAACGGCCCCGAGCACATCCGGGTCGTCGAAGGGGAGCTGCGCGAGTGGATGGCGGACCACGAATATGACTCGGTGACGCAACTGCGGGAAAACGCAAGCCAGGCTGCCATCGCCGATCCGTCGGCATTCGAGCGCGCCAACTACAGGCGGGCTCTGCACTCCTGGAGCATGCCGAGCGACCTTACGTCCATCACGGTGCCGTGATCCACAGGGCGAACGGATCGTGCGTTTTGCCCGCTGACCTTCGGGTGCCACCGATAACCGCGACGCGCGCCCATGCTCGTTGGCCATGAGCGCTCGAGACGACCTCCATGGACTCCTGACGGACGACCGCGGCGGAGCGGAATTCCGTCGCATCGGATACCCGCTCATCTCGGTCACGGAGCCGCAGCGATTACGTTGCGGTGGCCGCGAGCCGCCGAGTTCGCGCAGTCCAGCGGCGTCGCGTGGTGAAGGCGGCCCGGCTCGGCATGTGGGTCATCGCCGGACTCGCCCTCGTCAACGGCGTGATGCTCGTGGCGATCCATCCAGATGCGGCCGGTATTCTGCTCATGACCAATGGGGCGCTCTTCGGCGTCGCACGCGCCGGATCTCTGGTCCTCGAGCATCACGGTCGTCGGCGTGCGGTCGGGGTCGTATTCGCGGCTACATGCTACGTCGCGGCCTTACGCCGTCGTCATGATGGATCTCGATCGGTTCAAGAGGGTGAACGACCGACGGGGCCACCCCGCCGGCGATGAGGTCCTGAGCGTTGTCGCCGCGGCGGTCCTTCGGTCGGACACTCAAGACGATCACGGAGACCGCGGCCAAAGATCGGCCTGAGCACCCCGCAGAGTACGCGGGCTCGGCCCAGTAGGCTCGGCTACCTGGCAGAGAGAAGCGCTCGCTTCCGACAGCCTGGCCGGTCGCCTTTGCCGGCGGCCGCGCGGGGAGGGGAGTGAGATGTTCCCGATCCACCCCATGTAGTCGTTGTCCGTTTGCAACCGGCGCATCCGCTCGCCTCGCCCAGCGTCACCGTGAATACGCCCGCCCAAGGAGTCCCGAAATGCCGACCAACCGCTTCCCCTCCGGTCGACGCCAGGGGCCACTTGGGGCCCTCCTTGGTGACCCTCGGCACGTGTCCCGCAGGGCCGCGGCCATCAGCATTTGTCTTGGAGTTCGACGACTGATCCCGGCACAGCCGAGCGGCGCACCGAGCTCAAGCGGAAGGAACATCTGATGAACAAGGGAAAGGGCCTTGCGACACTCCGAATCCTGCTCGGCGCGGGCTTCCTGTATGCCGGGCTCGAAAAGGTCTTCGATTTGACCGGCTCGGGCAAGCCGTTCAGCGCGGAGGGCTTCCTGAAGTTCGGCACCAACGGAACGCTCCCGGGCTCCGATCCGAAGGCGATCGTCAACCCGACCCACGACCTATGGGTCTCGCTGGCGGCCAACCCGGGCGTGGTCGGAGCCATGAACTTTCTGGTCGTCGCGGGAGAAGTGGCGATCGGGGTCGCCCTGATCATCGGCTTCGCGACACGCTTCTCGGGCGTCATGGGTGCGATCATGATGGGCTTGATCTCCGTGGCGGCCTGGAACTTCGCGTTCGGTCCGCTCAACGAGACGGTCCTCTACGCTGCGGTCGCGCTCTACCTCGTCTATGCCCAAGCCGGCCTCGCTTACGGGATCGACGCGCTGATCGAGAAGACCGAGGTGGTCACTCACCGTCCGGCGCTCCACTACCTGCTCGGGTAACACCCAGCTTGCCCTTTCGGCCGCGGTTCAGACCTAGACGCTTGACCCGGCGGATCCGCCTTGGAGCCGCCGGTTCGGCTTGTGCGCGCGGCTCGCGTCGTGCGGCGACGGGCCAATCACGTCGCTGGAGTCGGGGCTGAGTGGAAGCCAAGAGATCCTCCGCCTTGACCGATTGACCCACCAAGGTGAGCACATCAAGGTTCTCCCATGACGCGAAGGCTCTAGGATCAGGCACGATGACCGTCAGCGACGCCGCCCCGACCAACCCGAGCGTGGGTCCCCTGAGCGAGGACGAGCGACGCCGCATCAACGCGTACTGGCGCGCCGCGAACTACCTCTCGGTCGGTCAGATCTACCTGCTTGACAACCCGCTCCTGCGCGAGCCGCTGCGGCCGGAGCACGTGAAGCCGCGCCTGCTCGGGCACTGGGGCACGACGCCCGGCCTGAACTTCATCTATGCGCATCTGAATCGCGTCATCAAGGCCCGTGACCTCGACGCCATCTATGTGATCGGTCCCGGTCACGGCGGGCCGGCGACAATGGCCAACGCCTATCTCGAGGGCACCTACACGGAGGTCTATCCCAACATCACCCGTGACGAGGACGGGCTGCGAGCGCTGTTCCGTCAGTTCTCATTTCCGGGCGGCGTCGGAAGCCACGTGACGCCCGAGACTCCGGGGTCGATCCACGAGGGCGGAGAGCTCGGCTACGCCCTGACCCACGCCTACGGTGCCGCCTTCGACAACCCGGACCTCGATGTCTTCTGCGTCGTCGGTGATGGCGAGGCCGAGACCGGGCCGCTAGCGGCCAGCTGGCACGCCAACAAGTTCCTCAACCCGGTGACCGACGGCGCCGTCATCCCGATCCTCCACCTCAACGGCTACAAGATCGCCAGCCCAACGATCCTGGCGCGCATTCCAGGCGAGGAACTGACGGCACTGCTCGAGGGCTACGGCTACCGGCCCGTGTTTGTCGAGGGCCACGATCCCGCGCTCATGCACCAGCGGATGGCGGCCGTCCTCGACGAGGTCCTCGACGAGATCGCCTCGATCCGGCACGCGGCGCGGACCGAGGGTGAACGCAGCCGCCCGCGTTGGCCGATGATCGTCCTCCGTTCCCCGAAGGGTTGGACCGGCCCCAAGGAGGTCGACGGGTTGCCGGCCGAGGGCAGCTTCCGGTCGCACCAGGTGCCGATGTCGGACGTGCGCGAGAAGCCGGAACACCTGGCGATCCTCGACGACTGGCTGCGGAGCTATCGGCCCGAGGAGCTGTTCGACGAGGACGGGGTGTTACGGCCCGAGCTCGCCGACGTGCCGCCTTCGGGTGCCCGGAGGATGAGCGCGAACCCCCATGCCAACGGTGGCCTGCTGCTGCGCGACTTGTCGTTGCCCGACTTCCGCGACTACGCCGTCGACGTCCCGGCGCCGGGCACGACGACCAGCGAGGCAACGAAGGTGCTCGGGGCCTTCCTGCGCGATGTGATCCGCGACAATGCCGAGACGTTCCGACTGTTCGGCCCCGATGAGACCGCGTCGAACCGGCTCGGGACGGTGTTCGAAGCGACGGATCGGGCCTGGGATGCCGAGACCCTCCCGACCGACGATCACCTGGCGCCCGACGGCCGGGTCATGGAGGTCCTCTCCGAACACCTCTGCCAGGGCTGGCTCGAGGGCTACCTGCTGACCGGACGGCACGGCCTGTTCAACTGCTACGAGGCGTTCATCCACGTCGTCGACTCGATGTTCAACCAGCACGCCAAGTGGCTGAAGATGACCCGCGAGATCCCGTGGCGGCGGCCGATCGCTTCGTTCAACTACCTGCTCACGAGCCACGTCTGGCGTCAGGACCACAACGGGTTCAGCCACCAGGACCCGGGGTTCATCGATCACGTCATGAACAAGAAGGCGGAGGTGATCCGGGTCTACCTGCCGCCCGACGCCAACACCCTCCTGTCGGTCGCCGACCACTGCCTGCGCAGCCACAACTACGTGAATGTCATCGTGGCCGGCAAACAACCGGCCCTCAACTACCTGTCGATGGACGAGGCGATCCTCCACAGCACGCGCGGGATCGGCATCTGGGACTGGGCTAGCAACGACCAAGGCGAGCCCGATGTCGTGATGGCCTGTTGCGGTGACATCCCGACGCTGGAGACCCTCGCCGCCGTGGACCTCATCCGCCAGCACCTCCCCGGTCTCAAGGTCCGGGTCGTGAACGTCGTCGACCTCATGCGCCTCCAGCCTGACAGCGAGCATCCGCACGGCCTGCCGGACCGCGAGTTCGACACGCTGTTCACGACCGACCGACCGATCGTCTTTGCCTACCACGGCTACCCATGGCTCATCCACCGCCTCGCCTATCGGCGGACGAACCACGCCAACCTCCACGTCCGCGGCTACAAGGAGGAGGGGACCGTCACGACCCCGTTCGACATCGTGATGCTCAACGACCTCGACCGCTTCCACCTCGTCATGGACGTCATCGACCGCGTCCCCGGTCTCGGCTCGAAGGCCGCCGGTATCCGCCAGCTTATGGCCGACAGCCGGGTCGAAGCCCGTGCCTATACCCGCGAATACGGCGAGGATGCGCCGGAGATCAGGGACTGGACATGGCCGTACTAGCGGTCGGCTCAGGCGGATGACGGCCGCCGGGAGCGGGGGACGAGCGAGCGAGTCCTTGGCGCCTCGCGTCCTCGTCCTCAACCCTGGATCGAGCACGCTCAAGACGACGGTCATCGAGCCTCCGGCCCGAGATGCCCTCGCCAGCACGACCGTCGACTGGGGCGCCGACGCGACGCGAGGGAGCGATCGAACGTCGACGGTCGCCGACGTCATCCGGCTGATCGAGGCCGACGGAGTGGCCAGAGGATCGATCACCGCCGTCGGCTACCGGGTCGTCCATGGCGGCACGCGCTTCGTCGGGCCGACGCTCATCGACGATCGCACCGTCGCGGCGATCGAGACGCTCACCGAACTCGCGCCACTTCACAATCAGATCGCCGCTGGGACGATCCGGGCGGCTCGGGCGGCCCTGCCCGGGATCCCGCACGTGGCGACGTTCGACACGGCCTTCCACGCCACCCTTCCGCCCGCCGCCTACCGCTACCCGGTCCCGGAGCGCTGGTTCCGCGACTGGGGCGTCCGTCGCTTCGGTTTCCACGGCCTGTCCGTCGCGTGGTCCCTGATACGCGCGGCTGAGCTACTCGGACGCCCCGCGGGTGAGCTCCGGCTTGTCATTGCCCACCTGGGCAGCGGCTGCTCCGTGACCGCCGTTGACGGTGGTCGTTCGGTCGATACGTCGATGGGGATGACCCCCCTCGAGGGCCTGATGATGGGCACGCGTGCCGGCTCGATCGATCCTGGGGTGCTTCTGGCCCTCCTTAGAGAACGCCGTATCACGGTGGCCGGCCTAGAGAATGACCTGGACCATCGGTCGGGCCTCTTGGGCGTTTCCCGACGCTCGGCTGACGTCCGTGAGCTGCTGGTCGCCGAGGCGGCAGGCGACGAAGCGGCTGCGCTGGCGCTCGAGCTGTTCGTTCGTCGGGCGGCGGCGGCGGTTGCCGCGGCCGCCACCTGCATTCCGGCGCTCGACGGCGTCGTGTTCACCGGCGGGATCGGCGAGAACTCGGGGCGGATACGGGTGCGAATCTCCGCTCGACTTGCCGTCGTCGGTGTTCCCACCATTCCGGACGCAGATATCTTCGATGATGCCGTGGTGAGCAAGCCCGGCACGACCACGGCCGTCCTCCGGGTCGGAGCTAGGGAGGATGTCGTCATCGCGGAGTCAGTCCGCTCCGTTCTTGAGCGTCGCGACCGGGACTAACCTGAAACGGTAAGTGTTGCGCGACCTGATCGGCTCCAAGGACAGGGGAACGGGCCTTTCCTTCGCTCAGACGAGCGCGCCCTTGGCGTCTTCGAACTGTTCTCGGGTGATCTGGCCGCGAGCGAAGCGCTCGCGCAGGATCTCGACCGGCGTCGAGGTCTCTGAGATTCGAGCGCCGCCCCGCTGGACGATCAGCCAGACGGACCCAAGAATCGCGATCGCGATGATCGCCATTCCGG
>JBBQVJ010000109.1:0-7483 GCA_038211705.1 Candidatus Limnocylindrales bacterium | reverse complement strand
CGGTGCGGGCCAGGGCGAACAGTGGGCCGGCGGGCGCGGCGGGGGCGGCTGGCGCGGCGCCAGCGATCGCCGTCGAGATGGCGGCCGGCTCGAGGGCCACCGACCGCACCTCGCCGTCCGAGGCGACCCGAACCGACGGTGCCCCATTGAGCCGCCAGCCGCCGGCCCACGGATCGCCCGGGTCGGGATGGGCGAGAAGCATGGTTGCCGCGGCGGTCCAGGCGTCGTCTGGGATTCGCGTGGATTCTGCCCACTCGTCTGGCGGCCAGATCCGGGTCAGGACATCGGTGCGTGCCTGGCCAACGAGGACGACCGGCTGGCGCACCAGCCAGCGCAGGAAGCGGAGATTGGTCACGAGTCCCAGGACCACGGTCTCGTCGAGCGCACGCGCCAGTCGCTCGAACGCGGTCGGCCGATCCGGACCCCAGGCGATGATCTTGGCCAGCATCGGGTCAAAGCGACCACCGATCTCGCTTCCGAGCTCGATCCCGGCATCGACCCGGATGCCGTCGCCGGCCGGCCATTGGAGCGCCTCGACCCGGCCGGTCGCGGGCAGGAAGCCGTCTTCGGCGTCCTCGGCATAGAGACGAACCTCCACCGCGTGGCCGTTGGCGACGGTCGTGTCCGCACCGATCGTGGCCAGCGTCTCGCCCGCCGCGATGCGCAGCTGGTCGGCGACGAGATCGCGGCCGGTGACCATCTCGGTGACCGGGTGCTCGACCTGCTGCCGGGTGTTCATCTCGAGGAACGTCGGTTTCCCGCGGGCGTCGACCAGGAACTCGCACGTGCCGGCGCTGACGTAGCCGACCGCGCCTGCGAGCGTCAGCGCGGCCTGGCCGAGCCTGGCGCGCAGGTTCGCGTCCACGATCGGCGACGGCGTCTCCTCGAGGATCTTCTGGTGCCGCCGCTGGATCGAGCAATCACGCTCGCCGAGGTGGACGCCGTTGCCGTGGCCGTCGAACAGGACCTGCATCTCGACGTGCCGCGCGCCGACCACGAGCCGCTCGAGGATGAGGCGGTCGTCATCGAAGGCGGCCGCCGCCTCGCGTCGCGCCGCCCCGAGGGCATCGACCAGCGTCTCGCGACCGAGGACCGTGCGCATCCCCTTGCCGCCGCCACCAGCCGCCGGTTTGACGAGCAACGGGAAGCCGATGCGCTCCGCCGCCGCGGCCAGGGCCGCGTCGGACTGGTCGGGTTCGTCGTAGCCGGCCAGCACGGGCACGCCGAGCGAAGCGGCAAGCAGGCGGGCCGCGGCCTTGTCGCCCATCGCCCGGATGGCGACTGGCGGCGGACCCACCCAGCGGATCCCGGCGGCGATGACGGCCTCGGCGAAGACCGCGTTCTCGGCCAGGAACCCGAAGCCGGGGTGGAGCGCGTCTGCATCGGCAGCGCGGGCGGCAAGGACGACGGCGTCGATATCGAGCAGGTCGAGACCCGCCGGGCCGTCCGTATCGGGGACGACGGCGCGGATTCCGAGTCGATCGCACGTCCGGCCGATCCGAACCGCGATCTCGCCGCGGTTGGCGACGAAGACAATCCGGATGGGCGTGCCGGGCGCAACGACGGGTGCACCGGTCCTCGATTCCGCCATCAACGCGTCAATCGCGTCACTCGCGATACGCCACCGTCCACCAACACGTCGCGCCGGCAGCGTTCCGTTCGCGATCCACCGCTGCACCGACCGCGTCGTCGCGCCGATCCGCGCAGCAGCCTGACTGGGACTGAGTTCCTCGGTCATCGGTGGCGCGATCGTCGCATATCCGCCACGAGACCGCGCGGATCGCTTAGTCGGACTCGGGCGCCCACGCCGACCGGCGCTTCTCGGTGAAGGCTCGGAAGCCTTCCTGGGCCTCCTCGCTCGTGCGCTGGCGGGCGATGACCCGCGCCGTGTGCCACTTGGCCGAGCCGTGCCCCAGGCCGCGGACCTCGCGGACGATCGCCTTCGCGGCACGCGCCGCGGTCGGACCGGACGCCAGCAGGTCGGCGAGGGCGACCTCGACGGCGATGTCGAGTGCCTCCTCGCCCTCGACGATCTCGTGGACCAGCCCGATCCGTGCCGCGCGCGTGGCGTCGAAGCGGCGACCACCCGGGAAGAGCGCCCTGGCGTGGCTCTCGCCGATCTTGGCGATGACGAACGGGCTGATGACCGAGGGCAGGATGCCCAGCCGCGTCTCGGTGAACCCGAACCGCGTGCCGGATTCGGCGATCACGAGGTCCGCAACGGCGCACAGCCCCATCCCGCCGCCGAGTGCGGCGCCATGGACGCGGGCGACGACCGGGACGGGACAGGTGTCGATCGTCTCGAACATGTCGGCCATCGCCATGGCGTCCTGCTCGTTGCCCTCGGTGTCGAGCGACATCGCGGCCCGCATCCAGTCGAGGTCGGCACCGGCACAGAACGACGGACCGGCACCGCCAAGGACGACCGCCCGAAGCTGCATCGGGCCTTCGCGGGCGAGCGCCGCGAACGTCGTTCGAAGCCCGGCGATCAGCGCGCCGTCAAAGGCGTTGTGGACGTCCGGTCGAGCCAGCGTGACCCGCGCCACGACCCCGTCGGGTCCGGTCCGTGCGACGTGGAGGGTGTCATTCGACATGGCGCTCACGGCGGCATCGTACGGCACCGAACCGGGCAGTCGATGGTCGGCCGGCGGTCGCGCGAGCGTCCATGAATCGCGATGGCAGGTACGTCGGGCGCCGACGAGCCGCCATTGGTCGGGGGCGGCAGGGCCGGGATCCTCTGCTAGGCTCCCGAGCGTGCATCTGGCCGAGACCTGATCCATGGGCCCGTGGGACCCCAACTGGCGGCCGGACCCGACTGGTCGACGGTTGATCGCGATCCGGGTCGCACGCCGGGGGGCGCTCGCTTCGGCGTTGATGTTCGGCGCCTTGGTAGTCGTCGCGACGCTCGTCTCGCACCCGCTTCCGGCCAGAGCCGGCGCCGACCTCGCCGTTGGGGTGGTCCTGGCGCTGTTCAGCCTGCCCGCGCTGGCCCTGCTGGGTGCCGGTCTCACCGCGGCGGCACTCGGGTCGCGGCCGTCGGCGGCCAGTGCGGGGCTCGCAATGGGCGTCGGCGTACCGGTGGCCGCCGTGACATCGACGATGATCGGGGTCTTCCTGCTGGTCGGCATCGTGCCTGGCGTGGGCGACGGGATGAGCGCTGCCGGGATGGTGCTGCGGTCCGGCGTCAAGGCCGCGACCGCGATCTCGCCGCTGATCGCCCTCGCGTCTCTTGCCTGGGTGGTCCTGGTGCGGCGGCTCGGCCGCTCGGTCGACTGAGGTTCGCCGGAGGCGCCGGCTGATTAGGCCAGGACGCGGACCTCGTCGCCAAGGCGGATGACACCGGGCGTCTCGACCTCGCCCCAGACGCCGAACATCAGGTCCTTGCCGTTGGCCTGGCCGCGGTATTCCTTGATCGCGCGAAGCGTGTCGTAGTCACGCGCGCCCGTCGAGGGATCGTGGGTCGTCATCGCGCATCGAGGGACCGGGGCGCTGATCTCGAGGACCGTCTCGCCCAGCCCGATCCGGCCGCCGACCCAGGTGTCCTCCTCGTGCGGCCCGCCGCCCTCGAGCTCGATGAGCATCCGGAACCGCCGCGCATCGAGGTCGCCGATGCCGAGCACCGAGCTGAGCGCGTCCATCGAGCCGTCGGTCATCAGCGTCGCCGGATGCCCGTTCCGCGTCCCGCCGACCCGGTCACCGCGGACGATCCGGACCGGGCGCCCGATGAAGGCCGTGAGCGCCTCGGCCCAGGGACCTTCCAGGACATGGCCGATGGCGGCCCGGCCGTAGACGTCGGTCTCGACCGGTCCGTCGAGCTGGACGTCGTCCTCGACGACCCGGCCGTCCGGGAACGTCAGCCGGAGCCGGGTGGCCTCGCGATCGGTCCACGCGCCAACCTGGACCATCTCGCCCGCCGTGAGCTGGTCGACAAGCCGGCCGCCGGCATCGATGACGTGGAAGCGCCGGTCCTCGGCCACACCGTCAGGACCGAGGTCGATCTCGTCGGGGTGCTGGAGGCCGAGGCTGCGGACCGGCGCGATCGAAAGGCGGGCGACGCGCGGCATGGGGCGATGCTAGCCGATGGGGTCCCCCGGCGTGGCGGCGGTCAATCGACCACGATGTCGCGGACCTGGAGGACCGCGCCGGGTGTCGTCTCGCTCACCTCGAAGAGCAGGACGACCGTCACCGGCTCGACACCATCGAACGGATCGCGGTAGATGCTGCCGACGGACGGGCGGCCCGGAAGGTCCGGCCGGACCTCGAGCCGGATCCCGTCGCGGATCCAGAACGCCGTGGGACGGCTGTCGGCGAGTGTCGCCGAACGGTGCGACAGGACGCCATCGGGGAGGCCCGCCGTGCCGACCGTCACCTCGTACGGCCCGACGTGATCGAGCGGGATGTCGAGGGTCGCGACACGGAGCGGCTTGGCCGCGGCCACGACCGCGGGCCTGGGCGTGGGCGGCGGTGTGGCACAGTTCTCGGGCGCCTCACCGGTGCACGTGACGTCGTGGTCGACGCCGCCGGAGATGGTCACCTGCGGGTCGTCGGCACAGGCCAGGTCGCCCTGGCTGCCGACCCCGGTGCACCAGAAGTCCACGACGCGCGCCGGCTGGCCCGTGACGTTGAAGCGGACTCGAGCGATCTGTTGACCGCCCAGGCTGATCGCGCCCTCGCGGCTGGGTGGCAGGATGTCGATCCTCTCGACGGTGGCTGGGTCGATCATGTTCTCGCCCTTCGCCCGTTCGACGATAGCCGCGCAACGTCGCTCGGAGAACCCGAGGGAGTCGCAGGCGGCCGGGTACCGGCCACCGGTCGGCCCGAACAGGGCGGCCGCGTCGCAGGCGCCGACCAACAGGACCGCGGCGATCATTGCGACGATGCGCGGCATGCCTGAAGCCTACTTGACGAAGATCCCACGGACGTCGAGCAGCGCGCCAGGCTGGAACCGGGTCACGCTGAAGACGAGGACGGCCCTGATCCGCTCGGTGCCGGGACGCCAGCCGTGGTCGTAGTAGTTGTGGAACGGCTTGCCATCGGGCTCCAGCGATCGGACATCGAGCCCGATCGACCCGTCGGTGATCGACAGGTCGTCGGGCCAGTCGTCGGCGAGCGTGAACTCGGTGTTGGTGAGGATGCCATTCGGCAATGAGCCCTCGCCGACGGGGACCTCGTAGGCGCCGACGTGATCGATGGGGACCACCAGGCGGTCGAGGACGATGGGCCGGGCGGCCAGTGCGGCCTTTGCCTCGATCGATGGCAGCGGCTTCGCGCAGCCGTCGGGAGGCTCGCCGGCGCAAGGCACGTCGTGATAGCCACTGCCCGGCCCATAGACGGAACCGAACGTGATGTGCGGATCGTTCGTACAGGCAGGTCCGCTTGGGATCCCGCCGCACATCGGGATCTCGCGGGTCGATCCATCGGGAAGCGTGACCTGAACGCGGATCGACCTCGCGCCGCCGACGGTCTGGAGGATCTGCTGACCGTTGACGATCTCGGGCGTCGGCTCGGGGAGGATGCCGATCGACACGATGTCGTCCGGCTTGATATGGAGCCGCCCAGCCGCATCGTCGGCCATCGACTGGCACCGTGCCGCCGGATAGTGCTCGTCGCATGGGGTCGGTCCCTTGGCGACGGAGTCACAGCCGGCGAGGAGCAGCATGGCGACCGCCAGCAGCGGCACGCTCGCTCGTTTGATCGTCGGCCGCCTCACATCCGGAACACGCCGAAGCGCGTCTCCGGGATCGGGGCGTGGAGGGCGGCCTCGATGCCCATCGTCAGGACGCGGCGCGTGTCGAGCGGGTCGATGACACCGTCGTCCCACAGCCGCGCCGTCGCGAAGTATGGCGATCCCTCGCGCTCGTAGGTCTCGAGGATCGGTGCCTCGAAGGCGTCGCGTTCAGCATCGCTGGCGAAGCCGCCACCGACCGTCGACAGGACTCGCGCCGCCTGCGGTCCGCCCATGACCGAGATCCGCGAATTCGGCCACGACCACAGGAACCGCGGCTGGTAGGCCCGGCCGGACATCGCGTAATTCCCGGCACCGAACGAGCCGCCGATGAGAACCGTGAACTTGGGCACCTCGGCCGAGGCCACCGCCGTGACCAGCTTGGCGCCGTCCTTGGCGATGCCGGCCTCCTCGTACTCGCGGCCGACCATGAACCCCGTGATGTTCTGGAGGAAGACGAGCGGGATCCTGCGCTGACACGCCAATTCGATGAAATGGGCGCCCTTGAGCGCCGATTGGCTGAACAGGATCCCGTCGTTCGCCAGGATCGCGACGGGGTAGCCGGCGATATGGGCGAAGCCGGTGACCAGCGTCTCGCCGTAGAGCGGCTTGAACTCGTGGAAGCGTGAGCCATCCACCAGCCGGGCGATGAGCTCGCGGACCGGGATCGGCCGCCGAGCATCGAGCGAGACCGCGGCGTAGAGCGAGGCCGTCGCGTCGTCGCCCCCGGGCGTGACACCGGGCTCCTCGGGTTCGCGCCGGTCCCACGGCGGTTCGGGGGTCTTGCGGTTGAGGTTCGACACGATCGAGCGCCCCAGTGCCAGCGCATGGTCGTCATCGAGCGCCTCATGGTCGGCGACACCCGATCGACGCGTGTGGACCTCCGAGCCGCCGAGCTCCTCGGGCGTCACGTCCTCGCCCGTGGCCGCTTTCACCAGCGGCGGCCCGCCCAGGAAGATCGTGCCTGTGCCGCGGACGATGACGGTCTCGTCGCTCATCGCCGGGACGTAGGCGCCACCGGCCGTGCAGGAGCCCATGACCAGCGCGACCTGCGGGATCCCGGCGGCCGACATGCGGGCTTGGTTGTAAAAGATCCGGCCGAAGTGGTCGCGGTCGGGGAAGACCTCGGCCTGGAGCGGCAGGAACGCGCCGCCGCTGTCGACGAGATAGATGCACGGCAGCCGGTTCTCGAGCGCGATCTCCTGGGCCCGCAGGTGCTTCTTGACCGTCATCGGGTAGTAGGTCCCGCCCTTGACCGTGGCATCGTTTGCGACCACGACGCAGGTCGTGCCTTCGACCCGGCCGATCCCGGTCACGATCCCGGCCCCCGGCGCATCGTTGTCGTAGAGGCCCGTCGCGGCCAGCGGGCTCAGCTCGAGGAACGCCGAGCCCGGGTCGAGGAGACGCTCGATCCGCTCGCGGACGGGCAGCTTGCCGCGTTCGCGATGGCGCGCGATCGAACGCTCGTCGCCACCGGCACCCCGACCGGCGACGGTCGCCTGGCGTTTGCGCAGGTCGGTGACCAGCGCGGCCAGCGCGTCGTGGTTGGCGCGCGTCTCGGCGGCGGCGGGATCGAGCCGGCTCCGGAGGATGGGCATGCGCCGGAGGATACCCCGCTGCTTGACGCGAGCACTCGCCGAGGTTGATGATGTATACGTCATCGCCAGAGGAGACCGAGATGTCGATGCCCGGCAGGATGGTCCGCGACGCGCGACACCGCGCCAAGCTCACCCAGCGGGAACTCGCCGCGAAGGCCGG
>JBBQVJ010000108.1:0-7509 GCA_038211705.1 Candidatus Limnocylindrales bacterium | reverse complement strand
GACGCCGTCCTCCACCGGATGGGCCGCCAGTACACGATCGAGCATTACCGGGAGCGTCTCACCCGGATCCGCGCGGCCGTTCCGGGCATCTCGATCTCGACCGACATCATCGTCGGGTTCTGCGGCGAGACCGAGGCCCAGTTCGAGGGGACGCTGGCCGTGCTCGACACGGTCCGCTACGACCAGGTCTTTGCCGCGGCCTACTCGCCACGCCCCGGGACGCCCGCCACGCATCTCGACGATGACGTTCCGGCCGCCGACAAGCGCCGACGGCTCAACCGGCTGCTCGCGGTCCAAGAGGCGATCGGTCTCGAGCGCAACGAGGCGTGGCTCGGTCGCGAGGTCGAGGTCCTGGTCGATGCGGTCAACCCGCCCCGCGGCCACGACCATGGCGACGGCCCGACGGCGGGGGAGGGGAGCCGCCTGTCGGGACGGACCCGCGGCAACAAGCTCGTCCATCTGGCCGGCGACGAGGCCCTCGTGGGGCGCGAGGTCGTGGTTCGCATCGATCATGCCGGTCCGTATGCGCTGCGGGGCGCGCTAGTCGGGGCGTGACGGGCGCACCGCCCCTCGTCATCGTCGCGGGCGCCACCGCGGCCGGCAAGACCGAACTCGCGATTCGCCTGGCCGAGGCCGTCCTGACGACGGGCCGGCCCGCGGCGGTCATCTCGGCCGACTCGCGCCAGGTCTTCCGCGGGCTCGACATCGGCACGGCCAAGGTGGCCGCGGCGGACCGTCGGCGGGTCCCGCACTTCGGACTGGACCTGGCCGACCCCGACGGGCCGTTCAGCGTCGCCGCCTTCGCGGCGCACACCCGCGAGGTCCTCGCCGATCTGGCCGGCCGCGAGGGAGTCGCGATCCTCGCCGGGGGGACGGGGCTGTACCTGCGTGCCATCGGTCGCGGCCTCGATACCGACGCCCTGCCGAGCGACCCCGTCGTCCGGGCCCGTCTCGAGGCGGCGCTCATCGCGGATGGCCTGTTCGCGTCGGTCGAACGGCTCGAACGGCTCGCGCCTGCCCTGGCGGTCGGCGTGGACCTGCGCAACCCGCGCCGCGTCGTGCGTGCGCTCGAGATCGCCGAGCTCCGTGGTGACGGGCCGCCGCCTGCCGCGCTCGGCTACCCGGGGCGGATCGCCTGGCTCGGGCTCACCGTCGAACCGGCCGTCCATGCCCGACGGATCGCCGCCCGCGCCCGGGCCCAGTTCGACGCCGGGCTCGTACAGGAGGCCCAGGTCCTGCGCGAGCGGTTCGATCCCGGCCTGCCGGCCTTCTCCGCGATCGGCTACCGCGAGGCGTGGGCCGTGATCGACGGCACGCTGACGCGCGACGCCGCCATCGAACTCGACGCCCAGCGAACCGTCGCCTTCGCCAAACGCCAGCGGACATGGTTCCGCTCGGAGCCCGACATCGTCTGGCTCGACGCCACCGAGGCGCTCCCGGAAGCCAACGCCATCGTCGACATGGGCCGGCAGCTCGGCTGGCCCTGAGGCGGCCGACGGGGCGATCGCGCCAAAGGGCTATCCTTCCCCGGCCATGCCCAACCACCTGATCGATCTTGCGACCCCGGTCGAGAACGCCTTTCTGGTTGCCGTCGACACCGGCAGTGACGATGGCTGGACGGCCGAGGATTCGCTGGCTGAGCTGGCCAGCCTGGCCACGACCGCGGGCGCCGAGGTGGTGGGGGCCGAGTGGCAGAACCGCCGCCACGTCGACCCCAACTGGTACGTCGGGAAGGGCAAGGCGGAGGAGCTGGCGGCCGCGCGGCGCGAGACCGGCTTCGATGTCCTGATCGCCGACGACGAACTGTCGCCGGCCCAGCAGCGCGCCCTCGAGGAACTGCTCAAGGTCAAGGTCATCGATCGCAGCCGGCTCATCCTCGACATCTTCGCGCTCCACGCCCAGACCCACGAAGGCCGGCTCCAGGTCGAGCTGGCGCAGCTCGAATACCAGCTGCCGCGGCTGACCAAGCTGTGGACCCTCCTGAGCCGGACCGGTGGTGGGATCGGGACGCGAGGCCCCGGCGAGAGCCAGCTGGAGACCGACCGGCGGATCATCCGGACCCGGATCTCGAAGATGAAGGAGCGCGTCGAGCAGGTCCGCCAGCAGCGCGAGACCGCGGCCCGGGGCCGGGACCGGCGGCTATGGCCGACCGTCGGCATCGTCGGCTACACGAACGCCGGCAAGTCGACGCTCCTCAACGCGCTGGTCGGCTCCGAGGTGGCGCGCACGGCGGACCAGCTGTTCGCCACGCTCGATCCGACCAGCCGCCAGGTCAAGCTGGGTGACGGCCAGACGGCGATCGTCACCGACACGGTCGGGTTCATCCACAAGCTGCCGCACCAGCTGGTCGATGCCTTCCGGGCGACCCTCGAGGAGGTCAACCGGGCTGACGTCCTGATCGAGGTCGTCGATGCCTCCGATGCGCATTTCGAGGAGCACCGGGCGACCGTGCAGACCGTGCTCGACGAGCTCGGTGCCGGTGACAAGCCGCGGTTGCTCGCGTTCAACAAGGCGGACCTGCTCGATGCCGCGGCGCGCGGCGGGGCGACCCCGGCCCCGGCCATCGCCGGCGCGGTCTTCGTCTCGGCGCTGACCGGCTATGGGCTCGATACGCTGCGTGCCGAGATCTCCGCATTGCTCGCCTCGCTGTGGGTCGATGTCGACGTCGCCCTGCCGTACTCGGCTGGCGAGCTGCTGGCGCGGGTCCGCGAGCGCGGGACGGTCGAGCTCGAGTACCGCGACCGGGACGTCCGCATCGTCGGCCGGGTGGCGCCGGCGCTGGCCGGTGAGCTCGAGGCGCTCTCGGCGCGGTGGGCGGATGCCTCGTTCGATGGCACCGATCCGGTCGTGGCCGGTACCGCCGCCGAGCGATGACCCCGCCGGTGCGGATGGCGGGCTGGGGCCGGACGGCCGATGGAGCGCTGGTCAGGTGGACCGTCGCCGAGGGTCGCAGAGGGCGTCGCTGGCGCGAGGTCGTCAGCCGGGCCGATGCGGTGGTCCACACGCTGCTGCTCGAGACGGCACCCGATGGCCGGTTCAGCCACCTCGAGCTGGCCCGAGCGGACGGGCTCTGGACGTTCCATCCCGAGCCCGACGGCACGCTCCACGGGAACCACGTCGGGGGCAGCGGGCCCGGCATTCGACACATCGCCGGACGGCCGTTCGCCGCCGATGACGCCCTGATCGTCGAAGGCTCGCCGATCAGCCTCGCGGCGGTGGCCTGGCGCTGGGCTTTCGCAGACGACATCGCGGTCGGAGCCGCACGAACGGGCGGCGGCGTCGTGATCGGGGCCGATGGCGAGCGCCACGAGCAACCGACGCTCCGCATCGAACATCTGGGATCGACCCGTTGGCTGGTCGGGGAGGGGAGTCCCTTCGACATCGACGAGCTCGGGCTGCCCGTCCTCGCCGACGCCCAGGTGCGACCGCTCGAGCTCGACTGACCCCTGTTCGTGGACGGGCTGTGGACAACGGCCCGAAACCGCCGCCTCCGTCCGGAAACTCGTGGATAAGTCCGTATCCAAGCCGGGGGGCGTCGGCTATCGTTGGCCTTGCTCGAAGGGGCCTCAGACCGAAGGCAATGTCGCGGATGCAAATCAGCGGCGTTGACTACGGACTGGCGGTTCCTTCGGGCGTTTTTGTTGTGCTCGGGACCGCCAACCCCATCGTGCCGTGAGCCGTTCCCGCAGTCGAAGGAGGGGCGTGAGCGCACGGCGGTCGAAGCCCAGCGAGCCAGGCGATGTCGCCCGGTCGGCCGTGCCCCTGGCGCTCATCATCCTGGCGGCGGCGTTCCCGGTAGCCCGGCCGTTCGTGCTGGCCGGGCTCATCGCCGGGACCGCGGTGGCGATCCGACGCGACGCCCCGGTCCGCTGGGCCTGGGCGGCCCCCATCCCGGTCGCGGTCAGCCTGTGCTGGGGCCTCCTGCCCGTCCCGGCGGCGGATCCAGTCGGTGCCGATTGCGCCAGCCTCACCTCGCCGACCGCGGTCTGGCGAGCGGCCGAGGCGACGGCCGTGCTGGGCGCCCTGGCGCTCGTGCTCGGGCCGATCGTGGCGCGGCCGTTCTTCGGGCCGATCGCGTACGACGCCACGGTCCTTGGCGCGATCGCGCCGGCCCTGGTCTTCGCGGTCGCCAACGGGGCGATGGAGGAGATCGCCTACCGCGGCGCCCTGCTGGGCTGGTCGGCCCGCGTGATCGGGGTCCCCGCAGCGGTCTCGGGCAGGCGATCGTCTTCGGGCTCGACATCCCGATCTACTACGCGTTCGCCTGCCCGACGTGAGAGCTATCTCGCGAAGACAAGGTGATAGCCGGCATTGTCGCGCCAGGTATCAAGGGTGAGCCCGCGGCCCTCGGCGATCGCGCGAAAGACGAGCTCATTGGTGCGGTCGATGTCCTCGCGCGTTGTCCCTGAATCGTCGAGCCAGGCCTGCTCCGGGCCTGCGAGCAGGAGCTCTGCGCGATCGTCATCGCCGGTGACCTCGACCGGGTGCATGTCGGCGGTCGTGGCCATGTTGAGGGCCGACTGCAGCGCCACGCGGCGCGCCGATGGCCGGTCGCCCATCGGGTCCCAGCCGGGCGCGAACTGGGCACCGACGAAGGACGCCCAGGCGTCCACCGACCCGTCACGCTGCTTCGCAAAGCGGACGGCCATGTGCCAGATCGCAGTCTGATTGCCGCGACCCTGTTCCATGAGCTCGTCACGGTCGAAATCGAGATCGCCCATCGTTGCCCTCCTTCGACGCGAGGCGGCTGGATGTCGTGGGCGCCGCCAATGCGCCAATCGTATCGCCGGGCTGGCTGGCGGTCACGCGCATCAGCATGGAGCGAAAGGACGTTTCCTGTACTCCGGCGACCAGCATCTGTTCGCCGATGCCAGCCTGGTGTCCTACGACGAGCCGGCCGCCGCGCTGCTCACCGCCCGGGTGCTGACCTTCCGAGGCTTGACTTGACAAGTACATGTTGTAGTATGCAACTACTATGTTGACGGTTCCCGAAGCTGCCAGACGCGCGGGCAAGAATCCGGAAACGATCCGGAGGTGGATCCGTGAGGGCAAGCTGCGAGCCCGGAAGATCGGCCAGCAGCACATGATCGCCGATCAAGACCTCGAGACCATCGTGACTGCCCGATCGCGACGGATCGGTGAGGGCCCGGTCGGGACTCCGATCGCGGCCGATGCGCAGACGACGACAAACGAGTGGCTGCCGGCGATCGTCGGACGGCTTGTGCGGGCGACGAACCCGGAACGGATCCTGGTCTCCGATCGCCGTGTGGGCGGCGCCGCGGCGCCGGGCGTCGACCTTTCGCTGGTCGTCGTCATCGACGAGGTGCCCGATTTGATGGCGGCGCAGTCGGCCTTGCAGGCGGCTGTGGCCGATCTACCAGTGGCCGCCGAGATCCACGTCGTCTCCGCGCGTCAGGCAGCGGCTGGCAATACCGGGGCAGGGGAACAGGCGCTCCCTGAGGGTCGCGAGGTCTACTCCCGCGACGTGGTCCGGAAGCGTTCCGTGCTCGAACAACTCATCGATTCCGGTCGAGCGACACCGCCTCGGCACCCGGACACGTCGGTCCTCCCTGCCAGGTGGCCGACGACGAACGGGATGACCGCGACCGCCGCGCTCATTGCCGAACGGCGCGACGGTCCTCGTTGAGTCATCTGTATCTGGATGCCTCGGCGTTGACCAAGCTCGTCATCGACGAGCCCGGTTCGAGCGATCTGGAACGGCTGGTCCGGCACCGAAGCCTGGTCACGAGTCGCGTTGCCGTGGTCGAGGTCGCCAAGGCGATCGGGCGGGTCAGCTCGCATGCGGACGCGAGCGCGGTCTTCGATCTCCTGTCGCTGATGGAGTTCGACGATGAGATTGCCAGCTTGGCGTGTGCTACCGGCGGTCCGACCTTGCGAGCGCTCGATGCGATCCACGTCGCGACCGCGATCCGGCTCGGGCCCGACCTGGAGTCCTTCGTGACGTATGACGAACGACAAGGCGGGGCGGCCCGGGCGGCGGGGCTGCACGTTCTCTCACCAGGGGTCGGCTGACCGCCTGAGGTTTCACCTGATCGCGTCGGGGAATTATGGTCCCAGTGCACACGCGGTGTCGTTTCGTGTAGGTGATCGGATGTCGGAGCAACGCTGACGCACAGCCTGCCGGCTTCGATGGTGATCAGAGTCAGGACGGCGCTTCGTCCGTTAAAGGCATTCCCGGGCTTGGGCCCGGCGCTCGGCGGCCGCTGGCAACGATTCCGCTTCATCCTTGGTCCGTGGCCATGGATGATCGGCGTGTACCAGTGTCAGCGGGCTCTCAACTACTTCCGATAAGGTGAGTTATGTCTGATACGGTGTGTCACAGGGGATGGACGCGCGCCAGTTGATGCTCAGATGGCCGGCCAATGGCACATCCAAGCCAGCCTACGTCGTCGGGCCGCGTCCCGAACAGTACGACCGTCTCCTCGTCGATCACGGGGCCGGCCACCAATCCACCGTCAGTTCGATGACCACTTTCCGAAGATGGCTCAACCGCCGCGGATGGGGCAATCAGGCCAGGGTCACCCGCTGATCGATGTCGTCGCGCCTCCGATTGACACGCCGAATAGGTCGATAGCCCGCCTGTGAGTACGGCTTGTGGCAACCTTGGCCGCGCCAGTGCTGCCAGGTCGACGATTACCTCAACGACCCACATGCTGCGTCTAATCCCAGGCAACTCCGCCGGGTCGGTTATTTCTTCATGGCGTAGATATTCGGCCCAAGCTGCATCGGGCGTCGTAGCCAGGTATTGGACAGGTCCTTCACCATCCGCGTGATACCTCGCGGCAGGTTGCGTAGCATCCTCCCTGTAGAACGGCATTCCCGGCGGAGCGTTCCTATAGAGGATCACGTTGCCGCGGTTGGCTCGGCTACCCAAGTGGCCAATTGGCGAACGTCTTCAACGCGAGGATCGGCGGGCGACCAATTGCCACGCAAGATGTCGATCGGCCGTTTCCCATCTAGTCGTCGACGCGGACGACCGATCCAGTTGCGGACACCAAATTCGTTGTATCCCGCCCGAAGGTCTCCCACGAGCAGCGCCAGGAAGTGGATCCGCTCAGCAAGATCCATTGGTGCCGACCGTTGACCAGCCGCATACCGACGCAGGCTTACCTCGGCTGCTCCTGTCAGCTCCGCCAATGTCGGCCACCCAAAGACGCGAACGAGCTCCGGGATTTCAAAACCTGGCAGGGGCGAACGCTCCAGCGAATCATCGATGTGCCCAAGTGCGGCAATGAAGTCGTCGTCGCTGCCGGCAAACTCGCCTGATGCGGTCCGTCGAACATAGGATCCTGCGACGTTCGCGATGCCGGACACTCGTGCGCTCGCAACCGCGCTGTCCAGAGCGTCGAGGAGATCCTCATCTTCGCGGCCCTCAACGTCAGATGCCACCGCCAATCCCATTGCCGCCGCCCGGGAAAGCACACGGCGGGCCGCACTCGAGCTTCGCGGAGACAATTTGGCGTCAGATTGGAAGTTCGGCATTGTCCA
>JBBQVJ010000107.1:0-7522 GCA_038211705.1 Candidatus Limnocylindrales bacterium | reverse complement strand
TGGCGGCGGCCAGTTCGATCCGCGGCACCGTGAACGACAGGTCGGTCGCGCCGCCGTGGCCGACGTTCTGGACGATCATGTCGACGTTGATGCCGGCCTCGGCCAGCGGATCGAAGATCGATCGCGCGACGCCCGGCCGGTCCGGCACGGCGACGACCGTCACCTTGGCGACGTTCCGGTCGTGGGCGAGCCCGCGGACCTTGTTGCGCTGCTCCACGAGCGGATCCTCCTTGATGAGTGTGCCCGGCGCGTCCTCGAACGAGCTCAGGACCTCGATGACGACGCCATTGACCCAGCCGAGCTCGACGGCGCGGACCTGCATGACCTGGGCGCCCTGGTGGGCGAGCTCGAGCATCTCCTCGTAGCCGATGACCGGGAGCTGCCGTGCGCGGGCGACGAGCCGCGGATCGGCCGTATAGATCCCCTTGACGTCGGTGAAGATCTGGCAGCGCCCGGCACCGAGGCTGGCGGCGAGCGCGACCGCGGTCGTGTCGCTGCCGCCCCGGCCCAGCGTGGTGATCTCGTCGTCATCGGCCGCCCGGGCGCTCTGACCCTGGAAGCCGGCCACGATGACGACCTTGCCCGCGGCAAGCTCGGTCTGGACACGGCGCGGTTCGATGCCGGCGATCCGGGCCCGACCGTAGCGGCCGTCTGTGGTGATGCCGGCCTGCGGTCCCGTCAGGCTGATCGCCGGGACGCCCAGACCGTGGAGCGCCATCGACAGCAGCGTCGCGCTCTGGTGCTCGCCGGTCGCGAGCAGGACATCGAGCTCGCGCGGATCGGGCTCGTCGGTGATGGCGGCCGCGAGACCGAGCAGCTCGTCGGTCGTGTCGCCCATCGCCGAGACCACGACGACCAGGTCGTGGCCGGCCGCCCGCTCGCGCGCGATCCGACGCGCGACGCGCTTGATCCGGTCGGCGTCGGCGACCGACGAGCCACCGAATTTCTGGACGACGAGCAGGGCAGGCATGGCCGGGGCATTCTACCGTGCGACCTCGCGAGCTCCGAGGCACACGGTCGGGCGCCGGGTCTGCGACCATCGTCCCATCCCGCAGCATCCCGGAGACGCCCGCCATGTGCTTCGATGCCGACAGCCACCCGCCCATCGCGCCGATCGCCGGTGGGGCGATCGACCAGGACCGCCTGGTCCTGACCGCCGCCGATCGGAACCGGTTCGCCGCGTTCCGCGCCCGGGCCGCCGAGCCGAACGGCGCCGCCGTCGTGATCCTGCCCGATGTCCGCGGGCTGGTCCCCTATTACGAGGAGCTCGCGCTGCGGTTCGCCGAGAACGGGATCGATGCGCTGGCCATCGATTGGTTCGGCAGGACGGCCGGACCCGAGCCGCGCGACGGGGACTGGGACTACGCGCCCCACCCGCCCCAGACCACGTGGGCCGGCATCTCGGCCGACATCACGGCGGCGGTGGAGGAGGTCTCGGTCCCGGACAGCGATCGGCCGGCACCCAAGGCCGTCTTCACGCTCGGCTTCTGCATGGGCGGCCGGATGTCGTTCCTGACCGCGACGCTGGGGCTCGATCTGGCCGGGGTGATGGGCATGTACGGGACCCTGGTCGGTCCGTGGCGCAACGACGCACCGGCCCCGGTCGACGAGACATCGACGTTCGCCGCGCCGGTGCTCGGGCTGTTCGGCGGGGCCGACAGCGCGATCAGCCCGGAGGCGATCGCGGCGTTCGAGGCGGGACTCTCGGCGGCCGGTATCGACCACCGACTGGTCACCTACCCGGGCGCGCCGCACAGCTTCTTCGACCGCAAGATGGACGAGTTCGCCGACGCCAGCGCGGCGGCCTGGGAGGAAGTGCTCACGTTCGTCCGGGCACGGACCCCGGCCTGAGGTCGGCCGCGGCCGGCGCCGCCACGCGCCGTCGACCCCTCCGTATGACTCGGAGTCTTATCTCAGACGGTTGGAGGGCCATACCGGCCCGTGAAGGGCCTGATCCACGCTCGATCCGGGCTCGTTTGAGCACGGATCGCCCGCTCGACGCGGCGATGTGGTTCGTGTTGCGCTGCGCCTAAGACTGCCAGTCATATCCATGGCGATACGGGCACCACGCCGCTCGATTCCGGGCCCGCGATACGGGCACCTCGGCCCTAGGCGCTCGATTCCGGGCCCGCGGGAGGGCCCTCGGCGCTCGATTCGGGCCTCGCGGGACGGCCCGCGGCCGCCCACCCCGTCAGGTCCGGGCGACGATCCTCGCCCCGGCGTTGCGCGGCGCCACGACTTGGACCCGCCCCGGCAGATCGACGTCGGCCGAGGCAGCGAAGAACGCGGCCTCGATCCGGGTGATGCCGGCCATCGAGTCCGCGAAGGCAAGGATCGTCGAGCCCGCGCCCGACAGGCACGCCCCCAGCGCCCCGGCATCGCGAGCGGCCTGAACCATGCGCGGCAGTTGCGGGTAGATCGCCGCTCGATACGGCTCGTGCAAACGATCGACCGTGAGTCGCGCCAGCAGGTCGTACCGCCCCGTCGCCAGCCCGGCCACCCCCACGGCCACGGCCCCGAGGTTCGCCACGGCGTCCGCCAACGGCACCGACTCCGGCAGTGCGGCGCGCATCCCGTCGGTCGGCAGCCGCAGCTCGGGGATGAACAGGACCGTGCGCAGGTCGCGCGGCGAGGCGAACCGGATGGCCTCCACGCCGTCGTCGCCCGACGCCGACACGACGAACCCGCCGAGCAGCGCGGCCGCGGCATTGTCGGGATGGCCTTCGATGTCGCAGGCCAGCCGCAGCATCTCCGCGGTCGACAGCGGCTCGCCGGCCAGCGCGTTGCCGGCCAGGACGCCACCGACCGTGGCCGCAGCCGACGACCCCAGCCCGCGGCAGAGCGGGATCTGGTTGTGCATCGCGATCTTCCAGCCGATCCCCTCGGGGAGCTTGCCCCTGGCCGCGACCAGCGCCGCCTCGAGGCCGCGCACGAAGCGGTTCTCGCGATCCTCGGTCAGCTCGTTGCGGCCCTCACCCTCGACGGTCAGCTCGATCTCGCCCCGGCTCCAGATCCGGACCTCGAGCTCGATCCGGTTCACCAGCGCCAGCGCCACCCCGAGGCAGTCGTAGCCCGCCCCGAGATTGGCGGACGAGGCCGGCACTTCGACGGTGACCCCGCTACCGTCGCGTTCGGCGAGCCAGTGCCCGGGCATCGTGGTCTCCCCTACCAGCCGAGGGCCACGGCGACCGCGCCGACGGTCGGCTCGGCCTCGAGGAAGGGCGGGACCTGCCGCTCGGCGGTCGTCGGGTCCTTGAGCCCGTGGCCGGTGAGGATGCACACGACGGTCGCCTCGGGGTTGAGCTCATGCGCCTCGGCCGCCTTCATCACCCCGGCCACGCTCGCCGCCGAAGCGGGCTCGCAGAAGATGCCCTCGAACCGGGCCAGCGCACGGTAGGCGGCCAGGATCTCGTCGTCGGTGACGGCCCGGATCAGCCCGCCCGAGGCGTCGCGCGCCTCGACCGCCTTGTCCCACGAGGCCGGATCGCCGATCCGGATCGCGGTCGCGACCGTCTCGGGGTGCTCGATCCGATGGCCGACCACGATCGGCGCCGCGCCCGCCGCCTGGAAGCCCCACATCCGCGGCACCGAGCCGGTGATCCCGGCCGCCATGTAGTCGCGGAAGCCGGCCCAGTAGGCGCTGATGTTGCCGGCGTTGCCGACCGGGATGGCCAGGATGTCCGGCGCGCGCCCAAGGTCGTCGCAGATCTCGAAGGCGGCGGTCTTCTGACCCTCGAGGCGGAATGGGTTGATCGAGTTGACCACGGTCACGGGGTGGTCCTCCTGTTCGGCGAGCGCGCGGACGATGCCCAGCGCCTGGTCGAAGTTGCCATCGATGGCCACGACCCGAGCGCCGGCCATCAGCGCCTGGAGCAGCTTGCCGACCGCGATCTGGCCCTTGGGCAGGATGACGATGACCTCCATCCCGGCCGCCGCGCCGTAGGCCGCCGCCGAGGCCGAGGTGTTGCCGGTCGAGGCACAGACGATCGCCCGCGCGCCTTCCTCCTGCGCCTTGGCGACGGCCAGGACCATGCCGCGATCCTTGAACGAGCCGGTCGGATTCTGGCCCTCGATCTTGAGGTGGAGCTCGCGCACGCCGACCGCGGCACCCAACCGGTCCGCCCGGACGAGTGGCGTGCAGCCCTCGCCGAGCGTCAGCGGCGGCGTCGCGTCGGTGACGGGCAGGAAGCGGCGGTAGCGCTCCATGAGCCGAGGCCGGGGGACGCCCAGCCCGATGCCGGTCTCAGTCATCGATCGGGTACCGGATGCCGCTGGCGGCGGCAAGCATCTCGACGGCCGGCCGCCGGATCTCCCGGCCCGCGCGCGTCGCGGCCTCGCGCCGCCCGCCCCAGGTCGAGCCCGCCGCACGGGCGATGGCGATGAGATCGCCGAGGACCGCCGACGACGTCGCCGCGCCGCCCGCGCCGGGACCGTCGAATCCGACCCGCCCGGCTGGCACGGCATCGACCTCGATCCGGTTTCGGACGCCGGCGGTCTGCCCGAGTGCGGATTCGAGCGGCAGCGCCGTCGGCAGGACCGCCGTCGTGATCTCACCCTCCTCATCGGCGGCCGCCGTCGCGAGCAGCCGGATGATCCGGCCCGCGACGCGAGCATCGGCCTGGTCGGCGAGGCTGACGGTCGTGATGCCGGGTCCGGCAGGCCCATCGGCGCCTTCGGGCCGGGTCGGGATGGTCGCCGGGTCGAGCCAGACGTCGAAGGCGAGCCGGGCCAGGATGACCAGCTTGTTGACCGCGTCGCCGCCCTCGAGGTCGCCCGACGGATCCGCCTCCGCATAGCCCAGCCGCTGCGCCTCGGCGAGTGCGGCCGTGAAGTCGAGCGGGTCGGTCTGGCGCGTCATCGAGCTCAGGATGAAGTTGGTCGTGCCGTTGACGATGCCCCGCACGCGCTCGATCCGGTTGGCCGCGAGGTCGCTCGCGAGCGCGCCGAGGACCGGGATCCCGCCACCGACGGCCGCCTCGAAGCGGAGACTCGCGCCGGTCCGCCGGGCGATCGCCTCGAGCTCCGGGCCGTGGTGGGCGATGACATGCTTGTTGGCCGTCACGACGCCCTTGCCCATCGACAGCGCGGCCGCGATCAGCGTGCGGGCCGGCTCGTCGCCGCCCATCAGCTCGACGATGACGTCGATCTCGTCGTCGGCCACGAGATGGGCCGGGGCATCGGACAGGAGGTCCGCGGGGATGCCGGCGGCCACGGCCCGGGAAGCATCCCGCACCGCCACCGCGGTCAGTTCGAGGGCCGCGCCATCGGCCGGTCGCAGCGCATCCGGCCTGTCGAGCAGCGCGCGGACCACCTCGCCACCGACCGTCCCCGCGCCGAGGACACCGATGCGCAGCCGGGCGCCGCTCATGACTCGGATCGGGCGGGTCGCGACATCCGCCGAATGGTAGCCGACCGGTGGGAACGGCCGCCAAGTGACCGTCGGGCGGGTCTGACCCGCTACACTCGCAGACGATGACGACCGACCTCGCCCCTGCGCCCGCCCCGCTCGCGGCGCCCACCGGGCGGCCACGCATCTTCTCGGGGATCCAGCCTTCGGGTGTCGTCCACCTCGGCAACGACCTTGGCGCGATCCGGAACTACGTCCGGCTCCAGCACGAGTACGAGGCGATCTACTGCATCGTCGACTACCACGCCCTGACCACCACCCACGACGGCGGCGTCCTGCGCGCGCGCACCCGTGAGATGGCGGCCTCGCTGCTGGCGCTGGGTCTCGATCCCGAGGTCTGCACGCTTTTCGTCCAGAGCCACCGGCCCGAGGTGACCGAGCTCGCCTGGCTGCTGGCCACGGTCACCCCGGTCAGCTGGCTCGAGCGGACGCCGACCTACAAGGAGAAGAAGACCCAGCAGCCCGACGACGTCAACCACGGCCTGCTGACCTATCCGGTCCTCCAGGCGGCCGACATCGTCATCTACAAGGCGTCGCTGGTGCCGGTCGGCAAGGACCAGGCGGCCCACCTCGAGCTGTCACGCGAGATCGTCCGCGCGTTCAACGCGCGCTACAGTCACACCTTCCCGGAGCCCCAGGCGGTCTACACCGAGGCGCCGATCGTGCTCGGCACCGACGGCGTCCGGAAGATGAGCAAGTCGCTCGGCAACACCATCGATGTGCTCGCCCCGCCCGAGGTCATCCGCAAGCAGATCATGTCGATGGTGACCGATACCAGGCGCATCCTGCGGACCGACCCCGGACGCCCCGAGGTCTGCAACGTGTGCCAGCTCCAGCCGTCGTTCGGCGACGATTTCGAGGCGCTGTGGGAGGGCGAACGGACCGCCCGGACCGGCTGCGTCGACATGAAGAAGCTGCTCGCCGACCGGGTCATCGCCCGGTACGCTGAACCACGCGAGCGATACCTCGAGCTGATGGACGATCACGCCCGGGTGGACGAGATCCTGGCCGCGGGCGCGGAACGCATCCGACCGATCGCGGCGGCCACCATGGCCGAGGTTCGCGAGAAGATGGGCCTCCGCTGAGATGGGACGACCCGGGCGATGAGCGCCTTCGTCGAGCCCGGGCCGCGCGATCGGCGGCTGCTGAGCATCCTGATCATCCTCGGCGTCGTCTTCGTCTTCTTCTCGGTCGTCAGCCAGCTCAGCCAGGTCTTCTTCTACTTCGGCGACATCCTGCTGACGTTCTTCCTGGCCTGGCTCCTCGCGTTCATCATCAGCCCGATCGTCAGCCGCATCGTCGACGCCATCCCGCGCCTGCCCCGGGCGGGCGCGACGGTCATGGTCTACTTCGGCGTCGTGCTGGTGCTGATCCTCGTGGTCGTGGTGGCGGCCGGCGCGCTGGCCACCTCGATCGCCCAGTTCGTGGAGTCGATCCCGAACATCAAGGCCGACCTGCCGACGCTGCTGGCACCGTGGCAGGAGCGGCTGAACTCGGTCGGCCTCGGCCAGATCAAGCTGGTCGCCCAGGCGGAGGCCGCCCTCGGCAACCTCGACCAACTCGCCGGTGCCCTGGTCACGCCGCTCCAGCAGATCGCGGTGGCAAGCCTGAGCGTCATCGGGACCTTGCTGATCGTCTTCTTCCTGTCGATCTACATGGTCCTCGACCGCGACGACATCCTGGCCTTCCTGTTCCGGATCGTCCCGCCGACCTACTCGGAGGAGGCGCGACTGCTCGAGACGTCGGTCTCGCGCTCGTTCGGTGGCTTCCTTCGCGGCCAGGCCCTGATGGGCGCCATCTACTTCCTGGTCGCGCTGGCGACGAACCTGCTCCTCGGTCTGCCGCTTGCCGCCCTGACCTCGGTCGCCTCGGGCATGCTCCAGATGATCCCGTTCTTCGGGCCGTTCATCTCGTGGGCGCCGCCGGTCATCTCGGCCCTGGTCTTCAAGCCCGACGTGGTCCTGCCCGCGATCATCCTGATGGGCGTCGGGTGGATGGTCGTGATGAACGTCCTCCAACCCCGGATCATGCAGGGCGCGGTCGGCATCCATCCGATCGTGGTCCTCGGCTCGGTGCTCATCGGCGGCCGGATCGCAGGTATCCCGGGTGCGATCT
>JBBQVJ010000106.1:0-7569 GCA_038211705.1 Candidatus Limnocylindrales bacterium | reverse complement strand
ATCGCGGTCTTGCCACCGCCAGTCACGCCGTCAAGCAGGAGCGGACGCGGGTCCCGTGCCGCGATGGCGGCCCGGACCCGGTCGACGGCCTCGGCCTGGGCGGGGCTGAGCTCGCTGGTCTTAGGTCGCCCACCCCGCCGGCCGGCCGGCCGCGATGCGAGCGGGCGGCGCGGTCGCTCACGAACCTCGGCCTCGGCGAGACCTCGACGGACGAGCCCGGCGACTGCCGTGGGCCCGTGACGGGCGCCGAGATCGGTCGCCGGCAGCTCCCCGGTCGGGGTCGCTGCGAGCTCCGCGAGCAGATCGAGCTGGCGTGGACCAAGCGGCCGTCCCGGTGGACGCTCCCCGGCCGCGACCTGCGTCGCCGTCAGCTCCCCGGCCTCGCTGAATCTTATCCAGCGCTCGTAGCGCGGCCCCGCACCGGCACCGAGCAGCGTCCAACCAAGGCTCACCCGGCCGTCAGTCTCGAGGGCGCGCAGCCGGCGCAGGAGCCCGGCACGACCGTCGGGGCCGGCCAGGTCGCGGACGGGCCGCGGGCCACGTTCGAGTTGGGAGAGCAGATCCGCGACGGCCGCATCGTCGGCCGCGCCACCGGCCGTGGTCGCGGCACCGCCCGGCGCGCCTGCCCCGACGACCCCCGGGGCCAGCTCCGCGACGAGCTCGAGGCGCTCGAGCAACCCCGGCGGCAGCATCGCCCGGAGGACGAGCGCCGGCGGGGCCAGGTAATGACCGGCGATCCCGGCCGCCAGGGACAGGCTCAGCGGCGGCAGCAACGGCCCGTCGGAGCGGACCCGGTCGACGATCGGCTTGAGGGGCGACGCCGCGCCACCGGCCGGCGGTCCGGCCGCCTCGCCGACCACGATCCCCAGCGCCTGCCGCTTCCCGAACTCGACGAGCACGGCCTCGCCCAGCTCGAGATCCGCAAGGGACGCAGGGACCAGATAGGTGTACGTCCGGTAGCCGCCACGCCCGGCCGCATCGACCGCGACCTCGACCGCGCGCCGACCCGAAACCGTCGCCTCGTCACCGATCGGCGGCGCGTCCCCATCCGCGGTCTCGGAGAACAGGGTCAAGGCGAGCGGGAGTAGACCTCGACCCGCCGGTCGGGGTGTCGATCGTGCTCGTCGGCGATGATCTCGTCGATCCGTTCCGCCACGCGCTCGACCTCGCCGGTCTCGTTGGTGACCACGTAGTCGTAGTCCTCCTGTCGGGCGAGCTCGATCGCCGCGTTGCGTTGGCGAAGCTCGAGCTCGTCGACGGTCTCCGTGGCCCGGCTGCGAAGGCGATGGAAGAGGTCCTCAAGCGACGGCGGGATGAGAAAGATGAGCAGCGCGCCCGGGACCTTCTCCTTGACGACCTGGGCACCCTGGACATCGATCTTGAGGATGACGTCGCAACCCCCCGCGAGCGCCTCGCGAACTTGCTGTCTAGGGGTCCCGTACCAGTTGCCGTGGACCTCGTTGGCCTCCAGGAACTCGCCCTCGCTGCGCAGCCCCGCGAACGTCTCCGGATCGAGGAACTGGTAGTCGACGCCGTCGACCTCGCCGGGTCGCATCCCCCGCGTCGTGCAGGTCGTGACGTAGTGGTAGTCCGGATCGTGGTGACGGCGCTTGAGCGCATCGATGATGGTGTCCTTGCCGACCCCGCTCGGCCCCGAGATGATCACCAGCATCGCCCCGTTGGCGGTGTCCATCGGCTCGAGCATATCGCTCACCGGACGACCTCGCGGAGCCCGTCAAGCACCGACTCGAGCTCCGGCGGGAGCGGCGCCGTGGCCCGGATCAGGTGACCGTCCGACGGCGAGGTCAGCTCGAGCCGCCAGGCGTGGAGGAACAATCGCTCGAGCCCAGCTGGGCCCCGCCGCGAGGTGCCCGTGCCGTACACGGGATCGCCCGCAACGGGGTGGTCGATGGCATCGAGATGGACCCTGATCTGGTGCGTCCGGCCGGTCACCAGGTCGAGATCTAGCAGGGTCCAGGCGGCGAACCGCTCGCGGACGCGATAGCCGGTCACCGAGGCACGGCCGTTGGGCACGACCGCCATCTTCATCCGGTGCTTGGGGTCGCGGCCGATCGGCGCCTCGATCCGGCCCACCGCCGCCGACACGCTGCCCTGGACCAACGCCTGGTAGGTCTTCTTGACCCGCCGTGCCTTGAGCTGGGCAATGATCGAGGCCTGCGCCGCATCGTGCCGGGCGACCATCAGCAGCCCGCTCGTGTCGCGGTCAAGGCGGTGGACGATGCCCGGCCGCTGAACACCCGCGATGCCACCCCAGGTGGACCCGTCACCGTGGGCGAGCAGGGCGTTGACGAGGGTGCCATCGGCGTGCCCCGGGGCGGGATGGACGACCAGCCCGGCCGGTTTGTCGAGGATCAACAGGTCGTCATCCTCGTAGACGATGGTCAGCGGGATCTCCGGCGCCGGCTCGAGCTCGAGCGCCGTCGGTTCGGGGACGTCGAGGCGGAGCTCCGTGCCGGCGGTGACGATCGAGTTCGAGCGCAGGGCCTCGCCGGACGTGGTCAGGCGGCCGTCGGAGATCAGCTTTTGGACGTAGCTCCGCGAGAGCCCGGTCGCATCCGCGACGTAGCGGTCCACGCGGCCGCTTGGTCCGTCCGGCACACGCAGGACGCGGACGCCCGGCGCGTAGGCCGGGTCAGCCATCCGAGCCCCGATCGACGAGCCTGGTCAACGATGGGATGAACGCTGCGCCGATGAGCATCAGGATGGCCACCGTGATCGCCGAATCACCGATGTTGAAGGTGAAGAAGCGCAGGCCGCCCAGACCGATATCGACGAAGTCGACGACGTAGCCGAGTCGCAGTCGATCGGCCAGGTTGCCGAGCGCTCCGCCGAGCAGCAGCCCGAGCGCGATCGAGAGGTAGAGGCTCCGCCCCGCGCCGGCGTGGTAGCCGACGATGAGCGCGACCACGATGAGCGAGACGATCCCGAACGCGACCGCGTTGTCGCGGAAGAGCCCGAACAGCGCGCCCGAGTTCTGGCTGAAGACCAGGCGGATGTAGTCGCCCAGGACCTCGACGACCTCGCCCGGCGACACGTTCGCGACCAGCCAGGCCTTGGTCAGCTGATCGAGCACGAAGACGACGACGGCCGTCCCGACGAAGACCAGCCAATGGGCCTCGCCGCGGGTTGCGACCGCACCGGACGCGGGCGTCGGTGCGCCCGTCGCGGGCTCCGGTGCCACGGCGTCCCCCGGCAGGTCGACGGTCATCCGGCCGACCCGCCTGGCGCGCGACGGCGGATGGCGATGGTGACCGGGCCGCCGTCGAGCTCGACCGTCGCCGAGATCGCATCGGACGACGGATCCCCGCTCGCCGGCTTGGCCAGCGTGTCGGCGGCGACCGTGGGCAGGTGGGACGCCACCGCATCCGGCAACACGCCCGTCCACAGGTCGATCCGGTCGTCGAGCTCGAGACCCGCGTCGCGCCGGAGATCCTGGATCGCCCGGGCGAGCTCGCGAGCGTCCCCCTCGGCGATCAGGTCGGGCGTCAGCTCGGTGTCGAGCACGACCACCAGCCCGTCGTGATGGGCGACGGCCGTCCCGGGTCGCGGCGTGGCCTGGATCTCGACCTCGTCCGGTTCCAGCGTCACGCCGGCGAGCGTCACCGAGCCGTCGGCCTCGATGGTCACCTCGCCGGCCCGGGCCGCGGCCATCACCGCCGGGATCGCGGCGCCCAGGCGCTTGCCGATCCTTGGCAGGAGCGGTTTGACCCGCCGCTCGACGAGCTCGGAGTCGTCGGCGATGACGACCACGCGTTTGACGTTGATCTCGTCGGCGACCAGGTCGAGCAGGTCCTGGTCGATCTGGAGCCCGCGGTCCGGCAGCGCCAGCCAGGCGGTGGCCAGCGGCTGGCGGGTCTTGAGATGGGCGGTGCTGCGCAGCGTGCGGGCAAGATCCACGGCGCCCTGGGCGATCGCCATCGACGCCTCGAGGCCTTCGTCGCGGTGATCCGCCAGCTCGACCTTCGGCCAGTGGGTCAGGTGGACGCTGTCGGGCTCGTCGGGCAGGACCGAGGTGACGAGGTTGCCGTACAGCGACTCAGCCAGGAACGGCAGCGTCGGGGCGAGCATCCGGGCGGCCGCGACCAGCGCCTCGTGCAGGGTCGCGAAGGCCGCGTCCTGATCGGCCGGGTCGTCGGGGCGCGAGAAGCGCCGTCGCGAAAGCCGCAGATACCAGGTCGACAGCCCGTCGAGATAGGCCGACAGCGCTCGCGCCGCGCCGAGTGAATCGACCTCGAGCAGTCGTTCCTCCACGGTCGCGGCGGTCCCTGCCGCGCGGGACAGGATCCACCGATCGAGCACCGGGCGCTCGGCTGACGGCGGGGCGGCCTCGGTCGGGCTCCAGCCCGCCAACCGGGCGTAGGTGATGAAGAACGAGTACACGGTCCACAGGATGAGCAGCTCGCGTCGCGCCTCGTCGGCCGCGTGCCAGCCGAAGATGATGTTCTCCTCGGGCCGCGCCTTGGCGAACATCCAGCGCATCACGTCGACGCCCATCCGGTCGGCCGCCTCGTCGAACTCGATCGCGTTGCCCCAGCTCTTGTGCATCGCGCGGCCATCCTCGGCGAAGACCAGGGCGTAGCCGAAGATCGTCTTGAACGGCGGCTCCCGGCGCAGGACGGTCGACATCGCGAGCATCGAGTAGAACCAGTTGCGGAACTGGCCCGGGAAGCTCTCCGTGATGAAGTCGGCCGGGAACCAGTCGCGCCAGTACTCGGGGTCCTCGCGGTGATGGATCGTCGAGAACGGCACGATCCCGGCGTCGAGCCAGGGGTTGCCGACGTCCTTGATCCGTTCGACCGGTGCGCCGCAGTCGGGACAGGCGATCTTGACGGCGTCGACCCAGGGGCGGTGCGGGGTGTGACCTTCGAACTGATCCCAGCCCTCGACGGCACGCTCCTTGAGCTCCTCGCGACCGCCGATGACCTCGACGGTGCCGCACGCCGAACAGTCGTAGATCGGCAGCGCCAGCCCCCAGTAGCGCTTCTTGCTGATCATCCAGTCGTGCATGTTGATCAGCCAGTCGAGCTCGCGCTCGTAGCCGAACCCGGGGATCCAGCGGATGTGGTCGACCACGTCCATGATCTGGTAGCGCAGGCTGGCGTCGACCTGTTCCTCGCTTAGCGTCCCGCGCGGCTGGTCGTAGACCGGGCCCATGTTGATGAACCACTCGTCGACGAGCCGGAAGACGAGCGGTGTGCCGCACCGCCAGCAGTGCGGGTAGCGGTGGTTGATCGTCTCGAGTCGGTAGAACCGTTCGGTGCGCCTGAGATGCTCGAGGATCGGGTCGGTCACGTCGCGAACATCGGTGCCCGACAGGCTCCCGAACCCCTCGATGAAGACGCCCGACTCGTCGAGCGGAGCGACGACTGGCAGGCCCAGTTCCTTGCCCAGCCCGAAGTCCTCGGTGCCACAGCCCGGGGCGATGTGGACGATCCCGGTCCCCTCGTCCTCCCCGACCTCGGTCCACGGGACGACGACGTGCTGGTACGGGTGGGCCGGATCCTCGCGCGTTCCCGCGGCGAAGGCCTCCCGTACGGCCGGCAGGTCGTCGAACGGCCCGGCGTAACGCCAGCCGATCATGTCCGATCCGGCGATCTCGTCGAGCACCTCGAACGGGCCCTCGAGGGCGGTGCTGAGCGTGCCCTTGCCAAGCCAGTACGTGTCGCCGCGCTGGCGTACCCGGACGTAGCGCAGGTTCGAGCCGACCGCGGCCGCGACGTTGGAGGTCAGGGTCCAGGGCGTCGTCGTCCAGACCAGGAGTGACTCGCCGGGCCGGTCGAGCAGCGGGAACTTGACGGTCAGGCCCGGATCGTCCTTGTCCTGGTAGCCCTCGTTCATCTCTGTCTGTGACAGACCCGTGCCGCAGCGGGCGCACCACGGCATCGTGTCGTGGCCCTTGTACAGCCAGCCCCGTCGATGGACCTCCGCCAGGAACCACCAGATGAGGTCGTTGTTCTCGTTGCTGAACGTGAAGTAGCTGCCGCCGGTCTCCTTCATTCCGAGCCGCCCGACAAGCATCTCGACCGTGTCGGTCACCGGACCGTCGACGCCCTCGATGGTCGTCACGGTCGACGGATCGGTGCCCAGCAGCTCGCCCAGGCGCCGCAGCTCATCGGGGTCGTTCCAGTCCATCCACATCCCGAGCCGGATCGACTGCTCGGTCTGGCGCGCGGCGTAGGTCAGGACGCGCTGCTTGCACAGCGTGACGAAGCGGGCGATCCCGAACGCCTCGATGTCCCGCTTCGAGGTGAACCCAAGGTCGCGCTCGACGTTGACCTCGACCCACAGGCCCTGGCAGTCGAAGCCGTTCTGGTAGCGCTGGTCCTCGCCGAGCATGGCGTGGAAGCGCTGGTAGAGGTCCTTGTAGGCTCGGCCCCAGGCATGGTGGACGCCCATCGGGTTGTTGGCGGTGATCGGACCGTCGAGGAAGCTCCACCTCGGGCCGCCGGCATTCTGGGCACGCAGCCGGGCGAAGGTCCGACGGTCGCGCCACCCCTCCAGGATCTCGTGCTCCTGGGCGACGAAGTCGGGCTTCGAATTGACGGATCGGAACATTCGGCCTCGGGGTCGGGATGCGGTTGACGGGTCGCCCGGTGACGCCTCGGCGACGCTGATACTGGTTTCGGCGGGTGCTTGTATCCTACCCGCGATGCACGAACCTGAGGGCGCGCGACCGCGCACGAGGTCGCCGTTCGCGGCGGCATTCCTGTCCCTGATCTTCCCCGGACTCGGCCAGCTGTACGCCGGCGCGCCGATGCGTGCCCTGGCCTTCGCCGCCGGACCGATCCTCGTCCTAGCCCTCAGCGCCGGGATGGTCCTGCGGGTCGACCGCATCGCACTGCTCGGCTTCCTGGTCGACCCGACCGTGCTCGATGCCGTCTTCGTCATCAACCTCGTCGTGCTGATCTACCGCCTGGTCGCCATCATCGATGCCTACCGCGTGGCCGAGTACGTCAACACCGGTGTCGCCGCGGGCCACGGTCGCGGTGGCCGGGCGCGCCTCGCGCGCAACCCGCTGTCGATCGCCGGGCTACTGGCCGTCGTGCTGGTGATGACCGGCAGCCACGTCGTCGTCGCGCGCTACGACCGGCTCGCCCAGGACGTCCTCGACAGTGGCTGCATCTTCATCAGCGACACCAGCAAGGAGTGCGCCCTCGACGCCTCGCCGACGCCCGGCGGCTCCGGTGCGCCGACCCAGCCCGGGTCCGTCGCGCCGACCGATTCGCCTGAGCCGCAGGGTACCCCGACCGGGAGCGCCCTGCCCGAGGTCGCGATCCCGCCGTGGGACGGCAAGGAGCGGCTCAACATCCTGCTCATCGGCGCGGACCAGCGGCCCAACGACAACACGTTCAACACCGACACCCTGATCGTGGTCTCGATCGATCCGGTCAGCAAGCAGGTCGCGATGTTCAGCCTGCCGCGCGATGCCACGAACGTGCCGACCCCGCCCGGACCGGCGCGGGGGGCGTTCGGGCCGGTCTACAGCAAGAAGATCAACGCGTGGTGGACGTCGGTCCACCTCCGCTCGGACCTGTTCCCCGGCAGCGT
>JBBQVJ010000105.1:0-7582 GCA_038211705.1 Candidatus Limnocylindrales bacterium | reverse complement strand
AGCCCGATCCCCTCGACCGCCGCGCGGTACTCCTCCGAGAGCGTGATGTCCGAGACGGTCGTGTCGTCCGTGCTGAGCGAAACGGCGACGCCGACCCGGTAGAGCCGGGCCAACGGATGCTCGGCCAGCGAGGGCACGATGCCGGCCTGCCAATTCGAGGTCGGGCACAGGTCAAGGCTGATCCGGCGGGCGATCAGCTCGGCGCACAGCTCGGGGTCGTCGGCCGCACCTGGTCCATGGGCGATGCGTTCGGGCTCGAGCTCCAGGACGCGCCGGACCTGGGCCACGCCGCCCCACTCACCGGCGTGGACGGTGATCCGCAGCCCGCCGGCCCTGGCCGCCTCGAACGCCGCGGCATGGACCAGCGGGTCCGGGAAGGCCGCCTCGGGACCGGCCAGGTCCCAGCCGGTCAGTCCCTGGTCGCGGAACCGGGCGGCGGTCTCGGCGAGCGTGACGTTCGCCTCGGGATCGTGCGAGCGGAGCGCGGTGGCGATGAGCCGGACGACCGTCCCGGTCCGATGGGCGGCAGCCTGGGCACCGCGACAGACGGCCGCGATGCCATCGGCCAGCGACAGCCCACCGGCCACGTGGAGCAGCGGACCCCATCGGATCTCGACGTAGCGCACGCGGTCGGCGGCCTTGGTCTCGACCAGCTCGGCGGCGATCCGTTCGAGCGCCTCGGCGTCCTGCATCAGGGCGATCGGCAGGTCGAAGGCGCGCAACAGCTCGGCCTGGTCGGCACACGGCATCGGCGCGACGAGCGCCGCCGACATCGCAGCCCAGTCCCGCGGCCCCTCGATCCCGCGGGTCCGGGCGAGATCGAGTGCGGTATCGATCCGGAGCGATCCATCGAGGTGCAGATGAAGCTCCACCTTGGGCATCGATTCGATCAGGCGCTGGAGCGGTCGACCGGTCAGGGGCGGCGTCGTGGGGTCCGTCATGGCTTCGATGCTACGATTCCGACGCGTCACGGTCCAGCACGCCCGCGTTGCCGGCGCGACCGGAGCGCGACTGCCCTGAAGGACGGACACCGATCATGTCGACCATCCTCGTCACCGGCGCCAGCGGTTTCGTCGGCAGTCACGTCGTGCCGGCGTTGATCGCCGCCGATCACTCGGTCGTGGCGCTGGTCCGGACCCCGATCGCGGGCGAGATGGTCGTCGGCCGGCTGCCGGCCGCCGACCGGGCGGCCGTCGAGATGCGGATCGGCGACGTGACGCGACCGGCGACCCTGGCCCCGGCGCTGGCCGGTATCGATGCGGTCGTCCACCTGGTGGCCATCCCGCGCGACTTCAACGGCGGCGCCGACATGCGCCTGGTCAACACCGAGGGGACCCGGGCGCTCGTGTCGGCGATGCAGGCGGCCGGCGTCCGGCGCCTGGTCCACATGGGCGCCATGGGCGTCGTCGACGACCCGAACCTCCACTACGCGAGCTCCAAGGCCAAGGCCGAGGCGGTCGTCCATGACTCCGGTCTTGGCTGGACGATCCTCAAGCCGTCGCTCCAGTTCGGCGAGGGCGACGGATTCTTCAACATCGTGGCCGGCCTCGTCCGGATCTCGCCCGGGGTCGTCCCGGTGCCGGGTGACGGCTCAGCCCGGTTCCAGCCGATCCATGCCGATGACGTGGCGGCCGTGGCCGTCCGGGCGATCGCCGATCCGACGACGATCGGTGGCAGCTTCGAGCTCGGTGGCCCGCGCTACTGGACCTACCGTGAGATCACCCGCGAAGTCGTCAAGGCGCTCGGCAAGCGCCGGGCGATCGTGCCCATGCCGGTGCCGCTCATCCGGCTCGTGGCCGGGACGGCCGAACGGGTCCACTTCCCGTTCCCCGTGGCCACCGACCAGCTCCGCCAGCTGCGGCTCGACAACATCGGCCCGCTGGACCTGATCCCGACCCGCTTCGGCTTCGAGCCGCGCCCGATGGAGGGCGCCCTGGGCTATCTCCGGACCAAGCAGCGCGACCAGGTCGCACGACGGGCATGAGCCCGGTGCGGCGGACCAGCCGATGACACGCGCCCGGGCCGTGCTCGGCGCCCTCGTCTGGCTGGCCATCATCGTGGCCATCGCGCTCGGTGCCGCCGGGATCGTCACCGGTATGGACCATCCGCCGGGCTCCGACGCGCGAGCCGACGTGACGGCCGTCGGCGACGCCGAGGTCACCCCGTTGCTCGACGCGGCCGAGGCGGATTTCTCCGCGCTGACCGACCAGGTCGAGGCGCTCGGTACCGAGGCCCGTACCGCGCTGGGCGCCCTCAATGGTGCCGACCCGAGCGTCGGGGAGGCCGCCATCGAGCAAGGCAACGCCCTGGTCTCCGGGATCGTCGCGCGCACGGCCGCCATCCGTGGCGAGCTGGCCGCGATCCCGTACGTGGGCACCCCGACAGCCGGCCTGAACGTCGCGGACCGGGTCGTCGCCCGCCACGCGATCCTGGTCGCGGCCCTCGACGCGACCGACGGCCTCGACATCGCCTGGTCCCGGCTGACGATCGGCTCGCTGGCGGCGACCCGGATGAGCGCGCTGCTGGCCGCGCACGACGCCCTGGTCGTCAAGGCCGCCGATCGCGGGGTCCATGCCAGGTACACCGACGCGATGAAGCTGCTCGATCAGGCGCGGGCCGAGATCGAGACCGCGCGAATGCTGCGCGACCAGCTGGTCGCCACGGTCGATGTCACGGTCCTCGACGAGTGGCTCAAGCGCAACGAGGACTACGACGTCGCGCTGCGCAACCTGTACAAGGCGATCTCGAAGGTCAGCGGCAAGGTGACCGCTGCCACCCGGGCCGCGGTCAAGGCCGAGGCCGCGGCGCGAGCCAACCTGCCACCGGACACCCGCGGGCTGGTCGTGATCATGGCCGAGATCGGCCGCGGCGGGATGAATGGGGCGGTCATCGCCATCGAGGAGGCGCGGGCCAAGCTGACCGACGCGCTCGATGCCGGGACCCCTGCCGCGAGCGACGGACCCGAGGCGACGGACGGTCCCTGACCGGTCGAGCGGGCTACACTGTTGGCCCAACCCCCAGCCCCGAGAGCCCCTCGCGGCGATCCTCGGTAGCGCCTTCCGGAGGTCCCAGCCCCGTGCAGCTTCGTGTCGTCACCGATCAGCCGTGGGACGTGCCCGCGGATGTCCTCGTCGTCCCCATGGCGGGCAAGCCGGCCTTCGACGGCCCGCTCGGTGAGCTCGACCGGCGCGCCGGCGGCGAACTCCAGACGCTCGTCTCGTTCGGCGAACTGACCGGGAAGCGCTACGCGACCGCGCTAGCGCCCGGCGGCGAGACGAAGAGCGGTCGGCTGCTGGCGATCGGGCTCGGCGACGTGGCGACGCTCGATCGCGAATCGGTCGGCCGGGTCGCGGCCGCGGCGGAACGGCGCCTCGGCGGTCGTTCGGTCAAGCGCCTGGCGATCTGGATCGAGCCGCTGGCCGAGGCGCTTGACGGCGATGCTGCGCTGACCGCCGGAGTCGTGGCACGCGGCGTCGTCGAGGGTTCGTACGACCCGCGGACGATCTACCGCGATGAGGTCGACTCGGTGCCGCCGGTCCTCGACGAGCTCATCCTGGTCGCGCCTGGCGCGGACGTCGCCGCACTCACCGCGGCCGCCGAGCGCGGAGTCATCATCGCCGAGGGGGCCAACCTCGCCCGGACGCTCTCGAACCGGGCGTCCAACGACGTCAGCCCGGCCGTCCTGGCCGAGGCGGCCCGGGAGATCGCCGAGCAGCTCGGCCTGTGGATCGATGTGATCGACGCCGACCGGGCGACCGAGATGGGCATGGGCATGTTCATGGCCGTCGGCCGGGGTAGTGACAACCCGCCCAAGATGATCGTGATGCGCTCGGGCGGGGAGGGGGAGCGGGACGCCCTCGACCGCCACCTCGCGCTCGTCGGCAAAGGCGTCTGCTTCGATTCGGGCGGCATCAGCATCAAGCCGGCGGGCCGGATGGAAGAGATGAAGATGGACAAGACCGGTGCCTGCACCGTGATCGCGGCCATCGCCACGGTCGCGCGCCTCGCCCCGGGGACCCCGCTGCTGGCCGTCGCACCGGCCGTCGAGAACATGCCCGGTGGGCACGCGACGCGTCCCGGCGATATCGTCACCGCGCTCAACGGCAAGACGGTGGACATCACCAACACCGACGCCGCGGGCCGCCTCATCCTCGGTGACGCGATGACCTACGCGGAACGGCTCGGGGCGACCCACGTGGTCGACGTCGCGACCCTGACCGGGGCCGTGGCGCGCGCGCTGGGACATCTCGTGACCGGCGCCTTCGGGCGGCCGCAGGACTTCTATGACAGCGTCAGCGCCGCCGCAGATCGGGCCGGCGAGCGGTACTGGCAGATGCCGCTCATCGATGACTATGTCCCGGAGATGGACAGCTGGTACGCCGACATCCAGAATTCGGGCTCGCCGGAGGGCTCCCTGATCAAGAGCGGCCTCTTCCTGCGCGAGTTCGTGACCGTGCCGTGGGTCCACCTCGACATCGCCGGCACCGGCTACTACCGCAAGGCGTTGCCGTTCGCACCGCGTGGCGCGACCGGCGTCTCGCACGCGACGCTGGTCGAACTCGCGCTCGCCGGCGCCCGGGCCGGTTGACCGACCGGTCAGCCCGCCGACACCGGCTTCCGCCAGCCCTCGCACCGACCGATCTGCCAGAGGATGGAGCCGCTCGCAGGCGTGCTGGGTGTCGCCGGGTTCGTGCTAGGCGTGGCGGCCGATCGCCTGGCCACCCGTTGGCCCGAGCACGACGAGGAGCACCCGCCGGGTCGGCAGCCCGACTGGCGCACGGCGACCGTGGCGCTGGTGGGTGCCCTGGCGCTCGGGCTGCTGCCCCTCCGGTTCGGACCCGATCCGCTGGCCATGGTCATCTTCGGCGCCTGGTTCGTGACGCTCATCATCGGCCTCGCGACCGACCTCGACCAGCGGCTCCTGCCCGACGTGTTGACCTTGCTGGTCATCCCGGTCGCCCTGCTCTACGCGCTGAGCGGCAGCAACCCGCTCGTCGGGAGCGAGGTGGGGCCGGCCGTGCTGGCCGCGGTGGCCATCCCCGCCCTCCTGTACCTGCCGTCCATCCCGTTCGGTGCCGGGGCGTTCGGCCTCGGCGACGTCAAGCTGCTGATCGGGGTCGGGCTGCTGGCCGGCGGGAGCCGGGCGCTGGGCAGTGTCGTCGTCGCCCTGCTCCTCGGCGGGCTCGTCATCGTCGTCCTGCTGGCGGCCCGCCGGATCGAGCGCCGCAGCTACATCCCGTTCGGCCCGTTCTTCATCATCGGAGCGCTGTGGGCGGTCCTCCTCCGAGGGTGACGCGGTCCCAGGGGTGCCCCGGACTTTCGGCCCACTCGTACGGGCGTTCGACGCTGACTACACTGGACGAGTATCATGCCCCCCAAGCCGGTGTCGTCTTTAGGTTGTGCCCCTTCTGACGGCGACTCACCGGCGGGCGTCACCGAGACGCCTTGGCCGGCAGGTCGGGGCGACCACGGAGAAGAACCCGCACGATGACCTCGCCTACGTGAAGCACAGGACCGATCGCGGTGTGGCTCTCTCCGATGGATGGAGCTCCACTGCCGGATCGACAACCCCTCGCCGACGGCTCACTCGCCGGCTTGGATCGGTACTCCTCCTTCTCCCACTCGTCGTGGGCATGCTCGGCGCGCCCGCCTCGCCTCCGGGCGTCAAGGGCGATGAGCTGTCGGATGCGAAGGCCCGCCAGGCCCAGCTGAAGAAGGACGTCGCGGATCAGAAGGTCCAGGTCGCGAAGCTGGCCGCACTCCAGAGCGCCCTGTCCGACGAGATCCGGGGAACCGCCGCGCAGCTCCGCGGGATCAATGCCGACCTGACCGCGGTCAAGGCCAAGATCACCGGGATGCAGAAGAAGATCGACGTCATCAAGGCCGATTACGCGGCCCTGGTCGCGCAGGTCAAGCAGCTCGACGCCACGCTCGTGGTGGTCCAGGCGCGAGAGGTCGCCAAGCGGCAACAGCTGGCCGAGCGCAAGGCGCTGCTCTCCGAACGCGTCCGAAGCGCGTACGACACGGATCGGACGTCGCTGCTCGAATCATTCCTGTCGGGTGGCACCTTCACCGACCTGCTGTCCGAGATGAGCTACTTCATCGATGTCGGCGAGCAGGACAAGGCGCTCGCCGACCAGATCACCCTGGACCAGGCGACGCTGGCCTCGTTCCACCAGACGACCGAGGACACGCGCGTCCGGACCAACGACCTGCGCCAGGAGACGGCTGCTCAGAAACGCGCGCTGGACAAGAGCCTGGCGGCGCTCAATTTCGCCAAGGCCGAGCTCAAGCGGCTCGAGAAGCGGACCGCCGCCGCGTTGGCCAGTCAGAAGCGGGCCTTCGCCTCCATCATCCGCAACAAGGCCAACGCCAAGCGGGCGCTGGCCAAGGCCGCCGCCGCCCAGCGCCGGCTCCAGGGCCAGATCGCCGCGATGATCCGCCGCCAGATGCAGGGCGGCAACATCCCGTCCGCCTACAACGGCACGCTGTCATGGCCGATGAGCGGCGACGTGACCCAGAACTACGGCTGCACGGGGTTCTCGTGGGAACCGCCCAAGGGTGACTGCCCCAACTTCCACAACGGCATCGACATGGTCGCGCCGTACGGCACCAAGGTCCGCGCGTCGGGCGCCGGCACGGTCGTCTACATCGGCTGGAACTACGCGGACGGGCCAGATCCGGCGTGGATCGTGATCATCGCCCACAGCGCAGGCCTCCAGACGTGGTACGCCCACATGCAGCCGCGCTATCCGGGCGGCATCCGTGCCGGGAGCCGGGTCTCCAAGGGCCAGGTGATCGGTTACGAAGGGAACACCGGGCATTCGACGGGAGCGCACCTCCACTGGGCGACCTGGTTCAACGGCGACTTCGCCAACCCGCGGCTGTTCCTCTAGCCGCGAGACCGTCGTTACATTCCGGTAACTCCGCGTTCACCTTGCCGATGTGAGCCCGTGCTAGCATCGACCTCGTGAAACGGACGATGGCGGTGATCCTCGCGGGCGGCGAGGGCGAACGCCTCTCGATCCTCTCCCAGGAGCGTGCCAAGCCGGCCGTGCCGTTCGGCGGCAAGTACCGGATCATCGACTTCACGCTCTCGAACTGTGTCAACTCGGACATCGACGATGTCGTCGTGCTGACCCAGTACAACCCCCGCTCGCTCAATGATCACATCGGTCTGGGCCGGCCGTGGGACCTCGACCGTAACCGGGGCGGGATCAAGCTGCTCCAGCCCTACATCGAGCGGGGCAAGGTCGCCGAGTGGTACCGGGGCACGGCCGACGCCGTTCTGCGCAACATCAACGTCATCGAGCACGACCCGGCCGACATCATCCTGGTCCTCGCCGGCGACCACATCTACAAGATGGACTACGCCCCGTTCGTGGCCGCCCACCGGCGCCACCGGGCCGACGTCACCATCGCCGTCCGGCGCGTCCCGCTGGCCGAGGCGACCCGGATGGGCATCCTCGCCCTCGATGAGAACGACCGGGTCACCGAGTGGCAGGAGAAGCCCAAGCAGCCCAAGAGCGACCTCGCCTCGATGGGCGTGTATGTCTTCTCGAAGAAGACGCTCCGGCGCTGG
>JBBQVJ010000104.1:0-7662 GCA_038211705.1 Candidatus Limnocylindrales bacterium | reverse complement strand
CTCGTGTCGATTCCTTCATCCCGCCGGCCGACACCATCCGGTCGTGTCCGTCGTCCGTACCCTGTAGTGCGGGATAGGACCTCTGTCACAGGGTCGTCATGCCGCTCACGGCTATACTCGATGACACCGGCGGCGCACGGTCGTCGCCCGCTTGATCCGGAGGCCCCTTTTGAACCCGAAATTCTTCCGGAACGGCATCGTGATGCTGGTGCTCGTGGTGGGCACGGCGGCGCTGCTGTTCACGTGGATCCAGGGCACGACGCCGCCCAACCCGGTCGGCTACTCGCAGTTCCTCGCCGACGTCCAGGCCGGCAGCGTCACGAAAGTCGTCCAGCAGGGCGACACGCTCACCGTCACGACCAAGTCGACGCCCCCCGCGACCTACACCGTGACCGTGCCGGCGCCGCTCTTCACCAACGTGGGCGACGCCATGTCGACGGCGGCCAAGGCCGGCAACGTGACCCTTTCAAAGGACGTCTACAAGGTCGATCCTGCGCCCGACACGTCGTGGCTCGGCCTGCTGTTGACCGGCCTTCTGCCGTTGCTCGTCATCGGCGGCTTCATCTTCTTCATGATGCGCCAAGCCCAGGGCACGAATAACCAGGCGATGTCCTTCGGCAAGAGCCGCGCCCGGATGTTCCTCGGCAACAAGACGGTCGTCACGTTCAACGACGTGGCCGGCGTCGACGAGGCCAAGACAGAGCTCCAGGAAGTCGTCGAGTTCCTGAAATACCCGGAGAAGTTCAACTCGCTCGGCGCGCGCATCCCGCGCGGCGTGCTCCTGGTCGGGCCTCCTGGCACCGGCAAGACGCTGATGGCCCGCGCCGTCGCCGGTGAGGCCGGCGTGCCGTTCTTCAGCATCTCGGGCTCCGAGTTCGTCGAGATGTTCGTCGGCGTCGGCGCGAGCCGCGTCCGCGACCTGTTCGACCAGGCCAAGCGCAACTCGCCGTGCATCGTTTTCGTCGACGAGATCGACGCGGTCGGTCGCCAGCGCGGCGCCGGGCTCGGCGGCAGCCACGACGAGCGCGAGCAGACCCTGAACCAGATCCTCGTCGAGATGGACGGCTTCGACACCAACACGAACGTCATCGTCGTGGCGGCCACGAACCGACCCGACGTCCTCGATCCGGCGCTCCTGCGCCCCGGGCGGTTCGACCGCCAGGTCATCCTCGACCGGCCGGACATGAGGGGCCGGACCGAGATCCTCAAGGTCCACACCAAGGGCAAGCCACTCGACAAGGGCGTCGAGGTCGAAGGCGTCGCCCGCCAGTCGCCGGGCTTCTCCGGCGCGGACCTCGCCAACCTCGTCAACGAGGCGGCCATCCTCGCCGCGCGGCGCAACAAGAAGGTCATCGGTATGTCCGAGTTCCAGGAGGCCCTCGAGCGGATCGTGGCCGGCCCGGAACGCAAGTCGCGGGTCATCTCGGACGCCGAGAAGGCGATCATCGCCTACCACGAGGGCGGCCACGCCGTCGTCCAGCGGATCCTGCCCAAGTGCGACCCGGTCTCCAAGGTGACGATCATCAGCCGTGGGATGGCCCTCGGCTACACGATGGCGCTGCCGCAGGAAGACCGCTACCTGCAGAGCAAGACTGAGTTCGAGGACAAGATCGCCGGTCTCCTCGCCGGCAACGTCGCCGAGCGGCTGATCTTCGGTGACACCACGACCGGTGCCAGCAACGACATCGAGAAGGCCACCGACCTCGCACGGCGGATGGTCACCGAGTTCGGGATGAGCGACAAGCTCGGACCGCTCTCGTTCGGGAAGCGCGACGAGATGATCTTCCTGGGCCGCTCGATGGGCGAGCAGCGTGATTACAGCGACGAGGTCGCCCGAACCATCGACGAAGAGGTCCGGGCCATCATCGACAAGGCGTACGAGCGGGCGACCGAGGTCCTCACGACCCACCGTGACAAGCTCATCGCCCTGGCTGAGAAACTAGTGGCCGAAGAGACCGTCGACGGCGATGGCTTCGAGGCACTCTTCAGCGACCTGCCGGCCAAGGAGAACGTCCATGGCATCCCGAGCATCGTCGGGCCCGGCCAGCCGATCCCGGTCCCGGACGCGAACCCGCAGCCGGCCTGATCCCTCAGGGGTCGAACCCCACCTGACACTCCCGACGAGCGGGCCGGCGACGGCCCGCTCGTTCGATTCCCGACCCGACACCCCGACGCGTCCGTACAATGCCGCGCATGCCTGATACCGACGCCGCCCTCGAAGCCCATCTCGCGGAGACCCGGGACGCCCGACTCGAGTCGTACGAGGCGTTCCTGCGGATCCCGAGCATCTCGGCTCTGCCCGAGCACGCCGGCGACTGTGCCGCGGCCGGCGCGTGGCTTGCCGACGCGCTGGCCTCGGCCGGCCTCGAGCACGCCGAGGCCATCCCGACGGCCGGTCACCCGATCGTCTATGCCGACTGGCTCCACGCCCCCGATGCGCCGACCGTCGTCATCTATGGGCACTACGACGTCCAGCCGGTCGATCCGCTCGAGCTGTGGACCTCGCCACCGTTCGAGCCGGTCGTGGTCGGCGATCGCATGCTGGCCCGTGGCGCGGCGGACGACAAGGGCCAGGTCCACGCCCACCTGATGGCCGCAGCGGCCCTGCTGGCGACTCGTGGCGGCTTCCCGGTCAACGTCAAGTACGTCTTCGAGGGCGAGGAGGAATCGAGCTCCGAGCATCTCGACGAATGGCTGGCGGCCGAGCGGGACCGGCTGACGGCCGATGTCGCGATCATCAGCGACACGGGCTTCTTCGAGGGCAATCTGCCGGCCATCACACTCAGCCTGCGCGGGATCATGTACGCCCAGATCGACGTCGTCGGGACGGCCGTGGACCTGCACTCGGGCAGCTATGGCGGCGCCGTCCAGAACCCGGCCAATGCGCTGGCGCAGATCCTGGCCGCGCTCAAGGGGCCCGACGGCCGGATCCGCATCCCGGGCTTCTACGACCAGGTAGTCGCGCTGTCGGACGAGGATCGCGCCGCCCTCGCGGCGCTGCCGTTCGATGAGGCCGAGTACCAGGCCCATCTCGGCCTGCCGGCACTGGTCGGCGAGGTCGGGTACACGACCCTGGAGCGCCGGGCGACCCGGCCGACGCTCGACGTCAACGGTCTGTGGGGCGGGTTCATGGGCGAAGGCAGCAAGACGATCATCCCGGCCCACGCTCACGCGAAGGTCAGTTGCCGGCTCGTCGCGGACCAGGACCCGGACCGGATCTTCGAAGCGTTCCGCGACTACGTGGCCGAGATCGCTCCGCCTGGCGTGACGACCAGCGTCCAGTATCTGGGCGGCGGTCATCCGAGCCTGACCCCGATGGATCACCCGGCGACGCAGGCGGCCGCCCGCGCGCTCGAGGCGACCTTTGGCAAGGCGCCGGTCTACATCCGCGAAGGCGGCTCGATCCCGGTCTGCGCCAGCTTCAACTCGATCCTTGGCCTGCCCGTCGTCCTGCTCGGCTTCACGCCGCCGGACGAGAACGCCCACGCCCCCAATGAATGGATGGATCTTCGCAACTACGAGACGAGCATCCGGACCATCGCCCGGATGCTCGACGAGCTGGTCGATCTACCTCGTTGACGCAGGCCGGCGACCCCTCGTGGCCTGTGTGGAAATGGTACGTTCGGATGGCTGTTCGACCCGGATGCCGGTGCTACGCTACCGCGACACAGCCTTCGGGGAGGAATCCATTCCGTGAGCACCGACGCTCCCGATAAGACCACCGTCGCCGAACCGTCCAACACGCCCGCCAAGACGCCCGAGTGGAGTCTAGAGACCGACAACGGGAGTCTGAGGCCGCGGTCGGCGCTCGATGTCCTGGTCGATCTCAACGACAAGGTCACGACCGGCCAGGTCTCCGAGTACCAGCCCGTGCCGCTGGGCTTCACCCCGCTCGACAAGACGATCGGCAACGGGTTGCGCGCCGGCGAGCTCCTGCTCATCGGTGGGGCGCAGGGGACGGGCAAGACCACGATGGCCCTCCAGATGGCCCGCAACGTCGCCTCGGGCGGCCAGGCCAACGTCCTGTACATCTGCTTCGAGCACGACGAGCAGTACCTGCTCAACCGGCTGATCGCGATGGAATCGGCCCTCGCCCACCTGCCTCACAAGACCGGCGCGATCAAGATCCAGGACGTCCGCAAGGAGATCCTCGGGACCTGGATGGCCGAGGGCGAGGCGAACGCCCAGATGGCCAACAATCCGCGACTGCGTCCCTCGATGGATCGCATCGCTCGCTACGGCCAGAACCTGTTCCTGATGCGCGGCTCGCAGACGGCCAGCACCATCGACAACATACGCAAGCTCGTCCAGGAGCATCGCCGGCTGTCGGGCGACCGGCGGCTCGTGCTCTTCGTCGACTATCTCCAGAAGGTTCCCCAGATCCCCGAGCCCGAGAACGAGACCGAGAAGGTCACCTACCTCGTCAACGGCCTCAAGGACATCGCGCTCTCCGAGGACGTGCCCACGGTGTGCATCGTGGCCGCCGACAAGGAAGGCCTCAAGGCCTCGCGCCTGCGCAACTTCCACCTTCGCGGCTCGTCGGCGATCAACTACGAGGCCGACATCATCCTCATCCTCAACGAGAAGTACCACATCGTCGCCAAGGTCAACATCGAGTTCAACCCGTACCAGGCGCAGCGCTTCCGCGACTGGGTGATCATCTCGGTCGAGAAGAATCGTGGCGGCCAGGACAACGTCGACCTCGAGTTCGAGAAGCACTTCGAGTTCAGCTGCTTCGACCCGAACGGCCGCACCGTGCAGGAAAAGCTCATCGAGGAACGCCTCTACAACGATTAGCGCGCGGCCGAGGCGGCCCCCGCGCTAAGGTTCGGGCATGAAGAGCCCCGGTCCGTTCCCGGACATCGTCGAGATCGTGGTCGAGATCCCGCGCGGCTCGCGCAACAAATACGAGTTCGACGAGGACACGGGCGTCTTCCGGCTCGATCGTGTGCTGTCCAGCGCGGTGTACTACAACTTCGACTACGGCTTCATCGAGGGCACCCGGGCGGGAGACGGCGACCATACCGATGGGCTGCTGATCATCGACGAGCCGACCTTCACCGGCTGCCATGTCTGGGCTCGGCCCATCGGCGGGCTCGAGATGCGCGATGAGAAGGGCTTCGATTTCAAGGTCCTGTGCGTCGCCATCGGTGATGCCCACCAGCAGCACATCGAGCGGCTGGAGCAAGTCCGGCCGCACCGCCTGGTCGAGATCGAGCACTTCTTCCAGACCTACAAGGCGCTAGAGGACAAGACCGTCGACGTCGTCGGCTGGCGCGATGCGGATCGCGCCCTCGAGGTCCTACGCGAGGACCGGGCGACGTGGGAGCGCGAGATCGCCGAACGGCCTGAGTGACCGATCCCGGCCGCCGGCCACGGTACCCGGGCGCCGACCTGCCAGGTCGACGCCTCTTCTATGCCGTCCCCATCCCGACCGCGGCGACCGACGAGATCGCCGCGGTCGTCGAGCGCGTTCGTGCCGAGGGCGTGCCCGGTGGCGGTCGCGACGTGCGCTGGGTCCGGCTCGAGGGCCTGCACCTGACCCTGCGCTTCGTGGGACCGACGCTCGACGACCGTCTCGAGCCGGCGGTCTCGGCGCTCCGGGCGGCGGCGGCCGAACACCCCCCGTTCGACGTCTCGATCGGCGGGGCCGGGATGTTCCCGCCGGGTGGGCGGCCCCGCGCGCTCTGGCTCGACATCCGATCCGGCGAGGCCGAGCTGTCCGGACTGGCGCAGGCGGTCGACCGAGCCCTCGGGGCCGCCGGCTGGGAACTCGACCCCAAGCCGTTTCGGGCCCATCTGACGCTCGCCCGATCGGACGGCATCCCGGCGGGTGCGGCCATCGGGGCTCGGCTGGCAGCCGCCGCGGAGACGATGGACGTCCGGTTCCGGGCTGAGCGGATGTGCCTGTACGAGAGCCTGACCGGCGGTGGACCGGCTCGCTACGAGCCCCTCGCGGTGGTCGATCTGACCTGATCTTGGATGCCCCTGCAATGCCCCGCACCCTACCCGGTGCTACCATCGAGCGAGTTGGTGGCGGAGCGTGCCCAGCTCGCCCACCAGGAGGAGGCTCGGAGCACAGGTGTCCGCCGCACAACGGCTTCGGCTCGTCCTCGCGCTCGGGATCGTCAACCTGGTGCTCGTTTCGGTCGCCCTCAGTCTCGGCATCGCCGGGCTGTCGCCTAACCCGAACCTGGCCACCGGTCCGACCCCGGTCACGGCCCTCGCCTCGCCCGTTCCGACCAGCGAAGCGACGGCTCCGGCCTCGACGACGGCGCCGACGCCGGGCGCTCCGACATCGAGCGCCCCGGCCCGGACCGCCAACCCGACCGCCTCGACCGCGGCGCCGTTGCCGAGTGTCGAGCCGTTTCCGAGCGTCGAACCCTCTTCGGCCGCCACTGAGCCGCCCGCCAGTCCCGCCCCGACGCAGGCGCCGGTCCGGGTCCCCGCGGTCGTCGTCGTGGTCCAGCATCCGCCCACGCCGGCACCACGGGCCACACCGACCCCGCGCGCGACACCGACCCCGCGCGCGACACCGGCGCCGACGAAGACACCGGCCCCGACGAAGGCACCGGCCCCGACGAAGACACCCGTCGCGGCTCCCGCACCCGGCGGCCACGCCCACTGTGCGGTGGGCAAGCACAACGAGACGACGACGGCCCACGACTGCCGTTCCAAGAAGGTGCATGACCAGCATCCGGCCAAGCCGCCGAAGGCCAAGCCGCACCACCCGGCGCCCAAGGTCCAGGTCCACAAGCCGGCCCGCACGCACCAGCACCAGCCCGACCGTCTTCACGAGGCGACGGTTGACAACGCCCGTCACGTCGCCAAGGTCGAACGACGGTTGCGCAGCGGTCGTCGCGCGCGATAGGCTCCCGTCCCGAGCCGGTGTCGACCGGCTAGCACGAGCCAGCCTGGAGGGGTTGTCATGCCGCCGTCGGATCCTCGGCAGACGAAGTTCGTCCTCGACGAGTCCCGGATCCCGCGGGTCTGGTACAACATCGTAGCGGATCTCCCCGTCGCGCCCTCGCCGTACCTCCATCCCGCCACGCTGGGGCCGATCGGACCCGACGACCTGGCGCCCCTCTTCCCGATGGCGTTGATCGGTCAGGAGGTCTCGGCCGATCGCGAGATCGAGATCCCCGAGCCGGTCCGTGACGCGTACCGGCTGTACCGGCCCAGCCCGCTTTTCCGCGCGCATCGGCTCGAGAGGCTCCTCGATACGCCGGCCCACATCTACTACAAGTACGAGGGCGGCAGCCCGGCCGGCAGCCACAAGCCGAATACCGCGATCGCCCAGGCGTTCTACAACAAGGAGCAGGGCGTCACCCGGCTGGCGACCGAGACCGGGGCCGGCCAATGGGGGAGTGCCCTGGCCTGGGCCGGCGCCTACTTCGGGCTCGAGGTCAAGGTCTACATGGTCCGCGCCAGCTACGACCAGAAGCCGTACCGCCGGATCCTGATGGAGACCTACGGCGCCGAGGTGGTGGCCAGCCCGTCGCTGACGACCAACTACGGCCGCTCCGTGCTGGCCGAGGACCCGGACAGCCCGGGCTCGCTGGGGATGGCCATCAGCGAGGCTGTCGAGGACGCCGCCACTCGCGACGATACGAAGTACGCCCTCGGTTCGGTGCTCAACCACGTCCTCCTCCACCAGACCGT
>JBBQVJ010000103.1:0-7908 GCA_038211705.1 Candidatus Limnocylindrales bacterium | reverse complement strand
ATCCTGCGATGCGTCACGCCAACCTCGCCGTCATCCTCGCCACCCTCGTCTTCGTCGCGGCCTGCGCGCCGGCGCCCTCACCGTCGGGACCGGTGGCCACTCCAGCCGCCGCCCCGAGCGCGACGGCCTCCGATGCCGCCGCGCCGTCCGGATCCGTGCCGTCGCCGACCACCGGGCCCGGCCCCTCGGGCGCGTTCGATCCCAACGGCTTGAGCCTCGATGTCAGTGTCGCCGTGAAGGGCTTCGACGCGCCGCTCGATGTCACGAACGCCGGTGACGGCAGTGGTCGCCTGTTCGTCGTCGAGCAGGCGGGTCGGATCCGCATCGTGCGCGACGGCGCCCTCCTCGACCGACCATTCATCGACATCCGCGACCGGATCGCCAGTGGTGGCGAGCGGGGCCTGCTCGGCCTCGCGTTCCACCCCGGGTACCCGACCGATCCGCGGTTCTTCGTCAACTACACGGATCGAGACGGCAACACCGTCATCTCGCAGTTCACGGTCGACCCCGCCGACCCGGACCTGGCCGACTCGGCCAGTGAGAAGGTCGTCCTCCATGTCGACCAGCCCTTCCCCAACCATAACGGCGGTGCGGTGGCGTTCGGACCCGACGGGATGCTCTACCTCTCGACCGGCGACGGCGGTTCAGGCGGCGACCCCCAGGGCAACGGTCAGCGGCTCGATACGTTTCTGGCCAAGATCCTGCGCATCGACGTCGGCCCGGCGGCCGGCGGTGGCGCACCGTACACCGTCCCGACCGACAACCCCTTCGTCGCGACCGCCGGCGCCAAGCCCGAGATCTGGCTGACCGGGCTGCGGAACCCGTGGCGGATGCGCTTCGATGGCGCCACAGGCGACCTGTGGATCGGCGACGTCGGGCAGGGCCAATGGGAGGAGGTCGACGTCGCGCGAGCCGGCGTCAGTGGCCTCGACTACGGCTGGAACACGATGGAAGGCGCCCACTGCTTCAACCCGCCGTCGGGCTGCGACGAGACCGGCCTGACGCTCCCCGTCGCCGAATACGACCACGACTTCGGTTGCGCGATCATCGGTGGCGTGGTCGTCCGCGATCCGCGGCAGGGCCGGCTCGACGGCGGCTACCTGTTCGGCGACTCCTGCTCCGACAACCTGTGGGCCATGGACCCGGCCGGCGACGGGCCGCGCGATCCGGTCATCGTGTCCAAGCTGGGACGCACGCTGAGCTCGATCGGCGAGGGCGAGGATGGGTCGGTCTACGCGACGAGCCTGTCAAACGGGGAGCTTCTCCGGATCGCCGTTCCCGCCAGCTGACCGCTCGGCTCAGCCGATCTGGAACGTCACCGTCACGGTGACCGAGATCTCGGTCGTGCCGGCTTCGACCGGCGTGCTGGCATCGGCCGCCTCGAGCATCCTGGCGGCCTTCGCCGGCGGCCAGGTCGGCGGTGGCCCGCCTTCGACGATGGCGGCGACACCCGCGATCGAGACCCCGGCCGCCTCGGCCAGGACCTCGGCGCGCGATCGCGCCTCGGCCACGGCGGCCACCCGCGCCGCCCGCTCGGCGTCGCGCGGGTCGGCGACCCTGAAAGCGAGGCCATCGAGGCTGGTCGCTCCGGCCGACAGCGCCCCGTCGACGACGGCACCCAGGTTCGCCAGCTCCCTCGTCGTCACCTCTACGACGTTCGACAGGTCATAGCCGGTCAAGGTCGGGGCCTTGCCGTCGCGATGGTCGTAGCGAGGCTGGACGGACAGCAGCGTCGTCCGGACATCGCGCTGGGCGACGCCAGTCGCCACGACCGCCGCGAGGATCGCGGTCATCGCCTCGGCGGCTGCGGCTCGGGCGCCCTCGACGCTCGGCCGGCTGATGGCGACTCCCAGCCGAAGCTCGGCGACGTCCGGGTCGACCGCGACGCGTCCCGTGCCGCTGACCACGATCGTGCGCGGGTCGTTCCGCGGCGTTTCGTCGGTCATGGCTGGCCTCCTCGGGAGCTGTCGGCGGCGGGCGGGCCGCCATCGTAGAACCGCTCGGTCTGGAACGCCCGGCTCAGACGTGGATGATGACCTCGATCGAGCCTCGCCGTCCGAGAACCTCGGCGCTCGTGTGGCCCCGCCAGCGGTGGACCAGCAGGTCGACCGAGTCGTTGCCGACGGGCAGCCCGGTGATGGTCAACTTGCCGAGCCAGTCGGGCAGCGTCGGGCGGATGAGCACGAGCCGCCAGGCGCACGCATCGGCGCGCAGTCCGAGCATCGTGTGGAGCAGGTAGAACGGGGCGGCGGCCGCCCAGGCCTGTGGCGAGCAGGCTACCGGGTAGGCCACTGGCGCGCCGACCCCGTCGCGGCTGAACCCGCAGAAGAGCTCGGGCAGGCGCAGGTCGGGGAACCACTGGGCCGCCTCGATCAGCCGTCCGGCCAACAGGTTCGCGCCATCCGCGGCGCCGGTGGCCTTGAGCCCGGCCGCGATGAGCGCGTTGTCGTGCGGCCAGATGGAGCCGGTGTGGTAGCCGACGGGGTTGTAGCCAGGCTGACCCGAGGCGAAGGTCCGGACGCCCCACCCGGAGAACATGTCCGCCTCGAGCAGGCGCTCCGCGACGCGGCCGGCCCGCTCGGGCGGCACGATCCCGGTCCACAGCGCCTGACCGGCGTTCGAGCCGATGCTGGCCACCTGGCGCTTGTCGCCGTCGAGGGCCATCGCGTAGAAACGGGCGTCCTCGAGCCAGAAGGCGGAATCGAACCGGATGCGCAGGGCGTCGGCGGCCGTGTCGAGCTTGGCCGCGAGCTCCATCTCGCCGCGGTGTCGTGCGAGCCGGGCCATCGCCCGACGGGCGGCGTAGACGTAGCCCTGGACCTCGGCCAAGGCGATCGGCCCTTCCGCCGGCTGGCCGTCGGTGTGGCGGATGGCATCGCCCGAGTCCTTCCAGCCCTGGTTCAGCAACCCGAGCTTCGAGCGGCGCTTGTATTCGACCAACCCATCGCCATCGAGGTCCCCGTGCTCGTCGATCCAGGCGAGGGCGGCCAGCGCGTTCGGCCACAGCCGATCGAGCAGCCCGTCATCGCCGGTCCAGGCATGGGTCTCGCCCAGCAGGACCAGCCACAACGGGGTCGAATCGACGCTTCCGTAGTAGCCCGCGTGGGGCGTCTCGCCAGCCCGGGCCATCTCACCGGTCCGCAGCTCGTGGAGGATCTTGCCGGGCTCGGCGTCGAGCCACGGATCGTCGGCCACGGCCTGGAGCCGGGCCAGGACCTCGAGCGTTTCCACTGCGAACGACGGGATGAAGGCGACCGTCTCGAGGGCCGCGATGATGCTGTCTCGACCGAACAACGTGGCGAACCATGGGATGCCGGCCGCCAGGTAGTGCTCGCCCGGGCCGGGACCGTCGTTACGCAACATGGCGAGGTCCGCGAACGACCGGGTCAGCGTCCGATCGAGCAGTTCGTGATCCGAATCGACAGCGGGCATCGTGACGCGGGGGGCGGCCGCCGGCCGACGGGCACCGATGGGGCCGACCGACGCGTTGTCCCGGACGATCTCGACGGCCGGCTCGGGGTACGTGCCGGCGACCCCGACATCGGCGCTGCTGTGACCGACCGTCCAGTCGATGGTCATACGCCGACCCGGTCGTACTTTGCCTCGCCACCGGGCGATGACCGTCGCCCCGGGCCAGGCGTCGCGATCGTCGACCGGGTCCAGCCGCGCCCGTGGCAGCACGATGGTCGTCGTTCGGCGCCGGCCATCGAGGCCCTCGTAGGCGAAGACGGCACGCCCCTCGTAGAGCTCGATCGGGCACAGGCTGCCGCGGGTCGCCCGAGGGTAGCCGCGCACCTCGAAGATGTCGGCCATGTCCACGCCCAGGCCGAGCTCGATCTCGATGGTCTCGGTCATCGCCGAATAGCTCTCGATCATCACCTGTTCGCGCAGGAAACCGTCGATCCGCCGCGTGCGCGTGAGGCTGAGCTCACGCCTGGCAAGATCGGTGGCCGCGGTCCGCTTGTCGGCCGGATTCCGCCGCAATTCCGGGTTGGTCAGCTGGATGGTGTCGGCGCCGTCGTCCCGGTAGGGCCCGCGCAGCAGCGTCAGCTGGGCGCCATTGAGGCGCAGGATCGAGACCGACAGGATCCGTGTGTCGAGCTCATACAGCCCCAGACCGCGACCGTCGAGCCGGATGTCGCCGCGCGGATCGGTCAGCAGGTAGAGGTTGCCCTCCTTGGCGACTTCGACGCTGCCGAGGTCGGTGGCGGGCACGATCGTCGCCGGCGGCACGTCGATGGTTCGCGTCGAGGGCATGCAGGTACCTCCATCGGATGGACCTCCATGGTCCTCCGGATCGGGTTCACGCGTCCCCGGCGCCGACCGACGATCGGTCGCAGTCGCCTCACAGCCGGGTGTCATGTGACTGCAAGGGTCGCGTCGCGCCAACGATACGGCGCTTGACGGCGAAGCATCCAGCATCGCGAGCATGGCTCGAGACCCCAGTCCACCCCGTGCTGTCCGCGGCCCCGTGCGACACAACGCCACGCGGGTGGTGGCCTTGCGCCATGCCAATCGCACGGCCGCTCGTCAGCGACCACGCAGCCGCCTGCCGCGGCTGCTCGGTGGCGTGGTCCTCGGTCTCGGCCTGACGACGGCCATCGTCGTCGGGCTGACGGTGGTCATGCTCACCACCGCGGTCGGGGTCCTGTCGGTGGACCTGCCGGACCCCTCGAAGCTCGAGGCCTTGACGTTCTCCCAGCCGACGATCGTCTATGACCGGACCGGCACCGTCGAGCTGGGTCGCTTCCAGCGCGAGGAACGCAGGGTCGTGGCCTTCGGCGACGTCCCGCCGCTCGTCCTGGATGCGACGACGAGCGCCGAGGATCGGACGTTCTGGGCGAACAGCGGCTTCGACGCGCCGGCCATCGTGTCGGCCGTCGCCGAGGGCGCCAGCGGTGCTCGCGAGCGGGGCGCCTCGACCATCACCCAACAGCTCGTCCGGGCGCGGCTGCTGCCACCCGACGCGACCCAGGCAGGCGCGGACCGCTACCTGCGCAAGGCCAAGGAGCTCATCCAATCGATGCGCCTGGCCGAGACCTTTCCGGGCGAGAGCGGGAAAGAGCGGGTGATCACGGCCTATCTCAACGAGATCTTCTACGGCCACGGGGCGTATGGCGTCGCCGCGGCGGCCTGGATCTACTTCGGCGTCTCTGACCTCACGAAGCTGACACCGGCCCAGGCCGCGCTCCTGTCCGGCCTGCCCAAGTCCCCCTCCACCCTCGACCCGTACCGCTATGCCGAGAAGGACAGTGACGGCCGGCTCGTCGTCCCGGCGGGCTCCCCGCCGGTGGTCCGCCGTGACTGGATCCTGGGCGGTCTGGCCGAGGGCGCGCGCTGGACCAAGCTGTCGCCGTCGGAGCTCAAGGCGGCGCTGGCCGAGCCGGTCGTCCTGGCCGGCGACCAGGCGCTGATGCTCAAGGCGCCACATTTCACCTGGCAGGTTCGCCGCCAGCTCGAATCGATCCTCGGCAGCGCCGACAAGGTCGAGACCGGTGGCTATCGGGTCCTCACCACCCTCGACCCGAAGGCCCAGGACCTCGCCGAGAAGTGGCTGACAGCCGGCGCCATCGTGCCCAACCTGTCACGCAAGAAGGGTGAGGCCCTGATCAAGACGCTCAAGATCCCCAAGAGCGACCTGTCGTGGGTCCGGGCATTGCGTGGCAAGGACCTCCACAACGGCGCGCTCGTCGCGCTCGACTACAGGACCGGCGACGTCCTGGCCTACGCCGGCAGCGCGGGCTACTACCGCGACGACCTGACCAGCCCGGAGTTCTCACCCAAGTACGACGTGGCGGGTGACGGCTCACGGCAGCCCGGCTCGGCCTTCAAGCCGATCCTGTACGCCGCCGCCTTCGACTCGCACAAGCTGACCCCGGGCAGCCTGCTGCTCGACGTGACGACCAGATTCAATGTCCGCGAGGACTGGGCGCCGCGGGACGCCGACCAGCTCGAGCGCGGCCCGGTGCTCGTTCGCAAGGCACTCCAGTACTCGCTCAACATCCCGGCCATCCGGGCCCTCCAGCGGGTCGGCAACGACCAGGTGGACAAGACCGCCGAGGCGCTGGGGCTGCGCTTCACCGGTGGTCGCGAGGCCTACCTCCAGGCGGGCCTGGCCGGCGCGCTGGGCACGGTCGAGGTGCGACCGGTCGACCTCACGTCGGCGTACGGTGCGCTGGCCAATGGCGGCGTCCACGTGCCGCCGCGGATGATCCTCGAGATCGACGGTCCGGACGGCAGGGTCGTCTGGACAGCCCCGGATCCGCAGGGCACGGCCGCGGTCTCGCCGGGCGCCGCGTTCCTCGTCTCGGACATCCTGGCCGGCAACACGGACAAGAAGCAGAACCCGATCTGGTCGGCGGCATTGGCCATCTACAACGGCAAGGGTGGCGCGCGCCGGCCGGCGGCGGTCAAGACGGGCACCTCGAACGACGCCCGCGACCTCGCGACCTACGGCTTCCTGCCGCTGCCGAAGGGCGATCATGCCGCGCTGGCGGTCGGTGTCTGGATGGGCAACAGCGACCATTCGAACCCCCGCTCCAGGACGCCGGCGATCTCGCTGACCGCGGCCGCCCCGTTGTGGCACGCCTTCGTGCGTGACTACACGAAGGGCTGGCCGATCACCGACTTCACCCGACCCAAGGGCCTCGTAAAGGCGACCATCGACGCCTGGTCGGGTGGCAAGCCAGGGCCCTGGACGCGGGCCAAGACGACCGCCTGGTTCATCGCCGGGACGCAGCCCGGCGCGCGCAAGGCGATCGACCCAGACGGGCTGCTCTATAGCCGGACCTGCGGGAGCTACCGGGTCGACCTGCTCAAGGCCGAGCTCGGCCCGACCAGCTGGAACGCCGATGTCGCCAACTGGATGTCGCGGGCGCGGGGCGGTCCCGGTCGCGTCGGCCCGTACGACTCGCGCACCGCCTACTTCTGGAAGCAGTCGTCGTGGGGCGGATCGCTGGCCGGCGCGTGCTATACGCAGCGCCCGAAGCATGACCGCGGCCACGGCGGCAAGCAGGGAAAGCCCGACACGAAGCCGCCAAAGCCGCCCGGCGGCGGGGGCCTCCCGCCGGCGCCTACCCCGCCACCCGATCAGTAGAGGTCGAACCGATGCGTTCCGACATCACCCCCTGGATGGTCCGCGGCATGGGCCTGACCCTCGGCGTGGCGATCGTCGTCGGGCTGATCGCGCTCGGCATCGCCGCCGGGAGCGTGATCATCCTGCTGTTCGTGGCCGTCCTGCTCGCGTCGGCCCTCGAGCCCATCGTGGGCATCGTCCGTCACCGGGCCCCGCTCGGTCGTGGCGCCACCATCCTGGTCGTCTATGTCACATTCTTCGTGACCGTCGTCGGTCTCGCCTTGATCGTCGTCCCGGCGGCGGTCGGGCAGGGCCAGGACATCGTGGCCGGACTGCCCGCCTTCTTCGAGTCGCTCCGGAGCCGCGCCGCGAGCCTCGAGCCAGGCGTCGTGTCGCGCGCTGCCATCCGTCTCATCGAATCGGGTCAGCGGCTCGTCGCCCAGCCGGCGGCCCCGAACCCCGACCAGGTGGTCGAGGTCGGGACCGTCGCGGCCGAGGCCGTGGTGTCGCTGGCGACCCTGTTGACGCTCGTCTTCTTCTGGCTCGTCGAGCACGCCCGGCTCCAGCGCTACCTGCTCGCCTACTTCCCGGCGGATCGGCGTGGCGGAACCCGCGATGCCTGGAACGAGATCGAGACGCGGCTTGGGCTGTGGGTCCGTGGCCAGCTCATCCTGATGGGTGCCATGGGCATGGCGACCGGCGTCGCCTACAGCCTGCTCGGGGTGCCGGGCGCCCTGCTCCTCGGCCTGATCGCCGCGCTCACCGAGGCGATCCCGATCGTCGGGCCGCTGCTCGGCGCGATCCCGGCGATCCTGGTCGCGGCGACCGTCTCG
>JBBQVJ010000102.1:0-7914 GCA_038211705.1 Candidatus Limnocylindrales bacterium | reverse complement strand
TACCACCCCGCCCCCCTGCCGGGGGGGGGGCCCCCCCCCCCCCCGCGGCGGGGTGCGGCGCCCCCCCCGCGCGGGCCCCCCCCCGGTCACCCCCCCGGGGGGCCCGCCCCCCCGCGACCCTTCGTCGAGGAGGCGGATCGTGCCCGAGCCGCCGCGTAACGCCTTCCAGTACTCGATCGTGCGGCTCCTACCGCGGGTCGAACGCGGGGAATCGCTCAACGTCGGGGTGATTCTGCTGTGCCGGCCGATGCGCTATCTCGGCGCCCGGATCGCGCTGGACGAGGGCAGGCTCGCCGCCCTGGCGCCCGATCTCGACCCGACGACCATCCGGCCGCACCTCGCGGCGATCGAGCGGATCGCCGCCGGCGACCCGACGGCCGGCCCGATCGCAAAGCTTGGGCAAGGCGAACGGTTCCACTGGCTGGTGTCGCCGTCGAGCACGATGATCCAGCCGTCCGAGGTCCACGCCGGGCTGTGCGACGACCCAGCTGCCGAGCTCGACCATCTGGTGGCGACGCTGGTCGACTAGCTATTGCTGGCTGGCGAGTGTCCTCGCCGCGAGCCGAGCCTCGGCCTCGGTCAGGGCGTCCTCGAGCGTCCCGTTGCGTGGCGCGGTGGCGACCTCGAGACATAGCGCGACACCGTTCGCGCGACCGTCCGGATCGGCCTGGAACGCACGCTCGAGCCGGGCGGCCAGAGTCTGAGCAGCCCGTCCGCCCGTCTCGGGCAGGAGCATCCGGTAGCGCAGCTCGGCGGTTCGGACCGCACGGTCGGTCTCACGGCCCTCGGCCCGGATGATGTTCGCGATCGTGCGCGCGATGCGATCGATAGCAGGCCGGGGCGGGCTGCCCGACAGCCCGATCAGCAGGACCGACGCGGGCCGCCCGTAGCGCGCATGGCGAGCGCCCTCGTGCCGCAGCGCGGCGTTCCAGTCGGGTCGGGTCTCGAGCTCGATGGGCTGTCGAGCGCGCTCGATCCGCGGGCGTCGCGGCGGGGCGACCGGCCCTTCGAGGAATGCCTCGATGTCACCCGCGGTCCGCTCGTCGACCTGCTCATCGTGATGATGCTGGGGCAGGACGAACTTCCTGGCTCGGCGTGGTCGTACCGATGTCGGGTGGGCGCGTGGGTCGGCGGGATGGGGCTCAGCGGGATCGGGCACGGGGCGCCAAGTCTAGCGCCCGGCCCGGTCAGGAGGCCAGCGCTGGGAGCGTGACCTCGATGAGCGGGCTGTGGAGGACCATCGTCTCGAGGTCCTGGCCGTCCCAGGTCTTGACGATCTCGGTGAAGATCGCGCGTCGCTCGGCCTCGTCGCTGACGATCCGGGCGGTCGCCGCCAGATCGGCGCTGACCGGTCCCTTCAGGTGGAAGGTGAAATGGGGGTCGGCCGCCAGGTTGCGCAGCCAGGCGCGGGTGTGGCCCGCTCGTGGCATCCCGCTGATGTAGGTGCGGCCGCCGATGAGGTGGAAGATGATCTCCAGGCGGCGCGGCTGGCCGGACCGGCGGCCGATCGTGGTGATGTCGATGAGATGGCGGCCGTTGGCCAGCTCGCGCTGGATCTCGGCCACGTCGATGGGGGCGTCGTGTAGTTGCATGGTCAACTAACGATACACCCGGTCCGCGCGGGGTGCAAGCGGCGGTCAGCCGGTCCAACCGGCGGTCAGCCGGCCCCGGCCTCGCGGATGGCCGCCTTGTGCGCGCGCTTGCCGGCCTGATACGTCGCCAGGGCCTCGGCCGAGTCGACGTCGCCGAGGGTCGGCCAGGTCGGCGCGACCTCGTCGTACCCTGGCGGGCGCACACCGAACCGCTGGCCGAGCACCGATATGAGGGCCTTGGCCTTCATCTCGCCGATCCCCGGCAGGCCGAGCAGTCGCTTCTCGAGGTCGCGACCGTCGGTCGCCTCGCGCCAGACGCGCTCGGCGTCGTCGTCGTACTCGTTGGCGATCGCGGCGGCCAGCGCCCGGATCTTGGCGGCCATCGAGCCCGGGAAGCGGTGAATGGCCGGGCGCTCGCGGAAGACGGCATCGAGCTCTGTCGGGTCCATCGCGGCGATTCGGGCCGCGTCGAGGTGCCCCAGCCGTCGCTTGAGCTCGAGCGGGCCGCTGAATGCCTTCTGGACCGTGACCTGCTGATCGAGCGCGAACCCGACGAGCAGCGCCAGCGGGTCGTCGGCGAGGAAGCGATCCGCCTCAGGGTCGCCGGTGAACGGCAGGGACGTCGGCTTGGTCATGGGGCCATGGTAGCGGCGCTCCGGTCATCCGGCGCGGTAGCCCGCTGGCCATCGCGATGAGGCCGCAGACGACGACGAGGGTCCCCGCCGCGAGGAACATCGCGCTGGCATCGGCATCGACCAGGATCGCCGCGACGGCGATCGACAGCGGCGCGGCGACCACCGATCCGAGCATCAGGAAGCTCATCGTCCGGCCCAGCATCCGCGGCTCGGTCTTCTCCTGGACCCAGGCGATCATCACCACGTTCACGTAGCCGTTCATCGTGCCGATGACCACCAGGATGGCCGCCACGCCGGTGACGCTCCCGGCGGCCAGCCGATGGCGCCGGTGACGCTCCCGGCGGCCAGCCGTCCGGGCGGGACGAGGCGGGGCACGAGCGTGTTGATGGCCGGCCAGAAGACGGCATCGACAGTCCCGAACAGGATGCCGACCAGCGCCAGGTGCCAGAGCTGGACCTGGGCACCCAGCACGAGGGCGGCGACGATCGTGGTCAGGATGGCCCGCAGCAGGTTGGACCCGAGCGCCAGGTCGCGTGGCGAGACCCGGTCGGCGAGGACGCCACCAAGCAGCAGGAAGATGCCGCGCGGGATGGCGGCCGCGACGAGGATGGAGCCGAGCGCCAGCCCTGAACCGGTCAGCCCGAGCACCAGCCATGCGACCGCCACGGTCTGGAACTGGTCGCCAAGGAGGGAGACGGCCTCGCCGAACCAGACCAGCCCGAAGTCGCGGATCGCGAGCGGGACCAGGAGCGGCAGCCGGGCCACCCGCCCGATCGGACGGGTGACGACGTCGGGCGCGGTCATTCGATGGTGATCCGGACCCCGTCGTCGCCGTCGTCGACGTCGACGATCGCACCCTTGATACCGGCCTCGATCGCCTCCCGGATTCGGTCCGAGGTCGCCTCGGAGATACCCGGGACCTGGGTCAGCGCCGCCCGCCCGAGCGACAGCGGGATGCGCAGGTTGACCACGGTCCGGCCCTTGTCGGTGACCTGGACCCGGATGGCCCGCGCCGGGCTGCCGGCGGTCGTGGTGTCGGCGGGGCCATCCCCGTTCCCCGTGGACCCGGTGCCGCCCTCTTGCCCGGCGCGGCCATCGAGCGCGTCGAGGATCGGGCCGGCTTCGTCGGCCGTGAGTCGTCCTTGGGCGACGAGGCGCAGGACCCGCTCGAGCGCGTCGTCAGGCATCGGCCTGCGCCGACGGATCGAACCGGGCGGTCTCGGTGGAGGGGTCGCCACGGTCGTCGGCGTCGGCATCGGCGGTCGCGGTGTGATCGAGCCTGTCCGGCGCGTCCGCGCCCGCCGCGGGTTCGAGCGGGTCGGCGCCATCGAGGGCTTCAAGGCGCCGACCGGCTTCGGCGACGTCGATCTCGCCCCGTTCGAGCGATCGCAGGATCCGCAGGCGGGCGTCGTCGTAGGCGGCCGCGATGGCCGGGTTGGTCGAGACCGGCTCGGGGTCGGTGCCGGGCGCCGGCCGGGCGGCCGCCGGGTGGTCGGCCCGATCGGGAGGCGGTGGCGCGGCTTCGGACTCGACACGCGCCGGCGGGACGACGAGGAGGTCGCCCGACAACGACCGAAGGCTGACCAGCGGCCCACCCGAACCCACCTCCAGCGAGCGGCGACCGCGGCCACCCTCGGAACGGCCGCCGAGCTTCGAGCGCAGATCGCCGCTCAGGGTCGCCATCTCGATGCGGATGTCGCCGGCGGGTGCGAGCAAGGTGTCGCCGCTGACCGTGACGATCGAGAACGGGCCGGGGCCAGCCAGACGCCCGGCGATCCGCAGGTCGCCACTGGTCGTCGCGGCATCGAGCGCGGTAAGCGTGCCCGCCCGCAGTTCGACATCGCCCGAGACGGTCTTGATCGTCATCGACGTCTCCCCGGTCGCCTGGACATCGACATCGCCCGAGACGACGTCGATGGCGATCCGGCCGCTCACGGCCCGAAGCGTCATGTCGCCCGATGCCGTCCGATAGCGCTGGTCGCCCAGCAGCCCCTCGGCATCGATCTCGGCGCTGCCGGCCTCGATGACGACGGTCGCCCGACGCGGCAGCTCCACCTCAAGATCGGTCGTGTGCCCCTCATGTCGCCGGTCGTCCGAGTGGCCCGCCCGGAGCGAGACACTCCCCTTCCCCAGATCGATGGCGAACATCCCGCCAAGGTCGCGATCGTGGCGATCGCGGATGCGGATCGTCTCGCCATCGATGGCGCGCAGTCGGATGCCACCGTCGCGCAGGCGGATCGAGAAGACGCCGTCGAGGCCGATCTCGTGGTCGAGGTTCGCCCCGGTCGAGGTCGTGGTCATCGCGATGTCCTCCCGAGCGCCCGGATCGCGGCGGCCGCGTCGTCGGCGCTCATCTCGTGGCGAGCCAGGGCCTGGAGGATCTCCTCACGGGTGTGCGCCTCGGCCGGCTCGCTGGTCGGGTCGTCGGGCTCGTCGCTATCGGCGCGCGCGCCGAAGCCCAGGGCTCCGACGAGCGCCTCGACGCGCGCGCGGACGGTCGGGTAGCTGATCCCGAGCTCGCGCTCCATCTCGCGCAGGTAGCCGCGCGAGCGAAGGACGCTCTCGAGCAGCGCCAGCTGGTCGCGGTTGAGGCGGCCGAAGCGACCGACGCTGAAGTCGCCCTCCAGCGTCGTGCCGCAGCTCCGGCAATGGAGCCGGGTGACCGCGAGCTCGCTCGCGCAGACGGGGCAGGTGGAGATGACGTCGTGGGGCATGGTCGCGGCCCTATCGATCGGTGGTTCGGAGGAGCATCGCCAGGCGCCGTCCGCCCGCCAGCACTATGGTCCGCGAGTCGGGCGCGACATCGGCGGGCCGGATCTTGAGGATCTGACAGCGGCGGAGGGCTGCGTCGATCTCGCGTTCACGATCGGCGCCGTTGAGATGGGCCAGCGAGAGTTCGAACATGTGCACACTTTCTTGGCTGGTTTGGCTGGGTTGGTCACTGTATAGCAAGTAGACTTTCACTTTGTCAAGTCTGACATGCACTTTGTTGGTTCCCGAAGCCACATCAGCTTGTCCGCAGTGGCCCCGTTGGCCGCGGTGGCGCCGTTGGCCGCGGTCCGCCGTTTCGCCAAATACCCATGGGGAGGGCACTAGGCGGCGGATCGGAGGCCGAATCGTCTGATTCGGGCCAGCTCGAGCCGGGCCAAGCGTGGATCTGGTCAATTCCCGCTCTGCTCGCTGCCGATTCCTTGCCTAAGGGTCCCGGCGTGGATATCTGGCACGCAGCCGTGGGCGAATCGGTCAGATTCCCTTGACCCGGGTATGTGGCAAGGATGTGAGCCTCGCGCCGCCATGGGCCGGGAAGGTGCCGCGGGTCCGGAAGGTGCGGCGGGTCCGGAAGGTGCGGCGGGGCGTTACTGGCGCCTCGGCCGTCACCGGGGCAACCCCTCGTCATCCGTCCGCGGCACCTGGTGCGATTCCGGAGGCGGGTAGGCCACGATCGTCGGCTGTCAGCGAGGGATTCGCCCGGCGAGGATATGCCTATCGACTGGCCAACCTGGTACAGCGAACAAGCCGATCAGCAGGAAAGGAGCCGCATCGATGGACATGCAGATCAGCCTCGGTCGAGCGGACACCCTCGGGGTGGCTCCCTCGGCGCTCGTCATCCTCATGGCGATCCTCGCCATGCTCGGGATCATCGCCAACGTCGCGATGGCCTGACGACGACTCGCACCACGCAGCTCACGGCCCAGGTCGGATCCGATCCCGAGACCGGGGCCTCCGTGTGCGCGGCGCAGGCCGCCGGACATGCCGCGACGCCCGCCGGCGGGGCTGCCGGGCGGGGGTCGACGACGGTCCGGGACGTTCGGGTTCGCGCCGGTCAGGTCCCGCGGATCGTCGCTGCCGACAGATTCAGGTTGCCGATCACCGAGCGGTAGTAGCGGCCCGTTGACTTCGGGGCCATCCAGGCTCGATACAACGGGTTCCGTGTCGATTGGAACTGGAAGTCGTAGGTGCCGACGAAGGAGGACGAGCTCTTGAAGATCGCGCCGATCGTCCGACTGGTCCGGAACAGGCCGTAGAGGACGTACGACGCGCTCGTGATCCCGTCAGCGAAGATCGCCCGGGCGCCGGCCTGGAGGAAGCCGGCGCCGTAGTTCTGGACGCGCTGCTTGGCCACGGACTTGGTCGGGTTCGCGCTGCCCCACTCCGAGTTGCCGGAGGCGTAACACAGCCGGTTGAGGATGACCACGGCGTTGGGCGCGAGCTTGATCTGGGTGCTGACGTAGTACTCGCCCCAATACTTGGTGTTCGAGTTGCCTGCGCCAGCCGTCCGGTTCAGACCGAAGCCGTCCTTGGTGTACTTGGAGAACGCGCCATACGGGCTCGGCGACCCATTGCCGTGTCCCAGGTAGATGATGACCTTGGCGCCCTGGGCGGCCGCCTTGACCCGGGACCACGTCGCGTTGGGGCTGTAGATCTCGACCACGTTGGCACCGTAGGAGCGAGCCTGCGACGCGTAGCGCCTGGCGCTGGTGATGTAGCTGGAGGTGCTCGAGCCCACCGGGCCGACGATGACGACGACCTTCATCCCGGCCGCTGCGGCGGGGGTGGGGTTCGCCGCACCGGCGACCGCGACGAGCGCGATGGCGATGGTGAGGACGGTCGCTCGAATCGACCAGCTGGAGGACGCCCGCTGGGCGCCGTTCCTCGTGACTAGCAAGACTCTTGCCTCCTGTCCGCCGGAACACCGCGTGGTGAGCACGCGATGACGGTGGTTGGTGCCGCCGACGGGCAGGAGACGTGTGACCCGGGGTCAACATCGGACCACGCGCATCGACGCGACGGAGCCGAGGAGGATCGAGCGATGGATCGATCCGGGTGGCCAGGTGCGGGCCTGACGCTGTGACAGGTACCTGCCGTGGGGGCGGCGTCTTCTGTTGGAACCCTGTCTTCGGTGCGGCCTGGGAGCCCCCCGAGTATGCCAGCGATGGCAAACCCTTGTCAGCCCGGCCATTGGTCCCTCGTGATCCGCGCCGTTGTGGCGCTGCTCAGGCGCACCAGGTCCGACGGGGCCAGCTCGAGCTGCAAGCCTCGCCTCCCGGCCGACACGAAGACCGTGACGTGCTCGAGGGCCGACTCGTCGATGACGACCGTCAGCGGCCTGCGCGAGCCGAGCGGGCTGATCCCGCCGACCACGGAACCGGTCGCCCGTTCGGCCGTAGCCGGATCGGCGAGGACCGCTCGTCGGGCGGCGAGCGCTTCGGCCAGCCGCTTCGGGTCGAGGTCCCGGTAGACCGCCACGACCGCCAGGGCGAGCCGGCCCTCGACCGCGACCGCGAGGGTCTTGAGCACCCGTTCAGGCGCCACTCCGAGCGCGAGCGCGGCGTCGATCCCGTAGTGCGGGCGCTGCTCGCGTTGCCGCCCGTGGCGCTCGGGCGCCTCGTACGCGTGGACGTGATGCGCGACCCCGGCCCGGACCACGATCTCGAGCGCACGGGTCCCGGCGGTGGGCCGTTCCATGGTATGGGGTCGATCGTAGTCATTTCCGCTATGCTCCGGGCGGCCCATCGTCCGTCCGCGTCCATCGACGTGCGGAACGCGGGCCACCGTCGCGCTCCCCACGGTGCCCGCGGCGGGACCACACAGGAGCGAAACGCTTGACCTTCGATTCACTCGGCCTGTCGGCCGACCTCGTGCGCATGGTCGCCGAGGAGGGGTATGAGACCCCGACACCCGTCCAG
>JBBQVJ010000101.1:0-7925 GCA_038211705.1 Candidatus Limnocylindrales bacterium | reverse complement strand
CTGGGCGCTCCGTTGGGATCCAGCCGTCATGAAGTTCGCTGGGCCAACTATCGATGGGGGGTGACGGCGCCTGTATCACCCGTTCGTACCGGTCGCATTTCGGGTTGCGTGCAAGTTCCCGAGCGGTCTTGTGCACTGAATCCCGGTCCGGGATGGGCGCACTGGGGCACCACCCCCTGACCTATGTACGTCCGCCAGCCGGGAACGGTTCACGACGACCGAGGCAAGGCGGCGGGCTAACGCTCAGGCGGCGCTCGCAGCGGAAGACGCCGCCGGTGGCTTGTCGATCCGACCCATGCCGCGCGGCATCGGCGAGACGACGTAGAGGATCGCCCCGAAGCCGATGATCGAGAGCACGCTGATGACCCAGTCGAGGATGGTGATCGCGGTCGCCTCGGCGAGCGGCACACCGTAGACCACGGTCAGGACACCGATGACCCCAGCCTGGGCGAACCCGAGACCAGCCGGGCTGAGCGGGATGGCCGTCAGCAGCGAGCCGATGAGGGCCACGAAGATGGCCCCGGACAGTCCGAGCTCGACGTCGGGGAACGCGAAGGCCAGGACGACGATATAGAGGCGCATCCCCTCGGTCAGCCAGATGAGCCCGGTGACGATCGCGAGGACCGGGAGGTGCCTGAGCCCGATCGCGCCGAAGACGCCTTCCTCGAAGCGCTCGTACAGCTCAAGGATGCGGGGTGGGAGCGGGAGCCGGACGATGATCCGGCGACCGAAGTTGCGCATCGTGAACAGCCCGACGGCGGCCACCACGACGACCACGATGCCGGCGATGAAGACCAGCCGCACGGCCGCCGGCAGCCCATCCCGGAAGCTCCAGAACCCGGCCGCCAGGCCGAGGATGGCGATGGCGAAGATGTCCAGGATCCGCTCGATGAAGACCGTGCCGAACGTCCGGCTGAGCGACGCGGCGCTGTTCATCTTGAGCAGATACGCGCGGTAGACGTCACCCAGCTTGGCCGGCACGACGCAGTTGACGAACCACGAGATGTAGAGGATCTCGATCGAGTTGCGCAGGCTGATGACGAAGCCGGTCGCGCGCAGGAGCCGCTGCCAGCGGTAGCCACGCAGCGGGAAGCCGAGATAGAAGACGATGAACGCGAGCATGACGAGGGCCGGGTTGGCCTGGAGGATGAGCCCGGGTACAGCCGACAGACGCTCGCGATTGAGGTACAGGAAGAAGCCGATGATCGCCAGCGGGACGACGATCGACAGGATCGTCCGCGGCTGGCGCAGCCGCTGCGAGAGCGAGATGGGGGCGACCTCGGTCGGCTCGATCTCGAGCGCGTCGACGAGTGACTCGGGGTCGGGGTGGCGGATCGAGGGATCGAGCGCGGGTGTGGCCTCCATCGCACCAGACCCTACCGGACCCTCTGCGCCCGGCTCTATCGGACGATGGTCCTGCGGGTCCTGGCCGTCCCGTCGTCCGAGGTCGCTCATCGCGGTCTGTCTGGCGTCGTGGCCGCGCTGCTCGCGACCACCCGGCCGTTGCCGCGCAACCGATTGACCCCCTTGGCCACCGGGGTCCACAGACGCACGAAGTAGCTCGCCCGGCCGGGGATGATCTCGGCGCGCGCCAGCGCCGCCAGGAGGCCGGCCGGTGTCGATGGATCGCCGTCGAGCGCGGTGTAGGCGACGCCGATCTCCATGATCGAGTGGGCGTCCGAGACGGCGACGCCATGCCGGCCGTGCTCGAGCGCGAACTCGGCGGCGTCCTCGTTGCCGTGGCCGACCACCCGGGCGTTGTGTGTCTCGATCCAATCGACCAGCGGCGCGAGGCTGGCCATCGCGGCGTCGCGCAGGAGCGATCCGCGCATGTTGTCGAACGGATGGGGGACCCCGACCAGGCCGCCCTGTTCCCGCGCCGCAGCGATCGTCTCGACGGCCGACAGACCCGGCGGGATGGCCCGCTCAAGGAAGACGCAGATGAGGTCGCCGTCGCGGGTCTTGACCTCCTCGCCCACGATCACCGTCAGCCCGGCCGGCGCGAGCCCTCGGGCCTCCTGTGCGACATCGATCCGGTCATGATCCGTGATCGCCAAGTGGGTCAACCCGCGCTCGCTCGCCGCCTTGAGGATGTCCTTCGGCGCCGACAGGCAGTCAAAGCTCCCCCGCGAATGACAGTGCAGATCGACGAATGCGCGGGTCATGTTCCGCGTGGCCCCGCGAACATCAGACTTGCTGGACCAACGACTTCTTGAAAAAGTCGAAGTGTTCCAAAGCCAGGCCGGTGCCCAGAGCCACGCAGTTCAAGGGATTCTCGGCGACGTGGCACGGGACGCCGGTCACCTGGGTCAGCAGTTTGTCGACGTTGCGCAGGAGGGCGCCACCGCCCGACATCACCATGCCCTTGTCGATGATGTCCGACGAGAGCTCGGGTGGCGTCTGCTCGAGGACGGAGCGGACCGCGGCGACCAGCTGCTGGAGCGGCGTCTCGATGGCCTCCATCACCTCGCTGCTGGTGATCGGGATGGTCCGTGGCAAGCCGGCGATGAGGTCGCGGCCGCGGACCTCCATGGTCAGCTCGCGGTCGAGCGGCAGCGCCGTCCCGATCTCGATCTTGACCTGCTCCGCGGTCCGCTCGCCGACCATCAGGTTGTACTTCTTGCGGATGTAGGTCGCGATCGCCTCGTCGAAGCGGTTGCCGCCCACGCGCAGGCTGTGCGACACGACGATCCCGCCGAGGGCGATGACCGCGATCTCGCTGGTCCCGCCACCGATGTCGATGATCATGTTTCCGGACGGCCCGCTGATCGGCACATTGGCCCCGATCGCGGCGGCCAGCGGCTCCTCGATGAGGTAGGCCTCCTTGGCACCGGCCTTGAGCGCCGCGTCGCGGACGGCCCGCTTCTCCACGCTCGTCACGCCGGCCGGGACCGAGATCATGACCTCCGGCTTGCCGAACCCGACCCGGCCCTTGCGAACCTTGCCGATGAAGTGGCTGAGCATCGCCTCGGTGATGACGTAGTCGGCGATGACGCCGTCCTTCATCGGGCGGATGGCGTGGATGTTGCCGGGCGTCCGGCCGATCATCTCGCGCGCTTCCTGGCCCACCGCGACGATCCGGTTGTCATCGGAGACGGCGACCACGCTGGGCTCAGTGATGACGATGCCCTTGCCCTTGACGTACACGAGGACGTTGGCCGTGCCGAGGTCGATGCCGATCTTCATGAGGTGGTGTCTGCTGTCCCTTCCGCGGCGCTCGAGATGCTGGCTCCGATGTCCCGGAACTTGCGCTCGATGTTCTCATAGCCTCGGTGAACGTGATGTGCACCGTGGATCGTGGTCGATCCCTCGGCCGCGAGGGCGGCCAGGATGAGCGAGGCGCCCGCGCGCAGGTCGCCGATCTCGACCTCGGCGCCGACGAGGTGGGCGGGGCCGTTGATGGTGGCGTGGTGCGAGTCGACCATGTCGATGCTGGCGCCCATCCGGCGGACCTCGCCGAGCCACTCGAGCCGGTCCTCGAAGATCGCCTCGTGGACGTGGGAGACACCCGACGCCTGCGTGAGGAGGACCGAGGTCGGTGGCTGGAGGTCGGTCGCCAGCCCGGGATACGCGGCCGTCACGATATCGGCGGCCTGGTAGCCGCCATCGTGGAACGCCGAGCCGTCGACCTCGATGGTGTCCGTCCCGCAGCTCACTCCGACGCCGACCTTGCCCATCACCTCGATGAACGCGGCGAGGTGATCGCATGGCGCGCCCTGGAGGGTGATCTTGCCGCCGGTCACGGCCGCCGCGACGATGAACGTGCCGGCCTCGATCCGGTCGGGGACGACGCGGTGTTCGGCGCCGCGCAGCCGCTTGCGGCCCTCGATCTCGATCGTGTCGGGGAAGGTCCGCTCGACGGCCGCGCCCATCGCCTGGAGGAAGGCGATCAGATCGTCGACCTCGGGCTCCTGGGCGGCCGGCCGGATGACCGTGCGGCCGTCGGCCAGCGTCGCCGCCAGCATCGCGTTCTCAGTGCCCATCACCGACACGAACGGGAAGCGGACCTCGCCACCGCGCAGTCGGCCGGGCGACGTCGCGAAGTAGTAGCCGTTGCGGTACTCGATCGAGGCGCCCAGCGCGCGCATCGCCTCGACGTGGAGGTCGACCGGGCGCCGGCCGATCCGGTCGCCACCGGGGTTGCTGATGATGACCCGCCCGAACCGGGTCAGAAGCGGCCCGAGCAGGATGAAACTGGCGCGCATCCGGGCGGCGGCCTCGAGTGGCACGAAGAGCCACTCGACGTCGCCCGAGGCGACCTCGTAGACGTTCTCCGCCGGATGGTCGACCACGACGCCAAGGTCGCGCAGGGTCTCGGCCATGACCCGCACGTCCTCGATCTCGGGGACGTTGGTGAACCGGCAGCGCTCACCGGTCAGCGTCGCCGCCGCCAGCAGCTTGAGCGCCGCGTTCTTCGCGCCGCTGATCGGCACGGTCCCGGCCAGCGGACGGCCGCCCTCGATCCGGAAGATCTTCGGGGCGACCGGTTCCGGTCGGTACTCCCAGTGGAAGGGCCGCGCGTCAGCCATCAGCATTCATGACGTTGTTCGAGCCCATGAAGTCGTCGCGCCGCCGCCCGACCGAAAGCGGCGCGGAGGCGCCAAGGGACGGTTGGGCGAGCGCCGCGACGATCCCGTTGTTCATGGCAGCTAGCCCCTGCGGCGGGGGCCCTCGCGGTGGCGACGCTCGGCAACGCGGATCCGGAGGAGGGCATGCTGGAGCTGCGCCCGGGCGGAGGCAAGGTCTACGGCATCGGTCGGGGCGCCTTCGAGCGCGCGTTCGGCCTCGCGTCGGGCCTCCTGGGCCTTCTCGAGGTCGATGTCGCTCGCCAGGTCGGCCGTCTCGGCCATCACCACGACCCGATCCGGCCGGACCTGGAGGAACCCGCCGACGATCGCGAACGACTCCTCGACCCCTCCCTTGCGGATCCGAAGCTCACCCACGCCCAGCATCGACACGAGCGGCGCATGATGCGGCAGCACGCCAAGCTCGCCCTCGATGCCCGGCAGATTCACCGAATCCACCTCATCCGAATAGGCAAGCCGTTCCGGCGTCACGATCTCGAGCAGCAGCGGCATCAGATCGTCACGACCCCAGCTTGGCGGCGTTCTCTCGGACGTCGTCGAGCGTGCCTGCCAGGAAGAACGCCTGCTCCGGCAGCGTGTCGGTCTTGCCTTCGAGGATCTCCTTGAACGACGCGACCGTGTCCTTGATGTTGACGTACTTGCCGGAGCGGCCGGTGAAGACCTCGGCGACGAAGAACGGCTGGCTCATGAACCGCTGCAGACGCCGCGCCCGGGCGACCGTCGACTTGTCCTCCTCGGACAGCTCGTCGATGCCGAGGATGGCGATGATGTCCTGGAGGTCGCGATAGCGCTGGAGGACACGCTGCGTCTCGCGCGCGACGTCGTAGTGCTCCTGGCCGACGACCAGCGGGTCGAGGACGCGCGAGGTCGACGTCAGCGGATCGACCGCCGGGTAGATGCCGAGCTCGGCGATGTTGCGCTCGAGACGGATGGTCGAGTCGAGGTGGGCGAAGGTCGTCGCCGGCGCCGGGTCGGTGTAGTCGTCGGCCGGGACGAAGACCGCCTGGAGCGAGGTGATCGAGCCATCGCGGGTCGAGGTGATCCGCTCCGGGAGGCCGGCCATCTCGGTGGCGAGGTTCGGCTGGTAACCGACCGCCGACGGCATCCGGCCGAGCAGCGCCGAGACCTCCGAGCCTGCCTGGGTGAAGCGGAAGATGTTGTCGATGAACAGGAGGACGTCCTTGTGTTCCACGTCGCGGAAGTACTCGGCCATCGTCAGGCCGGTCAGACCGACCCGCTGCCGGGCGCCGGGCGGCTCGTTCATCTGGCCGAAGACGAAGGCCGTCTTGGCGATGACACCCGATTCGGTCATCTCGTGGATCAGGTCGTTGCCCTCGCGGCTGCGCTCGCCTACACCGGCGAACACCGACACGCCCTCGTGTTCCTGGGCGACATTCCGGATCAGCTCCTGGATGATGACCGTCTTGCCGACGCCGGCGCCGCCGAAGATGCCGATCTTGCCGCCCTTCTTGAACGGGCAGATCAGGTCGATGACCTTGAGCCCGGTCTCGAAGACCTCGATCTCGGTCGACTGCTGGTCGAACGCCGGCGGGTCGCGGTGGATGGGCAGGGAGACGTCGGACACGACCGGACCCTTGCCATCGATGGCGTGGCCCAGGACATCGAACACGCGGCCGAGGGTCGCGTCGCCGACCGGCACCGTGATCGGTGCGCCGGTGTCGATGACATCGACGCCGCGAGCGAGCCCGTCCGTGGTCGTCATGGCGACGGCCCGGACCCAGTTATTGCCGAGATGCTGCTGGACCTCGCAGGTCAGCGGCTCCTGGCCCTCGCGCTGGATCTCGACGGCGTTGTAGATGCCTGGCAGCTTGCCGGCCGGGAACTCGATGTCCACGACGGGGCCAGTGATCTGGATGACTCGGCCGGTCGCGGCCGTTGCAGTCGCCATGGTTGTGGGTGCCTCCTGCGTCCTAGGGCGTCAGCGTGCGTTCGCGCCGGACGCGATCTCGATCATCTCGCGGGTGATGTTGGCCTGGCGGACCTTGTTGTACGAGAGGGTGAGGTCCTCGATGAGCTCTTCGGCGTTCTCGGTCGCGTTCTTCATGGCGACCATGCGGCTGGATTCCTCGCTTGCCTTGGCCTCGAGCACGGTCTGGAACAGCCGGGTCGCCACGTAGCGTGGCAGCAGCCGCTCCAGCACCGCCGAGGCGCTCGGCTCGAAGATGAACTGATTGCCGGGGATGCCCTCGGTGTCCTCGGCCGGCTGGATCGGCAGGATGGTGAGGGCCGTCGGGCGCTGGACCAACGTGGAGACCCACAGGCTGTAGACGATGTCGAACCGGCCGTAGGTGCCCGACAGGAAGTCGTCGGTCACGAGCCGGGCGAGGGGCAGGACGTCGGCGAAGGTCGGGCGATCGCCGAACGTCGCGAAATGCGCCTCGAGCGGGACGCCGGTCCGGCGCATCGCGTCGCGACCCTTGCGTCCGACCGTGATCACCGCCACGTCACCCGGCTTGTCGATGATGTCGTGGGCGACGAACCGAACGAGGTTCGTGTTGAGCGGCCCGGACAGCGGCCGATCGGTGGTGATCAGCACGATCAGGCGCTTGCCGCCCTCGCGCTCGGCAAGCAGCGGATGGTCCTCGCCGCCCAGCACGGCTGCCAGGTCGGCCAGGACCTCGTCGAGCTTCTCGCTGTACGGCCGCGCCGCGAGCGTCGCGTCCTGGGCACGCTTGAGCTTGGAGGCGGCCACGAACTGCATCGCGCGGGTGATCTGCTTGATGTTCTTGACCGAGCCGATGCGGCGCCGGATATCCCGCTGACTAGCCATCGCTAGCTCGTCGCCCCGTGAAGCGCTGCGGCCTGTTCTCCCCAGCAGGACAGGTGCACCGGGATCGGAGCCAGTGGGGACCTCGGCCTCGCGTGTGGCCGTCGCGAATCGTCGCGCGTGCTCGATTCGAACGCGGCGACCGCGGATTCGAGGCGCGATCGGCTTCCCGCGAGGTCACGTGGGGTCACCCGCGCAGCCCCGAGCAGGCCTCGATGCGACATCACATGGTTCATCGAGCGATCTGTCCTGCGGAGAAGAACATCAGGCGCTGGCCGATGGCGGTGCGGGCGGCTCGGCCTTGGCCGCCGGCTCGGCCGATGCGGGCGGCTCGGCCTTGGCCGCCGGCTCGGCCGATGCGGGCGGGTCGGCCGGTGCGGGCGGCTCGGCCTCGGCCGATGCGGGCGGCTCGGCCGGTGCGGGCGGCTCGGCGTCGGGCGCTGCTTCGGTCGACTCGGCGGACGCCGCGGGTTCGGTGGGCGGGGCCGGCGAGGCCGAGATCGAGGCCTCTGCCGGGGCGTTCGCCGGCTTTGCGGCGGGCTTCGGGGCCT
>JBBQVJ010000100.1:0-8152 GCA_038211705.1 Candidatus Limnocylindrales bacterium | reverse complement strand
GGATGACGATGACGCTCGCGGTCGTGACCGGGTCCGGGCCGCTCGCGATCCAGGTCAGGGCTTCGCGCAGGTAGGACAGGTTCGGATAGCCCGCCTCGCCCTGCGGGGTCGGGACGGTGAGGAACGTGAATGCCGCCTGCGACCACGGCTCCTCGCGGACATCGTGGAAGGTCAGCCGGTCCGTCGCCGCCTTCGCGGCCTCGTTCAGGCCCGGCTCGAGGATCGGAAAGGCGAGCGCCCGGCAGGCGGCGATGCGGACCGGATTGATGTCATAGGCTCGGACGCGAAATCCCTGCTCCGCGAGGCCGACGGCAGTCACCAGGCCGACGTATCCGCAGCCGACCACGGCGATGGATTCTTCGCGTGTCATCAACCCACCCACGTGCGGCGTTCGAGAGGCATCGGACAGGTCCCCTGTGTGCGAAGGAGGGCACGCACGGAGCGCGCGTCCGTCGATGTCGGAGGAGGGGTCGGCCGCCAGGCGCGAGACGGCCGGGACAGTCGCCACGGTCGACGAATCGGGACCGCGTCCGTGGCTCGTGCCACTATACACGGCGGTGGCCGCGAGTCGGTGTCGGGGCGCACCGCTATCAGCTCGGTGTTCGTCCCCGGTGCCTTTCAGCCTTGCGACGATGGCCGTACCATCGCACCCATGTCTCGCTTGCCGATCAACTCGCCCGATCCCGGCCACGCATCCCCCGGGGGCGGCCGTCTCCTTCGCGAGGCGATGATTTCCGAACGTCCAGGTGTCGGCAGCCGGGGTGGCCGATGAGGACCGCGGTCGAGCGACGCCGCAGCTACGCGAGGCAGGTTGCCACGGGACAGGTCGCCGAGCTCGTGGAGCACCTACGCGACCCACTCTTCCGGAACGCCTACACGCTGATCTTCAGCACGGGCCTCACCTCGGTCCTCGGGCTCGTCTACTGGGTCCTGGTGGCGCGCCTCTACTCGCCGGGCGAGGTCGGCGCGAATGCCGCGGTGATCTCGTCGCTGACCTTCCTGGCCGGCCTCTCGATGCTCAACCTGCGGCCGTTGCTGAGTCGCTTCCTGCCCATCGCCGGACAGCGCACGGTCCGCCTGGCCGTCGGCGCGTACGCCACCTGTCTTATCGTCGCGGCCACCGCGGCGATCGTGTACCTCGCCGGCAGTCAGTACTGGGCCCCGAAGGGACCGATCACGGCGCTGCGGAACGACCTCGGGCTCGCGCTGCTGTTCGTGTCGAGCACCATGGCATGGACGATCTTCCAGCTCCAGGACGGACTCCTGATCGGCCTTCGGGCGACCGGTACGCTGACCATCGAGAACGTCCTGTTCAGCGTGGCGAAGATGGGTCTCGTGGTCGTGTTCGCCGCGCTCGCCCTGGTCCCCGGATACGCGATCACGGTGTCGTGGGTGCTCCCGATGGTCGCCGCGGTCGGGCTCGTCAACCTGGTCATGTTCCGCTGGCTCTTCCCGCGCCACATGCGCGAGCGCCCATTCACTGACCCGATTGTCCGCGCGGCGACGATCGTGCGCCTGGCCGCGGCTGACTACCTCGGCTCGCTGTTCGCCCTAAGCTATGTGGCACTCCTGCCGGTCCTCGTCATCAACGAGGTGGGAGCGATCGCCGGCGGCCGCTTCTATATCGTCTGGGTGATCTCCTCGACCCTCCAGCTCGTTGCACCGCAGATGATCTTGTCGCTCACGGTCGAGACGGCATCGGACCCATCGACCTTCCACGTGCAGGGCCGGCGGATGCTCATCGGCACGCTCCGCGTCCTCGTGCCCATCGGCGCGGTCGTGGTGATCGCGGCCCCGATCATCCTGTCCGTGTTCGGATCAACCTACGAGGCGGACGTCCGCTTGCTGCGATTGCTGGTGCTCGCGATCCTCCCGTACAGCATCAACACGCTGTTCATCGCCATGCTCAGGGTCACGGTGCGGCCGAGGCAAATCGTTGTCATTCAGGCGTCGCTGGCCGGCCTGATCCTCGGGCTCACCGTCGTGCTGATTCGGGCGTTCGGCCTGGAGGGCGTCGGCATCGCGTTTCTTGCCGGCCAGTCGATCGTCGCTGCGGTGGTGCTGGCGACGTCGCTTCGACCGCTCCTCGTGCGATCGCCGATCACGAGCCGTAAGCTCGAACCATGACGCTTCCGTCAGGTGGGGCCGCTCTCGACGTACCGCGCGCCATCGATGAGTCGTTTCGCGAGCCTCATTGGCCACGGCCGACGCACCGACCTCCAGCGATTCCGCCACGAGACCCTGGAACGCCGCGTTCGACATGGCACCCCGTCCCACGCCGATGAGCTCCAGCCGCACAGGGAGCCGTCGCGCCTGGACGAGATGCGCCAGTGCCGGCAGGAGGTGGCGTCGTGACAGATCGCCGGTCGCTCCAAACACCATGATCCGCTCGATCACGGGTCGATCGGAACGCCGATGAGCGCTCGGAATGGCCGCTTCGCGGACGCGATCATCCTGGCCGCCGGTCTGAGCGAGCGCATGGACGGCACCGACAAGTTGATGATGGAGGTCGGTGGGGCGCCGCTGCTCGCCTGGACCCTGCGCGCCGCTGCCGCCGCACGGTCCGTTCGCCGTATCATCGTGGTCGCCCACCCGGATCGTGCCGCGGACCTGGCGAAGGAACCCTGGATCCGCGCCGTCGACGCTACGATCGTCCTCGGCGGCGCTCGCCGCCAGGATTCGGCGGCCGCGGGCGTCGACGAGGCGGACGGCCTCGTCATGCTGATCCACGATGGCGCCCGGCCGCTTGTCACCTCCGGCCTCTTCGACGTGGTCGCCGAAGCGGCGCGCGAGCATGGTGCCGCGGTCCCGATCGTCCCGGTGCCGGAGAGCATGCGTCGTGTCGTCGACGGCGAGATCGTCGGTATCCTCGATCGGGGCGGGCTGTACCGGTCGCAGACCCCGCACGGGGCCCGGCGGGAGGTCCTCCTGCGCGCCTACGCCGTCCAGGATCCTCGAGGACCGGAGACCTTCATTGATGAGACCACGCTGGTCCAGGCGGCCGGGATCACTGTCGCCACCGTGCCTGGTGAGGCCACCAACCTCAAGGTGACCCTCCGTGGGGACGCGGAGCTGGCGATCGCGCTCCTGGACGCCCGCGCACGGAGCGGCTTCTCCTACTGAGCCAGCGCGTCGTTGCGGGCGCCCGCCGGACGGCGCCGGCTCTGAGCGGTCAGGGAGCGGTTTCGTCGCCGACGACATGACGCCGCCAGTTCAACGCGAGTTGCGCGATCGCCGAGAGCGCGTGTACCGCCGCCGAGAACAGGAGGAACAGGGCCAGCAGGTTCGGCAGGGGTAGGAGGACGGCCGAGGCGAACAGGAACCATCCATAGTCCAGGAGCTGCCGGCCGTGCATAGCCAGGGCCAGCAGGCCACGTGGCTCGGCGACCGCGGGAGCCGGGCCGATCATGCCGCGTTCCCAGCTCGTGAACAGCTGGAAGAGGTGGAGGCCCATCACGGTGGCCGTCAGGGCGCTGGCCTGGATGCCGTCAAGATCGAGGGCTCGAACCACGTAGATCGCCAGGGCCCCGTACACCAGGACGTGGGTGATGACGTCGTAGAAGATGTCGAGCCAGCCACCGAACAAGGTCGAGGCGCCTCGCGACCGGGCGAGCAGGCCGTCGGCGCAATCGAGGCTGAAGGCCAGCTGCCAGAGCAGCAGGACGAGGATCCACGTCAACGGCGAGATGGGCGACGACGCGGTCGTCACGAGGACCGCGGCGATCGCATGCACGATGAACCCGGCGGTGCTCACGATGTTCGGGGTGATTGGCGTCGAGAACAGGAGGACGGCGATGGCCGCCCCGACGGTCCGGTTCACGAGACGGGTGAAGAAGAGGGCTCCGCCGCGCGGGTATCGCCCAAGGAAGGTTCGCACCCGGGAGACGAAGTTCACGGGCCTACATCCGCTGGTCGATCGAGTTCCCGCCGTCGTTCAAGTGTAGCGATCAGATCGTCGACGTCGCCCTGCGTTCGACAATGCAGCACCTTCTCTTCGTACGGCCGAAGCTGCGCGACGGTGGCCGCCCGGCTGCCACCGTCGGCCGCCTTGGCCGTGGCCTCGTCGCCGTGGAAGGCCCGGATCTCCCCGATAAAGCGGACGAACTCGCCGAGGTGGCGGGCGTAGCTCCGAAGGCGGAAGAACTTCTGGAGCCCATGGCGCCGGCGCGATTCCGCGATCCCGTCGCGGACAAAACGCCCGACCACCCGCAGGACCGCTGTCCGACCCGTGAGCTGGTCGAGCCAGATGATCACCTCGGCCCGGGCGCACAGCTCGTCTGTCCATTCGGCCTGGACACCCTCGCTCACCCACGAGGTCGACGCCGAGATCGTGCGGATCATCTCAAGGCGCTCGTCGAGCGCCCGGACGCGGCCGGAGCCAGCCTCGCGGGCGACGTCATCGAGGTGGTAGATCGGCAGTCCGAATCGCGCTCCGACCCGACGGGCGAGCGAGGACTTGCCGGTGCCCGATCCACCCGTGATGTGCACGCGTGAGAGGTGCCACTCGGTCAGGGCGTACCACCGGTCACGAGGTCGCGGGTCTGGCCGTACGCGTCCTGGTATCGCGCGGCGATGTTCGTCGGGTTGTAAATCTGGACGTCGGCCTTCGCCTGGGCCCCGAGCCGATCTCGAAGTGCCGGGTCGTCGATGAGGCGCTGCATCGCAGCCGCCAGCTCCGGGACGTCGCCTGGGGTGACGAGGAGGCCGTTGCGATCGTCCACGATGATGTCGACGATGCCGCCGACGCGGCTCGCGACGACGGCCTTACCGAGGCTCATCGCCTCTCGGACGACGCCTGGCAGGGGATCGGGCCAGATCGAAGGCGCCACCCCGAACAGGCATCCCTCCCAGGCCGCCATGACCACGCCGTGCCCCAGGTTGGACAGCACCGTGATGTCATCGGGGAGGATCGGGGTGTCCGGCCAGTGGGTCCCGATCAGGACCAGGTGGGGCGCGTTCTTCAGCAAGCGATAGGCTGCCAGAAGGGGCCCCAGGCCCTTGTGCGGCTGGAGCGCGCCGACGAAGAGGATGTACGGCCCGGGTGGCAGGTCCTCCTCTTCGACGATCGCCGCCCACGACCCGGGGCCGGTGGCCGGGACCTTGTGCTCGAACACGATGTTGGGGATGATCACGATGTCGGGGATGACCACCACCGGATCGTCCGAGGGCGCCTGGAGGACATCCCGCCGGACGATGGTCGCCACGTGTCCGCTAACGGCATGGATGAGGCTGGTCCGCCGTACCAGCCACCCGCGCAGGCCCATGACCGCGGTCACGGCGGCGATCCCCTTCGCCGGCCCGTAGACCCGGCCGGCGTGGCGGAGGCACTTCCTGAGGTCGGGTCCGGAGCAGATCTTCCCGTCGATGAGCAGGTTACGGGTGGCGCAGGCATAGCCGTAGTCGCGCACGGAGAGCACGATCGGGATGCCGGTCCCGGTCAAGGCCAGCGCGCAGGAGTAGGCGATCCAGCCGTGCGTCTGAACAATGTCCGGGCGGAACTTCCGCGCCAGCCGGCGGAGCCCGAACGCTACCCGGGGATCGGGGAACGGCGGGTGATAGCGGCGATCCGGATCGCCTGAGAACCACGGCACCACCGTGGTGAGGCTCTTGAGGCGAACCAGTCGTACCCCGTCGATTACTTCTTCGCGGGGGAGGCCCTTCGCCCAGACCGTGGCTACGATCACGTCGTGTCCTTCCGCGGTCAGGGCGTTGGCGAGTGCCTGCACCTGCAGCTCGACGCCGCCGAGGTAGGGGGCGAAGAAATCGCTGATGAGCATGATCCGCACCGCCCTAGCCCCCCGCAGCCGGCAACGAGAGGAAGACTTCGTGGAACAGGCGACTCGGCAGGTCGACGCGGTACAGGGATGCTTTCAGCTTTCCTGCCGCGGGCACCGCGTCGGGGGCACCCTTCCAGACCTCGCCCGGCTGCAGGCGGATGGCCCGCCACGTCTGGACGTCGCGACCGTCCAGGTTCAGGACGAGGCGGTAATCCTGCATGACATCGGCGTGGTTGGCGATCCCGATCTCGACCGAGCCATCGGCGTTGGGCAGCATCCACAGCTGCGTGACGTCGGACGGCGTCGTCGCGCTGGCACCGATCCGGGCGATCCCGAACGAACCGACGGCGAGCAGAACGCTCAGGCCGAGCAGGGCCAGCTGGCGGCTGTTCACGCTTGCGATGATCGGTGGGACACGGATCGGACCCGCGCGGCGTCCGACGCCCGCCAGGATCACGAGGCTGACGACCGCGACAATCGCCAGCAGGAGCGGCGTCCATCGAAGCCCGATCGGCGTCCGATCCAGCACGATGGCCACGAGGATTGCGAGGGCACTGCCGAACGCGATGCTGCCGACGACCCTAGTCGCCACGCCATATCTCCCCACCGGAAGCAGGGCAAGCGATAGGGCGGCCCCGGGAATGACGATGAGTCCGATGAACGCCAGCAGGCTGGTCACGACTGCGCTGCTGATCAGGGCAAGCAGGACGAGCGCGGCCGCCCAGAGCGCAGCGGCCAGGACGGTCATGAGGGCGCTCCGTGGGTCAGCGCCCGGACGTCGTAGACTTGGATGTTGCCCGAATCGAACACCACGCTGACGCCGGGCACCCGCGCGAACTTGGTCAGTCCGGCCAGGGTCAGCAGGATGGTCTGGTGCTCGATGCGGGTTGGCTCGCCATTCTCGAAGTAGAACTTGGTGAGCGGCTTGATCCCGGCCAGCCGCCGGTCGACCACCACGAACTGGACATCGCCTGCCTTCAGGATCGCAAGATCGGCCGAGCTGAACGACGGGGTGAAGAAGAGCCGGAACGTCTGCACCTCGTCCGCGTAGTTCGTCACCGGGGTCTGGCCCCCGTAGGAGCCCATCAGGACCCGGTCTACCCGATCGGCCACGATCCGCTTGCCTGGCCCGAGCTCGGTCCGGGCCCACAGCGCGGCATCGATGCTCTCGGGCCCGATCGATCTCGTGTCGGCCGCCGGCAGGTAGGGGCCGGGCAGGCGGCTCCACCGCGGCGTGCCGATGATGACGCCGCCCACGAACACGACCATCGCGGCCGCGGCAAGGACCGGAGCCACCGAGCGTCGCCAGCGTCGACCGATCGACCACGGCTCGGCGACCGCAAGCGCGACCACGAAGCCCAGACCCAGGAAGACAAAGGTAGACGAGCGGCTGGCCTCCTCTCCGCCGGCCTGGGTCAGGCGGAGAGCAAGCGTTGCAGGGTACGAGAGGGCCGCGATGGCGAGCACGACCGCGATCGGCCGCCGGCGATGGTCTCGCCAGACCCGCCACAAGCCGAGCGGGAGCGCAACGAGCAACAGGATGACGGCCGAGTAGCCGACGACTCGTTCCCACTCCGGCGCAAGCGCGCCCTGGACCGGTGCGAAGAGCTGCCGGGGCGCCGCGTTGCCGAGCAAGAGCTGGATCACGGCCAATCCGTCGATCAGCCGCGGGCCGAGGTAGCGGACGGTCTCGGACGCGACGAAGATGAGCCAGGCAGCCGCGCCGATGGCGGTGAGAATGGCCACGCGGCCGGGCCCGGGGCCGGCGCTTCGGTCGGATCGCAGGAGCCATCGGGCGACGGTCCAGGCCAGGAGGAAAGCGACCAGGGCGTAGGACGTGACGTGATGGGTCACGATGCCGGCAGCCGCGACCAGGAGCGCTCCGGCGGCGCCCTCCCGCCACCGGCCGTTTGACTCGGCCACCAGGTAGAGCACGACCATCGCGAGGCCGATGGCCAGCGATTGGTAGCCGAACTGCGAGTCGAAGAACAGGGTGTTCGGGTTCGCCACGTAGACGAATGCCCCGATCCCGGCGATCCTCGCGTTGTCGGTCGCTCGCTCGAGGAACAGGAAGAGACCGATCGTCAGCAGGAGCCTCGCGGCTGCGAGGATCACGATGCCCGACTCGAACGGGCCCGATCCCGTCACGGCGGTCAGGACCGAGGTGACGATCTCCAGGCCCGGGTAGAGCGGGCTGACGAGCAGGAGCGGGTTCCGTGCGTACAACCCGCCGCTCGCGGCAATATCGTCGAACGTGCGCAGGTGCTGCAACTCGTCGTACAGGGTGAAGCCGATCGGACTGTGCAGGACCTTGACCGCGTAGAGGGCCATGCCCATCAGGACCACCAGTCCAAGGCGCTCGCGCCCGGACGTGC
>JBBQVJ010000099.1:0-8307 GCA_038211705.1 Candidatus Limnocylindrales bacterium | reverse complement strand
GCTCCCGCCGGGCAGCCCGATCGTCAGGCGGTAGGTCGGTGTGAGCGTCTCAAGATCGAACTCGACCGCCGCGTTGCGGGCGGCCGGCGTCGTGTGGGCGTAGGCCTTGAGCTCGGCGTAGTGGGTGGTGGCGGCGACCAGGGCGCCGGCCCGGATGAAGTAGTCCAGCAGGGCCTGTGCCAGCGCCGAGCCCTCGGTCGGGTCCGTGCCCGCACCCAGCTCGTCGAGCAGGACGAGGGTGCCCGGTCCCGCCGCCTCGACGATCCGGATGATCGAGCGGAGGTGACCGGAGAACGTCGAGAGCGACTGGGCGATCGACTGCTCGTCGCCGATGTCCGCGAACACGTCACGCCAGATCGGCAGCCGGCTGCCGGGCTCGGCCGGGATATGGAGCCCGGCCTGGTGCATGAGGCTGAGCAGCCCGAGCGTTCGCAGCGTGACCGTCTTGCCACCGGTATTGGGGCCGGTCACCACCAGCGCGGTGTAGCCGTCGCCCAGCCGGATATCGATCGGGATCACCCGCCCCGACAACCCGGGGTGTCGGGCGGACAGCAGGATCGCCTCGGCGCGATCGGTGGTCTCGGGCCGGCTGGCGCGCATCTCGGCGCCGAGTGACGCCTTGGCTGCCCAGAAATCGAAGCTGGCGAGCGCGCCGAGCGTCTCGCGCAGCGGCTCGGCGTTGGCGGCGACATAGGCGGACAGCTCGTCAAGGATCCGCGCGATCTCCTCGGCCTCGGCGACCTGCGCCTCGCGCCAGGCATTCCCGAGCTCGACCGCGACCAGCGGCTCGATGAACAGGGTCTGGCCGCTGCCCGAGGCATCGTGGACGATGCCCTTGACCCGCGATCGCGCCTCCGACTTGACCGGGACGACGTAGCGCCCGTTGCGGAGCGTGATGATCGGCTCCTGGAGGGCGTTGCCAAGCTCGGAGCCGACCAGCGAGTCGAGCCGGCGTCGAAGGCGCTCATAGGCCACCCGGACCGCGGCCCGAAGCCCGCCCAACCGCGGCGACGCCGTGTCGAGCAGCTCGCCGACCGGATCGAAGCTGCGGGCCAGCGTGGAACGCAGCCCGGGCAGCGCGTGGAGCTCGCGGCCGAGGTCGCGAAACAGCGGCCGCCGCTCATCCGCGAGGAGCGTGCCCAGCCGCGCGGCGGCGTCGAGCGTCGTGGCGATCTCGAGGAACTGGGCGGGTTCGAGACGTCCGCCGCGGGCGGCCCGCTCGATCGCCGGCCCGATATCGCGGGCGGCACCGATCCCCACACCCGGCTTCTCCTCGAGCAGCGCCCGCGCCTGGTCCGTCTCGTCGAGACCACGGGCCACGATGACCGCGTCGTTCGAGGGCTCGAGCCGTTCGGCCAGTGCACGGGAAGGCCCGAACGAGGTCGCCGCGGCGAGGCGTCCCCGGATGGCCGGGAACTCGAGGAGCTCGATCGACCGCTGGTCCATCCCGGTTGCGACCGTCAACGGGCGGCGCGCGGGCCGGAGACCGAGCGATGGCCGCGCTCGATGAACCGCCACGGGCGGGTCGTCCAGGGCTCGCCCGCGTAGTCGATCCCGATCCGTGGCGTGGCGACCACGTCGGGCCGGGCCTCGCCCCCCGGCGCCATCTCGAGCCGGAGCGGGGAGGCCGGGTCACACAGATCCAGCCCCGTCCAGTCCGTGGCCAGACCGAAGGCGGCCGCCACCAGCCCCGGTCCGCTGGCGAGCTTCGCGGTCGGAAGCCGTTCGATCCGCTCGGCCTCGGCGATCGCCCGGTCACCGGTCACGCTGCGTCGCCGGGCCGTCGCGCGGACGATCCGATCGATGCGCATCGCCGCGACGCCCTCGATCGGCTCGACGGCGCGGACGAGTAGCGCGGCCGGTACTCCATCGGGTTCGGTGACGATGTTGAGGCAGTCGTACATCCCGTAGACAAGGTACACGTAGGCATGCCCCGGCGGCCCGAACATGACGCCGTTGCGGGCCGTCCGCCCGAAGCGAGCATGGGACGCCTGGTCGTCGCGACCGATGTACGCCTCGAGTTCGACGATCCGCCCGACGCGCCGCCCGGTGGCGTCGTCGCGGACCAGTCGGGCACCGATCAGGGCTCGAGCGGCCTCGAGCGTGGGGCCTGCCAGCAGGGCCCGATCGACGACGCTCAGCCGCCGGCCGGGTAGTTCGCTTCGATGTTGTCCGGGATGAACAGGCCGGTCAGGACGAAGAAGGCCGGGATGACCGACTGGCGCCAGATCTCGGCCATTTTCGAGGTGTCGAGGACGGTCCACAGCTCGCGCAGGAACGGCAGCTCCTGCGGATCGGCCGGGATGCCCGGGATCCGGAAGAACGAGTCGAGGATGATCAGCAGGATGGCGAAGAGGAGCGCCGCCTCGACCAGCCCCAGGAGCGCGCCGATGATCTCGTCCGCGAAGCGGGCCTTGGCGAAGAGCGGCTGCGACTTGTAGAAGCCCTGGATGACGAGCGCAAAGGCGATGGCCGAGGCGATGAATAACGTCCCGAACCCGACCATGTAGCTGTATTCCCTGGGGAACTGCGTCCAGTTGGCGCCCAGGAAGTCGGCCAGCGGCGCGGCGAGGTTGGCCGCCAGCAGGAACGAGAACAGGATCGACGCGATCCCGAGCAGACGCCGGAGGGTGCCCTGGGCGAAGCCCAGGACGAAGAAGAACAGGAAGAACAGGACGATCACGAAATCGATCCCCTGGATCCCGCTCAGGAACTTGCCGACATCCACCAGTGCGCCTCCGTCATTCGCTCGCGGCGGAGCCGGAGCCGGGCAAGGGTAGCAGCGGCCCTCCCGGACCCGCAAGGCACCCGCCAGTACCATCGGGACGGTATGCGGCGGTGTGGTCCTGTGTGGTCCGGTGCAATGGGCTCAGGTCCGGAACCGGGCCCCGAGCTCCACGGTCAAGCCCTCCACCACGGTCGCGACGACCGCATCGAGCTCCGGATCGGTCAGCGTCCGCTCGTCGTCGCGCAACGTCATCCGGTAGGCCAGGCTCTTGTCGCCGTCGGCCAACGGCTGGCCACGGTAGATGTCGAACAGCGCGACGTCGCGCAGCAGCGGACCGCCATGACGCCGGATGGTGGCCTCGATCTCGGACGCCGGTGTGTCGAGGGGCACGATGATCGCCAGGTCCCGTTCGACCGACGGGATGCGCGACGGGGCCGTCACGCGATGCTCCGAGGGTGAGCCGCCGGCAAGACCCGCCAGCGCCACCTCGGCCACGTAGATCCGCTCGGCACGCAGGTCGAGCGCGGCGATCGCCTCCGGGTGGAGCTCGCCGAGGCGTCCCACGAGAGAGCCACCGGCCACCACGCGGGCCGCCCGGCCGGGGTGCAGGTTCGCGTCGTCCGTGATCGGCTCGTAGATCGGCGCCGCGAATCCGAGCCGGCGGCAGAGCAGCTCGAGGACGCCCTTCGCGTCGTCGAGGTCGTAGGCGCGGGGCGGCCGATCCCAGGCCGCGGGCTGCGCGGCGCCGGTCAGGACGAGGCCCAGTCGCCACCATTCATGGGTCGGGGGGTCGCCCGGCGCTCCGTAGCCCTTGCCGACCTCGAAGATGGCGATGTCGTCGCGGCCGTGCCGGAGGTTCGTGCCGACGACCTCGAGCAGGCTCCCGATGAGGCCCTGACGGAGGACGGAATGCTGGCTCGAGAGCGGATTCGTCACGACGATGGAGCGGCCGGCGGCGCGCTGCTCGGGCTCCCCGGCCAGCTCGCCTTCGTCGAGGGCCGGGAAGCGCTCGACGAGCCGCGGCGCGACGAGGGCCGAGGTGACCGCCTCGGACAGCCCGGCCCCGGCGAGTGTCTCGCGGACGAGGGCGCGCACCTCGAGGGGGTCGTGTCGGTAGGCGGGCTCCGGCGTGTGCGGCGTGGTCGGTGGCACGAGGTCGTAGCCGTGGACCCGGATGACTTCCTCGGCGATGTCCGCCTCGACCTCGAGGTCACGCCGCCAGGTCGGGACGGTGGCATCCACGACCTCGGTCTCGCGGGCGTCGATCTCGACCGGGTCGCTGCCGGCGGCGATCCGTACGCGGGTCCCGGGCGCGGCCGGCGCGGTGTCGACGCCGACGCGGGCCAGCAGGGTCCGCTGCGCATCGGCCGAGAGGTCGGTGCCGAGCAGACGGTTGATCCTTGCCGGCCGGAACGCGACGTGGCCGGGCGCCGGCTCGTCCGGGTTCGTATCGACCGCGCCTGGGGCGACCTCGCCGCCGGCCCACTCGGTGATGAGATGGGCCGTCCGGTCGGCGCCGAGGCGGGCCAGCCGGAACTCCTGTCCCTTCTCGAACCGGAGGCTGGCCTCGGAGCGGAGGGCGTAGCGGAAGGCCGTCCGGCGGATGCTGGTCGGGTCGAAGATGGCCGACTCGACCACGACGTCGGTGGTCCCCTCCCCGATCTCCGAGGTCGCCCCGCCCATGACCCCGGCGATTCCGATCGGCCCGTCCGGATCGGCGATGACCAGCGTTTCGGCGTCGAGCTCGCGGACGACGTGATCCAGCGTCTCGAAACGCTCGCCTGGGCGTGCGCGACGGACGATGATCCGGCCGTCGTGGACCGCGGCGGCATCGAAGGTGTGGATCGGCTTGCCGAGCTCGACCATGACATAGTTCGAGGCGTCCACCACGTTGCTGATGGGCCGCTGGCCGGCCGCCAGCAGCCGCATCTGGATCCGATCCGGCGACGGTCCGATCTTGACGCCGCTCACCCAGCGGCCGACGAACCGCGGGCACAGGTCGGGCGCCTCGACCTCGACCCGGAGACGTTCGCTGGTCGGCCGGCCCGCCTCGACCACGTCGGTCGGCGTGAGTCGCAGGGTCGCACCGGTGACCGCCGCGACCTCGCGGGCCAGCCCGACGATGGAGAGTGCATCACTGCGGTTGGGCTTGACGTCGACATCGAGGACCGTGTCGCCGTAGAGCTCGACGAGTGGGCGGCCGATCGGCGTGTCGGCGGCCAGGATCAGGATCCCGTCCGCATCGGCGGTCAGCCCCAGCTCGTCGCCGGAGCACAGCATCCCGTTGCTGACCACGCCCATCTTCTCGGTCCGCTCGATGCGACGATCGCCGGGCAGCACCGCGCCCGGGAGCGCGACCGGGACGAGCTGGCCGGCCGCGATGTTCGTGGCGCCGCACACGATGTCCAGCGGCTCGCCGTCGCCGACGTTGACCCGGGTCAGCGACAGCCGGTCGGCGCCCGGGTGACGCTCCACTGACAGCAGCTCCCCGACCACGACGTTCCGCCAGTCCTCGCCCCAGCGGATGATCCCCTTGACCTCCATCCCGAGCAGGGTCAGGCGTTCCGCCAGTGCCTCGGGGGAGAGGTCTACATCGACGATCTCACGCAGCCAGCTGAGCGGCACCCTCATCGGAACTGCTCCAGGAAGCGCAGATCGTTCTCGAGGAACAGCCGCAGGTCGGTGATGCCGTGCTTGAGCATCTTGATCCGCTCAGGGCCCATCCCGAACGCGAAGCCCTGGTAGCGCTCCGGGTCGAGACCGCCGTTGCGGAGCACGACCGGGTGGACCATCCCGGCACCCAGGATCGTCATCCAGCCCGTTCGTCCGCACGCGGCGCAGCCCGAGCCGCCGCACACCAGGCACTCCACGTCGAAGGCGACCGAGGGCTCCGTGAACGGGTAGTAGCCGGGCCGGAAGCGGGTCTTCTTGTCGGCGCCGTACATCGCCTTGGCGAACTGGTCAAGGAGACCCTTGAGGTCGCCCAGGGTCGTGCCCTCGTCGACCATCAACCCCTCGACCTGGAAGAACTCCGAGGCGTGCGAGGCGTCGATCGCCTCGTAGCGGAAGCAGCGACCGGGCAGCAAGGCACGGATCGGCGGCTTGACGGTCTGCATCACGCGGATCTGACCGGGCGACGTATGGGTCCGCAGGAGTCGGCCCTCGACATCGACGTAGAGGGTGTCCCACAGATCCCGGGCGGGGTGGTCGGGCGGGATGTTGAGCAGCTGGAAGTTGGTCAGGTCGTCCTCGATCTCGGGGCTCTCGTGCACCACGAACCCGAACTGACCGAAGATCTCGGCGATCCGCTCCATCGATTCGATGCTCGGGTGGAGGCTGCCGCGCCGGATCGGCCGGCCAGGCGTCGTGACGTCGAGCCGCTCGGCTGCCAGTCGGTCGGTCAGCGCCGACCCGCGCAGGTCAATCCCGCGCGCAGCCAGGGCCGAGTCGATGGCGCCGCGGACCGCGTTGGCGATGGCGCCCACGCGCGGTCGATCGTCGGCCGGAAGCGCGCCGATGCCGCGCAGGATGGTCGTCAGGCGACCCTTCTTGCCCAGGACGTCAAGCTCGAGCGCCTCGAGCGCGGGGACATCGACCGCGGCCGCCATCGAGGCAAGCGCTTCGTCCCGCAGGGCTTCGAGGTCGCGCGTCAGGTCGGCGAGGTCCACGTCCGTCCTTCCAGTCGTCGGCCGGGAATCAGCAGCCCTCGCGCGTCTGCGACGTCGAGGGCCGTCTGGTTGGCGACGATCGAGGTCAGCGTGCCGCCGGCCCGGATCAGGCCGGCTTGGCTGCGGGCTTCGTGCCGTCCTTGGCGAGCTCGGCGATCTTCCCGAAGGTCGCGGCGTCGCGGATGGCCAGGTCGGCCAGGATCTTGCGGTCGATCTCGACATCGGCCTGCTTGAGGCCGGCGATGAACTGCCCGTAGGTCAGGCCGTTCTGGCGGGCCGCGGCGTTGATCCGGACGATCCACAGCTGGCGGAACTGGCGCTTGCGCTGCTTCCGGTCGCGCGTCGCATACGCGAGCGCGTGGAGGAGCGCCTCGCGGGCCGGTTTGACCAGGCGCGACTTGGCGCCCTTGCGGCCCTCCGCGTCCTGCATGAGGCGCTTGTGGCGCTTGTGGGACGTGACGCCCCGCTTGACTCGTGCCATGAGGTGGATCCGCTCCTAGAGGTACGGCAGCAGGCGACGGACCTGCCTGGCGTGTTCGGGACCGATGACGGCCTTGCCGGCATAGCGGCGCGTGCGCCGGGACGACTTGATTTCGAGGTGGTGCCCGCTCCAGGCCTTGACCCGGACGAACTTGCCGCTCCCGGTCACGCCGATGCGCTTCTGGGCCGCCTTGTGGCTCTTGATCTTGGGCACCTGGCCTACTCTCCTGACGTCACCGGCTCGGGGGCCGGTGTGCTCTGTACGGTCTTCTTCGATTCGATCTTGACCTCGGCCGCGATCGGTGCGGCTGGGGCTTCGACCGGGGTGACGGTCTTGGCTGGCGACTTCGGTGCCGCCGTGGCGGCCTTCGCCGTCGCGGGGGCCCTGGCCGGGGCCTTTGCCTCGGTCGGAGCCGCGGCCTTGGCGGGGACCGGAGTCTTGGTCTCGGTCGGTGCCGGAGCCTGGGCCGCCTCGGCAGCGGCCGCGGGAGCCTCGCCTTCGGCCGGAGCCTCGACCTCGGCCGAAGCCTTGGTTTCGGTCGGTGCCTTGGTTTCGGTCGGTGCCTCGGCCTCGGTCGATGCCTCGGCCTCGGTCGATGCCTCGGTCAGGGCGTCGGCCGCGGGGGCGGTCGGCGCCGTCGCTGCCTGTTCGGTCTTCTCTTCGGTCCTTCCGTCGGCGGATTCGGCGCCCCGTGGATTCGGTGCGTCGTGCGTCTTCGGTTTGTGGAGCGATGCCATCGTGATGTGCATCGACTTGCCTTCGTGGAGCGGCGTCCGCTCCGCGACTCCGTGATCCTTGACCTTGTCGACGAACTTCGCGAGGAGGTTTCGGCCCAGCTCCGGGTGGGTCAGCTCCCGACCGCGAAAGCGGACGGTCACCTTGATCCGATCGCCGTCCTCGAGGAACTCGATCGCCCGATGCACCTTGGTATCGAAGTCGCCGATGCCGATCTTCGGCGAGAGGCGGACTTCCTTGAAGGTCACCGACCGCTGCTTGCGCTTGGCTTCCTTCTCGCGTTTGGTCAGATCGTACTTGTACTGTCCGAAATCGAGGAACTTGACCACCGGCGGTGAGGCCATCGGTGCGACCTCGACGAGGTCCAGGCCCCGTTCCTGCGCCATCTCGAGTGCCCGCGGCGTGGGCATGACTCCAAGCTGGGCACCCTCTTCATCGACGACCCGAACCTGTGGAACTCGAATCACCTGATTGACGCGCAGGTCTCGACTGATGGTTGATTCCCCTTCGTTGTACCGGATTCGGTCGACCGGCGCGGGCATACGACGACCCGGTTCCGGCCGAAGCGGGAGGATAGCACAGGCCGTTCCGGAGCGACAATCGAGGGCTCGATCGGGCGGGCGTTATGGGCCACCGGTGGGTGCCCGCCGTGACCCTTGCCAGCCCGCACACGCCCGCCGCTGCGACACCTTTAA
>JBBQVJ010000098.1:0-8311 GCA_038211705.1 Candidatus Limnocylindrales bacterium | reverse complement strand
CGGGCTTGACCTCATCCTCGTCGGCGCCGAGCTGCTCGACGACGATCTTCTTGAGGCGCTCGTACGTTGTTGCCACTGACTCCCTCCTCGGAGTTGGGTGCTGGTGCCGTCGGCCGGTCGCCGCTGGGCTCCGCTGCGATGTTCCCCAGGACGCCGTTCATGAGGCGTCGCATGGGCTCTCCACTGTAGGTGCGTGCCAACTCGACCCACTCGGCGATGGCCACCCGGGCCGGCGTGGCCGAGTGTAGCACCTCGCCTATGGCGGTACGGAGCAGTGCTCGATCCATCCGGGCCAGCCCCGTGACCGGGTACTGCGGCGCTCGCCGGCCGATCTCCGCATCGATCGCATCGCGGTGCTCGACGACCGCGGTCACCAGCTCGCGGGCGAGGGCCGCGGCATTCGGGTCGCGTTCCTCGTCGGCCAGGTGACGCTCGAGGACGGCATCCGCCGTCCGCTGCCCGAAGTCCGCCTCGAAGACCGCCGCGAGGGCGAGCCGGCGACCGGTCCGCCGGCCGCGAACGCGGTCAGCCCCCGACACCGTCGACCAACACGGTGACCGCCTCGAGCTCGAGCCCGAGGACGCGTTCGATGGTGGCCGCGACCGTCGAGCGGATCTGCGCGGCGAGCGGCGCGAGCGCTTGACCCGGCCGGGCGACCACCCACAGCCGGACTAGGACGCGCTCGTCGTGGATCCGCACGGAGACGGCCGGACCACCGAGCAGACGCCGCCCGGCCGATCCACCGCGCCCGACGCGGGCGACGCCCGGGACCTCGAAGGCGGCGAGCCGGACCAGCTCGGCGATGACACCCCGTCCGACGGTCAGCTCAGGTCCGTCCATCACGCCTCCTCCGGGACCCGCGCCGCGGCCGCAGTGACCGGGACGTCGGCCGTCGCCGTGGTGTCTGTCCGCACTGGACTGGAGGCTGCCAGCGACTCGGCGATCAGGGCGGGCACGCCCGTACGGGCCGTCCGCGCCGCCACCTCGCAGGCGAACGTGACCATTCGGCGCTTGGCGCGACCATGGGTGATGATGACCGTCCCGCGTACGCCGAGTAACGGCGACCCGCCGACCTTCTCGTAGTCGAAGACGCCGCGGATGCGACCGACACCCGGTCGCAGCAGCAGGTAGGCCAGCCGGCCGCGCAGCGACCGCTCGAACTCGTTCCGCCACAGGTCGAAGATGAAGGTCGAGAGCCCTTCGAAGAACTTGATGACGACGTTGCCCACGACCGCGTCGCAGACGACGACATCGGCCAGATGGGCGGTCAGGTCCTTGCCCTCGACGTTGCCCTCGAAGCGGAGGTCGGTGGCGTCGAGCAACTCGGTCGCCCGCTGGATCCGGGCATCGCCCTTGCCCTTCTCCTCGCCGATCGAGAGCAGCGCGACACGCGGCTCGGCGACGCCCAGCACGCGTTCGGCGAAGATCGCCCCCATCCGGGCGTACTGGACGAGGTTCTCCGCGGTCGAGTCGGGGTTGGCCCCGATGTCGAGCAGGACCATGGGGCCCTTGGCCGTGATCATCTGGACGGCCAGGGCCGGTCGATCCACGCCGGGCAGGCGGCCCAGGCGCAGCACGGCGGCTGCCATGCCAGCCCCGGTGTGACCGGCGGTCACGACGGCATCAGCCTCGCCCCGCTTGACCAGGTCGATGGCCACCAGGATCGACGAGTCCTTCTTCTCGCGCAGCGCCAGCGCCGGATGCTCGTCCATGCCGATGACCTGGCTGGCACCAACGAGCGCGACGTTGTCCGGCAGGGAGCCCGCGATGCCGCGGATGACCGCCTCGTCACCGACCAGGATGACCCGGTCCTCGGGGTGCGCCCGGGCGTGGTCGATCGCCCCGGGGACGACCTCAGAAGGACCGTGATCGCCGCCCATCGCGTCGACCGCGACGCGGACCCCGGCGCCTTCATGGCGCGGCGGCTGGGGATCCGGGGGGCTCACCGCGTCAGCGCGCGGCGTCGTCGGCCGGGGTTCGCTGCTTGGGCGGGACGGCGAGGCGGCCCTGGTAGTAGCCGCAGTTGGGACAGACGTGATGCGGCAGCTTCATCTCGTGGCAGTGCGAGCACTCCTCGAGCGTCGGGACGCTGATCGCGAGGTGCGCACGGCGCTCGCCCTGGCGGGCATGCGAGACGCGTCGCTTGGGTACACCCATGGGGTCGGAGGCTCCTTCGGGTCATCGCAGAGAGGCGATGCGCTGGCTGGCTTCGGGGGTGCCGGGGACCTCGGGCGGAGATCGTCGGGCCGACGGCGGAGTGTAGCGCGAATCGCTCGCTCCTGTCAGACGGGACGGCGGATCCGAGCCCAGGCTGAATCCCAGTCGATGACCAGCGCGACGGTCAACGCCGCCATCGGCACGACCGCGATCACGAAGCGCGGCTCCTTCAGGCGGATCACGAACGAGGCCACGATGGGATGACGATGTAGACGATGGGGACCGCGACGATCGGAGGGATCCGCGGTCGCCATGTCGCGACCAGGGCGGCGGTCCCCCCTGCTGCGAAGATGAGCAGCGGTCCGATGATGTCTGTGACGACGGTCTTTGCCCAAATGCGCGGCCCGATATGGAGCCGCTTGTCGACGATCGTGCTGCTGCCCCCCGTCGATCCGAGCCAGCGTCCGAGGGTCGCCAGCAGACGATGCTGATCGAGCAGGGCGGCATAGGCGAGCCAGGCGAAGAAAGCGATCGGGGCCGGCAGACCGATGACGGCCGCGGCTCGCGCCCCACGCCGGATGAGGACGTAGGCGACGGCCACCAGCCAGAACGCGAGCGCGATCCCCTGAGCATGACCGCGGTTGCGATCGCCAGTCCGGCCAGCAACAGCCGCGAGGAAGATGTGCTCGTCGAAGTTCAGCTCGGGTCGGCGCAGCAGGCGGAGCCCGGCCAGGCCCAGGAAGACGATCACCGGCACGAGGACGAGGATCGCGCCACGCGCCCTCGACAGGGCGACGGTCGGTTGCCGTTCGGCCTCGAGCATGGCGGGCCCTACCGACCGCCTCCGTCATCTTCGACCTTGAAGCCCTGGAGGGCCGCCATCCGGGGGTCGATGTCGTCGACCGGGTGATCGTGCGTCCCGTCGTCGAGCCGGAGGCCGCAGACGATGCACAGACCCGGGCAGTCCGGGCGGCACAGCGGCGCGATGGGCTCGGCCAGCTGGATCGCCTCGCGGACAGGGGTCTCGAGGTCCAGCTCGTGATGATCCGTCAGCCGGGCGACGTCGGGCTCGTCGTCGATCGGCAGCGGCCGGCCGGTCACCAGGTCGAGCGCCGGGAGGAACTCCTCCTGGAACCGGATGTCGATCGGCAGTTCGATCTCGCGCAGACAGCGGCTGCACTCGAGATCGAGGCTGGTGCGCAGGTCGGCATGGGCCAGGATCCCGCGATTTGTCCGCAGGAGGCGGATCCGGCCGGCGATCGGCGATGCCAGCCGAAGGTCGTCGCCCAGGTCGATCGTGACGCCGTCGACCTCGAAGACGCGGTCGGCACCCGGGTCGTCAGCGAGGAGCCCGGCGACGTTCCAGGCGAGCGGCCCGTCGTCGGAGGCGTCCAGGGTCACCGCGAGCTGTTGGACGGCTGTGCCGCCTCGTCCTCCCAGCGCTCCCCCGCCCCGCCGTCATCGGACCCCCGGTCCTCGGTCTCGATCGAGGCCCGGCGCTCATCGAGCATCGCGATCCCCTTCGTGATGCTCTGCAGCGTCTTGACCACGTCGGCCTCGAGACCGACGAGGACACCAACCGCGTATTCATCGGCGCCGCTGCGGATGTCGTCTGCGTTCCGATGGGCGTTGGCCACGATCTCGCGGCCCTGGGCCTCGGCGGACTGGGTCAGCCCGCGCTCGTCGATGAGGAAGGCCGCCTGCTCCTGGGCCTTGGCGACGATTCGCTCGGCCTCCTCCTGCGCCTTCTCGATGATCCGCTCGCCCTCGGCGTTGATCCGCTTGGCGGCGCGGACCTCCTCCGGGACGGCGACGCGCAGCTCGTCGATGAGCCCGAGCGCCGCGTTCTGGTCGACCACGACGTTGGTGGTGAGCGGCAGCTTCTTGCCGTTTGCAATGACGGATTCGAGGCGCTCGACGAGGAAGATGATGTCGATCGGACTGCCCTCCAGGCTGGCGCGGGCTGGCGTCTCAGGATGGGACCAAGTATCGCACGCGCGGGACCACTCAGCGTTCCTGCAACGCGGCCCGGAGGGCCTCGCCGGCCGCCGCCGGGATCATCGCCGAGACATCACCGCCGAAGCTCGCGATCTCCTTGACCAGGCTCGAGCTGACATAGCCGTTGGCGACCGCGGTCATGAAGAAGACGGTGTCGACGTCCGGCGCGAGCACCCGATTGTTGTGGGTCAGCTGCATCTCGGTCTCGAAGTCGCTGATGGCACGCAGGCCGCGGACGATCGAGCCGGCGCCACGGGCGTGGCACAGGTCGACCGTCAGACCGTCGAACGCCTCGACCTCGATGCGGTCAGCTGGTGCACCAACCTCGGCGAGGGCGTCGCGGATGACCCGGATGCGGGCCTCGACCTCCAGCAGGGGTGCCTTGCGGGGGTTGGCGAGCACAGCCACGATGACGGAGTCGAAGACGACTGCCGCCCGAGCCACGATGTCGAGGTGACCGTTGGTGATCGGATCGAATGAGCCGGGATAGACCGCGATCGTGTTCATCGATCCTCCGCTCGTCGATAGAAGGTCAGCATGGTCTCGCCGAATCGGCGCTGGCGCTCCGATGCTAGCAGCCCGACATGGGCCGGCGGCGACTCGCGCCACGGGTGCTTGGCGACGACTCGAGCGTCGGCCGCGACGTGTGGCCCGAGCGCCTCGAGGGCCGCGGCCAGCAGCGCCGCCTCGGCGTACGGCGGGTCGGCGATGACGATATCGAACGGCCCGACGGCCGCGGCCTCCGGACCGACCAGCCAGGCCAGCGCCTCGGCGCGCACGATCCGGGCGCGCGCCCCGGCCAGGTGGGTCCGGCCGAGGTTCATGGCGATCACCGCGGCGGCGCCCTTGTCGCGCTCGACGAACGTGGCATGCGCCGCGCCGCGCGACAAGGCTTCGATGCCGGCCGCGCCGGAGCCGGCGAACAGGTCCAGCACGTTGGCCCCGACCAGGTCCGGCTCGAGGATCGCGAACAGCGTCTGCTTGACTCGATCGCCCAGCGGCCGGGTGACCTCGCCGGGCGCCTCGATCCGGATGCCGCGGGCCGTGCCCGCGATGACCCGGCCGGCGTCAGCCATGCGACCCGGTCATGCGCCGGTCGCCGGTTCCGCGGCGGCGACCCGGCGGAGCCAGCCACCATCGAGCTCGGCGCTCAGCGCCGGCTGCGGCGGGTCCATCCGGCCGTCGGGGTCGAGCAGCGTCTCGGCGTGCGCTCGGGCGCGGACGGCCAGGTCGCGATGCTCGGCGACCTGAAGCGAGGCCACCCGCAGCCGCGGGAAACCGCTCTGGGCGAGACCCAGGACGTCGCCCTCCTTGCGCAGCTCGAAGTCCTTCTCGGCGAGCTCGAACCCATCGTGGGTCTTGACGACGGCCCGCAGCCGGGCGATGGCGATCTCGTCGGTCGTGTCCGAGACGAGGACGCAGAACGACTCGACGGAACCGCGACCGACCCGCCCGCGAAGCTGGTGGAGCTGGGCCAGCCCGAACCGGTCGGCACCCTCGATGATCATCATCGTCGCGGCCGGGACGTCGACACCGACCTCCACCACGGTCGTGCCGACCAGGACGTCCAGCTCGCCATCACGGAAGCGGGTCATCTCGGCGTCGCGCTCGGCCGGTTTCATCCGGCCGTGGACCATGCCCACCCTGAGCGGCGCGAGGAGCCCGGCCAGGCGCACCGCCTCCGTCTCGGCGGCGACCGCACCGTCACCCTCATCGCCCTCCTCGATGAGCGGCACGACGACGAACGTCCGGTGGCCGAGCGCCGCCTCCGCCCGCACCTTGTCCCAGGTCGTGGCGAGGTCGGCGGGGCGTTTGAGGCCGGTCCCGATCTGGACACGACCGGCCGGTGGCGTCCGCAGATCGGAGACGTCGAGATCCGCGTACAGCACCTGGCCGAGCGTCCGCGGGATCGGCGTGGCGGTCATCAGCAGGACGTGCGGCGAGCGACCCCCGGCCTTGGCTTCGAGCTGGCCGCGCTGGTCGACCCCGAACCGGTGCTGCTCGTCGATGACGACGAGGCCCAGATCGGCGAATGACACGGCATCCTGGATGAGCGCGTGGGTGCCGACGACCACGAGCGCCTGGCCCGACGCGATCGCCTCGAGCGCCTTCGCCTTGACATCGGTCTTGAGCGAGCCAGTCAGGAGCGTCACGCCGATCCCGACACCCTCGAGCAGCGCGCCGACCGTCTCGAGGTGCTGGCGGGCGAGGAGATCGGTCGGTGCCAGCAGCGCGCCCTGGAGGCCGGCCCTGGCGGCGGCGGCGAGAGCGTGCGCCGCCACCGCAGTCTTGCCCGAGCCGACATCGCCCTGGAGCAGGCGGAGCATCGGCGTCGGGCGCGCGAGGTCGTCGCGGATGGCGGTCATCGCGGCCGCCTGGTCGACGGTCAGCTCGACTGGGTGACCGACCCGCTGGCTGAGCGACTCGACGAGCGCCGAGCGAATCGTCGTGTCCGAGGCGACATCGAGGATCACTTCGGGTGCGGCATCGCGGATCCGCTGCCGGCGGCGCTGGACCATCCCGAGCTGGAGCGCAAGGAGCTCGTCGAAGGCGAGCCGACGGAGCGCCGCGTCGCGGCCCTCGAATGAGTCCGGGTAGTGGGCCTCCTCGATCGCCCGGCCGATCGGCACGAGCCCCTCCTCGCGCAGGACCGGCGCGGGGAGGTACTCGGGGTAGGCGTCGCCGGCTCGATCCAGCGCATCACGGATGGCCGACCGGAGCCGGACCGCGGTGAGCCCGGCGGTCAGCCGGTAGACGGGCACGATGCGGCCGGCGTGGAGCATCGCCGTGTCCTCCGCCACGACCTGGAACTCGGGGTTGTCGAGGGTCAGTCGCCGGCCGAAGTGCTTGACCTTGCCCGAGACGACGATCTCGCCGCCGGCCTGGAGCCGCCGCTCGATGAACCTCCGGCCGAACCAGGTGGCATCGATGCTGCCGGTCTCGTCCTCGAGTCGGGCGATGGTCCGCTGCGTCCGGCCCCGGAAGCCGGGCTCGACCCGAACATCACCGACCGTCGCCTGGGCCGAGATGACCGTGCCGTCGGGCTCCCAGCCGAGCTCACCGAGCTTGCGCATCTCGCGTAGGTCGTCGTACCGCCGCGGGAGGTGGAACAGGAGGTCGCGGACGGTGTAGAAGTCAAGCTTGATGCCGGCTCGACGGAGGGTCGTGCCGGCGATCAGCCCGGACGCCGCCAGCGGGGTCGATAGCAACTCGACCGGATCGGTCGGGACCGTGACGGGGACCGTCGCCTTGGCCACCCTATTCGGCGGCGATGAGGTACCGGTAGAACGGCTGTCCGCCGTGACGGACCTCGACCTCCACGCCGGTCAGACCGGTGCCGATGGCACGGGCCATGGCCTCCGCCTCGGCGAGGTCGGCGCCGTCGCCGTAGAACAGGGTCAGCAGCTCGTAGCCCGGGGTGAGGGCGGCGACACCGGCCCGGACGGCCGCCTCCCGGTCATTCCCGGCCGCGAGCAGGCCGTCGTCCGGTCCGAGCGCGATCGTCTGGCCGCGCCTGACCTTGCGGCCGCCGATGGTCGCGTCGCGGACCGCCTCGGTGACGACCAGGGTCTGGATCGCGCGGGCCGCCTCGGCCATCGGTCCGGCGTTGGCCTCCGCGTCGAGACCTGGCTCGAGCGCCAGCAGTGCGGCAAAGCCCTCAGCGGCGTTGCGGGTCGGCACGACGACGATCGGCCGCTCGGTCATCGAGGCGACCTGTCGGGCGGCCAGGACGACGTTGGGGTTGTTGGGCAGGACGATGATCTGCCGGGCGTCCGTCGCCACGATCGCCTCGAGCAGCTCGCCCGTGCTCGGGTTCGATGACTGACCGCCCTGCACGATGGACGCGACGCCGAAGTCACGGAAGATGGCGGCCAGGCCCTCCCCGGCGACGACGGCGACCACCCCGAGGGCGGGCGCGGTGGACGTCGTCCCGCGGGTGGCGCGATCGGCGAGCGTCGAGGTCGGAGGGGCGGTCCTGGCCCGCGCCGCGGTCGTGTCGGTCGGTGTCGACGCCGCCGACTCGCCGGTGAACGCCGCCGCCCGCGTCTCGCGGACGTCACGGGCCTGGTTGTCGAGGTTCTCGACGCTGATCCGGCTGAGGGCACCGACGCTCAGGCCATAGCCCACCACGAGGTCCGGGCGATCGTTGTGGACG
>JBBQVJ010000097.1:0-8317 GCA_038211705.1 Candidatus Limnocylindrales bacterium | reverse complement strand
CATGTAGTCGCTGAACGTCAGGAACGTCGCGCAGTACGGCAGGAACCCCGCGTGATAGGCGATGCCGTTGGAGATCCCGCCCATGGCGTGCTCTCGGACCCCGAAGCGAAGGTTCCGGCCGGCCTCCTCAGGGCTGAAGTCCGCCTCGCCCTTGATGTCGGTCAGGTTGGACTCGGACAGGTCGGCGGCGCCGCCGAACAGCTCGGGGAGTCGCGGCGCCAATGCCTGGATGACGTCCTGGCTGGCGTTGCGGGTGGCGATCTCCGTGCCGGTCGCATAGGCCGGCAGGTCGGCGTCCCAGCCGCCTGGCAGGCCGGCCCGCTTCTCGCGCCGGCGGAGCTCCGCCGCGGGATCCGGGTAGACGTCCCGATAGGCGTCATAGCGCGCCTCCCAGTCGGCAACCAGTGCCTCGCCCTTCGGGATCGCCTCGCGGAACTCCTCGCGAGCAGCCTCGGGGACGTAGAAGCTTCGGTCCGGATCCCAGCCGTAGGCCTCCTTGGTGAGACGGACCTCGTCGGCGCCGAGCGGTGACCCGTGCGCCTTCTGGCTGTCGTGCTTGTTCGGGCTGCCGAAGCCGATGTGGGTCCGGACCGCGATGAGGCTCGGTCGCTCGTCGGCGATGGCCGCCTTGATGGCCGATTCGATGGCGACCAGGTCGTTGCCGTCGGCGACCCGCTGGGTGTGCCAGCCGTACGCCTCGAACCGGAGCGGCACGTCCTCCGAGAACGCCATCGCGGTCGGCCCGTCGAGCTGGATGCCGTTGTCGTCGTAGAGGACCACCAGCTTGCCGAGCCGCAGATGGCCGGCCAGGCTGGCCGCTTCCGACGTGATCCCCTCCTGCATGTCGCCGTCCGAGGCGATGACATACGTCCGATGGTCGACGATGGTGTGGTCGGGGCGGTCGAACTCGTACGCCAGCCGGCGCTCGGCGATGGCCATCCCGACCGCGTTGGCGAAGCCCTGGCCGAGCGGTCCGGTCGTGGCCTCGACACCCGGCGTGAGCCTGTATTCCGGGTGCCCGGGGGTGATGCTGCCCCACTGCCGGAACGATTCGATGTCCTCCAGCGTGACCGCGTAGCCGGTCAGGTGGAGGAGCGAGTAGAGCAGCATGCTGGCGTGACCGGCGCTCAGGACGAAGCGGTCGCGGTCCGGCCAGTCGGGTCGCGTCGGGGCATGACGCAGAAAGCGTGTCCAGAGCACGTAGGCCATCGGCGCGGCACCCATCGGGGCGCCCGGATGGCCCGAGTTCGCCTTCTGGACTGCATCGATCGACAGCGTTCGGATGGTGTCGATGGCCAGCTGGTCCAGGTCGGTCGCGACGGTCATCGGGCGGGCCTCCGGTCGGTCGGGGATGGCGATCCCGGCGGGTCTTGTTCGTGTTGATGGTGCGTGGCCATTGTAGCCACGGCCCGGCTATCCTCCGTGGATGCCGCCCATCCCTCGACCTGGTCGGCCGAAGCGACCGGGCCTCCCGGCACGACCGACACGCCCCGGGCGACCGCGACGGACCGCCGGTCGCGGCCACCTCGTCGGGCGCGGCGCGGCCGGCCCGGCGAGGGTCGTCGTCCTCGGCGACCTGATGCTCGACGTCGTCCTGGCGCCGAGCCACGCCCTCGATGCGGGCACCGATGTCCCCGGACGCGTCGCGCTGGTCCAGGGTGGCTCGGCGGCGACCACGGCGCGCTGGCTCGGACGGCTCGGCGCGCGATCGACGTTGATCGCCTCGGTCGGCCGAGATGCCGCGGGTCGGGCCCTCGTCGACGCCATCGAGAGCGACGGCGTCTCCGCTCGGGTCGTTCGGGTGGCGGGGGCGCGGACCGGGCGGATCGGCGTCGTCGTGGCGCCCGACGGTGAGCGCAGCTTCGTGGCCGATCGCGGCGCGGCGGACCTCCTGACACCCGACGATCTGCGTGCCTCGTGGTTCACCGGGGCGGATGCCCTGCACCTGCCGGTCTATTCGCTGCTTGGCTCCCCGCTCGGCGAGGCGGGGCGCCATTCGGTCGAGCTGGCACGCGCCGCCGGCGCCGCGATCAGCGTGGATCTCGCCTCGATCGGGCCGCTCCTGGCCGGCGGTCGACGCTCGGCGCGGGCGCTGATCGCCTCTGTGGCGCCCGACCTGCTGTTCGCGACGGCATCGGAGGCCGAGGCGCTGCTGGGCGGTCGCGGCGTCGAGGGGCTGCTCGAGTTCGCGGCGACTGCGGTGGTCAAGCGCGGGGCGAAGGGGGCGACCGTCCTCGCTCGCGCCGGTGACGATCAGACCCGGTTCGAGGTCGCCACCGCGCACCTGAACGCGGTCGACACCACGGGGGCCGGCGACGCCTTCGACGCGGGGTTCCTCGTCGGCTGGTTCGCGGCTCGGGCGGGCGGGCGATCGTTGGCGTCCTCGCTCCAGCGGGCCGCCGTGGCCGGGCACCGCGCGGCGACGCGTCAGCTCTCGACACCACGGCCGGAGCTGCCGCTCGCATGATCGCCGACCGACTCGACGTCAGTTCCGAGGTCGCCACCGCGCTCGCGGATGGACGACCGGTCGTCGCCCTCGAGTCGACGCTGATCAGCCACGGCCTGCCCTACCCACAGAACGTCGAGGTGGCGACCGCGTCCGAGGAGGCCGTCCGCGCATCCGGCGCGGTCCCGGCCACCGTGGCCATCCGTGCCGGCCGGTTGCTGGTCGGTCTCGACGAGGCCGCCCTGCTCGCCCTGGCCACGGCGCCCGCCGGTTCGGTTCGCAAGGCCGCCCGCCCGAGCCTGGCCGTGGCCCTGACGGACGGCGGCTGGGCGGCGACGACGGTCTCGGCCACGATGATCGCGGCCCACGCCGCCGGGATCGCTGTCTTCGCCACGGGCGGCATCGGCGGCGTCCACCGCGGGGCGCTGTCCGGGACGCCCGGCCGTGGCGGCCAGCCCGGACTGCCACCGACCCTCGACATCTCGTCCGACCTCGAGGAGCTGGGTCGGACACCGATGGCCGTCGTGTGCGCGGGTCCCAAGGCGATCCTCGATGTCCCGGCCACGCTCGAATACCTCGAGACACGCGGCGTCCTGGTGCTGGCCATCGGCCAGACGCAGCTGCCCGGGTTCTATGCCCGCTCGGCCGGGATCGCGGCGCCAGTGTCCGTGCCCGATGTCGACGCCGCCGCCGGCATCGTGGCGACGCACCTGGGGCTCGGCCTCGGTGGCGGGATCCTGGTGTGCGTCCCGGTCCCGGCAGGCGACGCCTTGCCCGATGATGTCGCGCGCGAGGCGGTGGAGCGGGCCGTCGCCGAGGCGACTCGCGACGGCATCGGCGGGCCCGCTCTTACCCCCTGGCTGCTGGCACGCATCGCGGCCCTGACCGGCGGCGCCTCGATCCGCGCCAACACAGCGTTGATCGTCAACGACGCTCGCGTCGCGGGCGAGCTGGCGCTGCGGCTCACCTCGGCCTGAGGACGAACGTCCCGCTCGCGCGCCGCCTGCCGGCTGTCTTGCCGCCCCCCCGGGCGCTCGTTACACTCGGGCAGACCCGATGACCGAGTCCCACCCGGAGGCCGCGACCGAATGCGTATCTACGAGGGAAGTGCGCGCCAGGACTTCGAGGAGGTCTTCCGCTCCATCGGGGCGTTCCTCGATCAGCGCGGGATGAAGGACGTCCTGCTCCTTGAGGCGCCGGACGGGTTCATCGTCCAGGGGTTGGTCACCTCGGGTGCCAGCACCGGCACGTGGTCGGAGTCGGTCGGGACACAGGTCAAGGAGACGCTGACCTTTCTCGACGACGACATCGCGCGGTTCATGGAGGAGGCCGGCAGCCGCCGCGGCAGCGGTGTCGCGGCCACCGAGATCGGTGGCCATTACGAGATGGCGTTCCGGGTCATCGGGCGTTACATGGACGATCAGCGGCCACGGGACGTCTTCTTCTTCGAGCAGGACGGGGCCTTCGTGCTGCGCCTGCTCATGAGCGGCCAGGCCGGGTCGCGTCACGAGCTCGCGGAGTTCACCCGCGAGGACATCAACGACATGGTCCAGCGGGGCCCGAGCCTTCGCCATGCGGAAGCCAAGGCCGCCGGCGCAGCCGACATAGCCAAAACCATTCAGCCATCGAAATAGGAGGTAGGTCATGAAGGCACTCAAGACGGTCGCCGTCGCGCTCGGCATCACCCTGGCGGCACTCATCGTGATCCCGCTGGCCGTCCTGGCCGGGCTGTTCGTCTGGCTCAAGGTCACCGAGGAGGACGACGAGGAGATCCTCGAGCTCGACCAGGAAGGCTGACCGGCATCGACCCGATCCTCGCCCCGACCGAGACGCCCGCCGGACCGGCGGGCGTCGGATTGTCCGGCCGGGACGCGGCGGTAGCCCAGGACGCGGCGGTCGGCCCGGACGCGGCGGCCGGCCGGGACGCGGCGGTAGCCCAGGACGCGGCGGTCGGCCCGGCCGGCGCCACGGCCCGGGATCGCTGGCTCGCCGAGCTCGCCGTCCTCGTCGTCATGGTCTTCTGGGCGGGCAACTTCATCGTGGTCAAGGGCGCGATCGGCATCCTGCCGCCGGTCGGTTTCACGTTCCTGCGCTACTGCATCGCGGCCATCACGTTGCTGCTCCTGCTGCGCTGGCGGGAGGGTGCGATCCGGCTGCCGCGGGGCGACGTGGTCCCGATCCTGCTGCTGGGAGTCATCGGCTTCGGCTGCTACCAGATCCTCTGGCCGGTCGCCCTCCAGACCATCCCGGCCGGCGACTCGGCGCTGCTCATCGCGACCACGCCGGTGATGACCGCGCTGCTGGCGATGGCCATCGGGGCGGATACGCCGAACGCAGTCAAGCTCATCGGCGCCTTCGTGTCGTTCGCCGGGGTCGCGCTGGTCATCGCGGCCGGACAGGGGCTCGACCTCGGCACCTCGCTCGTCGGCGACGGCCTGACCCTCATCGCGGCCGCCTGCTGGGCGGTCTACACGGTCTTCGGGGCGCGGATCCTGCGCCGCCACTCGCCGCTGGTGACGACGACCTGGGCGATCCTCGCCGGGACCCTGTTCATCGCCCCGCTCGGGATCGCCCAGCTGGTGTCGGCCGACCTGGCCGGTGGCCTGTCCGATCTCGGTCCGCCAGTCTTCCTGGCGATCCTCTATTCGGGGACGCTGGCCGCCGGTTTCGCCAACGTCATCGTCTTCCATGGCGTGAAGCTGCTCGGGCCGACCCGGGTCACCGCGCTCCAGTTCCTGGTGCCCGCGCTGGCGGTCGCGATGGCGGCGATCTTCCTCGGCGAGCCCATCCGCCCGGTCCAGGTCATCGGCGGCGTGATCATCCTGGCTGGCGTGGCGCTGCTCCGGCGCGGCTCGTGGCCCAGCGGTGGGCGCCGGGCGGCGCAGGCCCTTGGCGGTCTGGCGCGGTGATCCCACCGGACGGCGTTGCGCCGCCCGTCCCGCCGCTGCTCCCCGGCGAGCCGCCGCTGGCCATCCTGGTGGACTACGACGGGACCGTCGCCCTGACCGACGTCTCCGACACGATCATGGCCGAGCACGTCCACGGGCCGTGGGAGGCCGAGATCGCCGCCTACGACGCCGGTCTGGCCGGGTCGCGCCGCCTGATGGAGCGCGAGATCGCGATGGTCGAAGTGCCGGCTTCGGCGCTCCTCGCGACCGCTGCTGCGCAACCGCACGACGCGGGCTTCGTGCCGTTCGTCCGGCGCGCGCAGGCGGCCGGCATCCCGATCGAGGTCGTCTCGGACGGCTTCGGCTTCTTCATCGGGCCGGCGCTCGAAGCGCTCGGGGTGGGGGAGTTGCCGGTCATCACGGCACGCACGACGTTCACCGGCCGGCGGGCCACCATTGATTTTCCCGACGGCCACCCGACCTGCTTCGTGTGCGGGACCTGCAAGCGCAACCGCGTGCAGGCACATCAGGCCGCTGGGCGCGCGGTCGTCTTCATCGGCGACGGCGAGAGCGACCGGTACGCCGCCGGATATGCGGACATCGTGTGGGCCAAGCGCTCGCTCGTCCGCATTTGCGTCGAGGCTGGCTGGGCGTTCAATCGCTGGACCGAGTTCCGTGAGATCGCGGCGTGGCTCGAGGTCGTCGTCGCGGCCTGGCGGGCCGATCCGACCTCGCTCCCGGGCACCCAGTCCCACCCATTCTTCTGCGGCCCAGAAGTCTGGGGCGAGGACCGGTTCGATCCGCCGCCCGGATCGTGGCCGCCGCCCCAGGAGTGACCGTCTGAATCACTTGACCCGTGCCCGAGCATCTGTGGGGCATGACGTCGATCCCGGGCCATATGGATGAATCGCTCGCGGGTGCTGTGGCCAAGGCCACGGCTGGCGACGAGGCCGCCTTCGCCCGGATCGTGCGGGCGCATCACGGCGACATGACCCGCGTCTGCTTCGTCATCTGCGGCGACCTGGACCTCGCCGACGAAGCGGTCCAGGCCGCGTGGCTCGTCTCGGTCGCGGCCAACGAGGCGCGACAGGTGTTGCGGCGTCGACGGCGCCGGACGTGGTCGAACTGTCCGTCCCCGGCGACCCAGCGGCCCTCGCCGATCCGGCCGGTCACACCGCGGATCTCGATCTTGCCAACGCCCTCGCCCGTCTCGATCTGGACGACCGGGCGCTGCTCGCCTTGCGCTATGTCGCGGGCTTCAACTCGACCGAACTGGCGCGGGCCACCGGCCGGTCCGCCTCCGGCACCCGGGCGCGTCTGGCGCGCCTCCTCGAACGCCTCCGAACGGAGCTCGGCGATGACTGACACCTTCGACTTCGAAACACGCCTCGAGCGGCGGCTGCGTACTCACGCCGACGTCGCGAACGGCGCCTTCGATGCGTCCGGCATCGCCCATGTGGCCGTGGCGGCGGCCGGGACCGTTCGCGCGCGACGGTTCGAGCTCGGGCCGACCCTCGCCGGGCGTCCGGCCGTGGTGACGTGGCTCGTCCTCGCCTTGCTCGTCGCGCTCGTCGCGGCCATCGTCGTGGGCGGGGCGGTGCTCCGGACGCCGGAGCGTCCACTCGGTGGCCTACTCGTGATCGGCTACCGCGACGGCCTGGCGATCGCCGACTCCGACGGCTCGAACCCACGTCGGATCCGGACCGACGGCGCCTATTTCAATCCCCGCTGGTCCGTGACCGGTCAGTACCTCGCGGTCTCCATGGTCACCGATGCCGAGCCGAACCTCCTTCGGATCCTCCGTCCGGATGGGCACATCGTCGGCGAGATCCCGCGTGTGTTCGACTACCGCTGGTCGCCGGTCAAGGACGAGATCGTCCTGAGTGTCGCGGGGCCCATGGACGAGGCTGGCGTGAGCTCAACCATAGCTGGCGGCTTCCAGGCGGGTGATTTCGGTGTCGCGATCGTGGGCATGCCCGGCACGACCATGCCCCGGGCGGTCGTCGGCGCCGACGGCCTCTCGAGGTTTGTCGCGGTCGGGCTGGATTTCCTCGCATCGGGCGCATCCGGCCCCGATCCTTTCGTGTCGGTCACCTGGAGTCGCGACGGAACGCGTCTGCTCAGCGCATTCGTCTCGGAGCTCGAGCCCGAACCCGTCGCGTGGAGCACGGACTTCCAAGCCGGCGGCGAGCGAGGCGCGCTCATCACCGGCTTTCCCGGTCAGATCCAGGGTGCCGCGTACGATCAGGGTGATACGCGACTGGCCGTCGTCGGCCGGAGTTGCCCCGGATCGGCCACCTCGACGCCGCCATGCATCAGCAGCCTCTTCGTGATGCCGACCACGACCGATCCGACCGACCCGACTGCGACCCATGGGGTCAACACCCCAGCCGCGATCGTGGCCGCGGCGACAGCCGATCTCGGCACCGACCCGGGCTGGTCGCCGGATGGCCGCGAGATCCTCTTCGCGATCGATGGCGACATCGCGCTCACCGCCGCCGACGGAGCGGGCGTGACCCGATTGACGACGGATCCCTCCGCCAATACGGCGGCTTCGTGGAGCCCGGAAGGCGACCGGATCCTGTTTCTGCGACGGCGACTGACCGGCGACCCGTCGGCCGCCGCCCTGGACCTCTGGGCGATGAGCCCGGACGGCTCGGGCCAGATCGGACTTGCAACAGCGACGCTCGGCGCTGACCAGCAGCCCAAGGTCGAGGTCGCGACACCGACGCCAACGCCGAGCCAACTGCGGACGCCGCTGCCCAGCGCACCAACACCGCTGCCGCCACCGGCTTCGGAGAGGCCGGCCGTTCTGCGATGGACCTCACAACCGCTGGCGTCGTCAGGGGATCTGGTGGAGTTCTCCGGCGTATGGCGCACTTCCGACGCCTTCGTCGCCGTGGCCCAGGGCCAACGCCATGAGGACGAGCGGTCTCGTGTCTCGATCGTGCGGTCCGCCGATGGCTCGGTGTGGGAGACCGTT
>JBBQVJ010000096.1:0-8347 GCA_038211705.1 Candidatus Limnocylindrales bacterium | reverse complement strand
CGTTCAGCGCGCTCTACAACGTCCTGCCGAGCGAGCGCCGGGCGCAGGTCATGGCCTTCAACGATGGCGTCCCAGGCCAGCTGGGCACCATCATGTCCGGCCTCCTGTTGCTCGCCGCCGGCACGCTGCTGGCCCGCGACCAGGTCTTCTGGCTCGGCGCCGGCACGGCCGTCGTGTGTACCCTGATCGTGCTCGGCATCCGTAGGCAGTATCGCGCGAGCCTGTTGCGGACCCTGCGCGCCGGACTCGGCGAGCAGGTCCTCGAGGGCGGGCCCGGCCTGGCCGTCTTCACTGGCGACCCGGCCGTGGCCGGCGCGCTTGTCGAGGCGCTCCGGGCGCCCCAGCCGGGCGTCCGCCTGATGGCTGCGGAGCTGCTCGGTCGGACCTCGAGCGACCGGGCTGGGCCAGCCCTGATCCGCACCGTCGATCAGGACGACGACCCAGCGGTCAAGGTGGCGGCCCTGGAGGCACTGGGCAGGCTGGGCGGGCCGCCGACCGCCGGGCCGGCCGCCATCGACCACCTGACGGATCCCGAGGAGTCGGTTCGCGTCGCCGCGATCCATACGCTTGGGAGGGTCGCCGACGACTTCGACCGGATGGTCCGCGACAGTCCGTCGGTCATCGACCTCGTCGACGATCCGAGTCCCGCGATCCGATCGGCCGTCGCCTGCGTGCTGTCTGCACGCGGGCCGGACCCGCGTTCCACCCTGATCCTTGACGCGCTCCTCGACAGCCCCGACGAGGACGCGGTGATCGCCGGGCTCGACGCCATTCGCCACCTCGGCGATCCACGGCCGATCGAGCGGATCCATGGCTGCATGGGAGATCCGGCGCCACGGGTCCGACGAGCCGCGATCGCCGCGGTCGCCGGATCCGAAGCCAGCGACGCGCTGCTACCCGATCTCATCGCGGCGCTCGGCGATGACGACCGCGAGGTGCGGGCCGCTGCGGTCTCCGCCCTGACCATGTGCGAGGCCGCGCCGCCCAGCCTGATCGCGACGCTTGCGCATGGCGACGACCGACTCTGTGAAGCGGCCATCCTCGGCCTGCTTGGGCATGGCCCGGCCGTGCGGAGCGAGCTCAGCGAGTGGACGACGGGCCGCCTCGCCCGGGTGCTGTTCCTCCGTCAGGCGCGGCTCGGCCTGGTCGATCCAGCCGGGCCGGCCGAGCCACCCGGGACCGTTCTTGGGTTTCTCGCGGCGGTGCTGGCCAAGCGCGAGGACCGTGCCGTGGGCCTCGCGCTCCAGGCACTCACCGTGCTTGGCGCCCCCGAGGCTGGAGGCGTCATCCGGCGGACGCTCAAGTCGGCCGACCCCGAGGTACGTGCCCAGGCGCTCGAGGCGCTCGAGACGACCGGCGACCGAGCCCTCTCGAGCGCGCTGGTGTCCCTCCTGGACGACGATGCGCGCGACGTGCAGGATCGGGACGCCGTCCTGCGCCGTCTGGTCGATGATGGCGATCCCTGGATCAGTCGGATGGCCGGGGCGACCGGCAACGAGAGGACAGCCATGCCGAATACCAGTCGGACCCTCGGCGACCTCGAGACCATGCTGTTCCTCCGTCGCGTCCCGCTGTTCGTGGGGCTCGCGCCCGAGGACCTCCAGCGGATCGCCGCGGCCGCAACGGAGCACATCTACCCGCCGGGTGTGCCGCTGATCCGTGAAGGTGACCTCGGCGACGAACTGGTGGTCATCGTCGAGGGCTCGGTGCGGGTCGTCCACGTCGACGCCGATGGGACCGAGCGGGTCATCCGCACCTACGGCGCCGGCGACCACATCGGGGAGCTGGCGGTCCTGCGCCAGGCGCCACGTGCCGCCACGGTCATCGCCGAGGCGGACGGCGTCCGAGGGCTGGTCATCGGTGGCGAGGGGCTGCGGGCCATCCTCCGTGAACGGCCCGACGCGGCAATGGCGATGCTGGCCACGCTCGCCGAGCGGATCGGCACGGGGTAGGGCTCGCGATGGCTGACCGATCCGCGACGCCGCACCCACTGCCGACAGGCACCGTGACCTTCCTGCGGACCGATGTCGAGGGCTCGATGCGGCTTGTTCGCGAGCTGGGGTCAGAGTGGGACGCGATCAACACCGCCCATCTCGAGATCCTGCGCGACGTCGTCGATCGACACGGCGGGGTGCCCGTACGAACCGAAGGCGACGCGATGTTCGCCGTCTTCCCGGAGGCGACCGCTGCGGTGCTGGCCGCGATCGATGGCCAGCGAACGCTGACCGGCCACCAGTGGCCCGACGGCGCCGAGGTCCGCGTCAGGATGGGGCTCCATAGCGGCGAAGCGCATCTCGCGGGCGACGATTACGGCGGGTTCGACGTCAATCGATCGGCGCGGATCGCCGCGGTCGGCCATGGCGGACAGATCGTCATCTCAGGCCCGACCCATGGCCTGGTCGCCTCGAGTCTTCCACCGGAGATCGGGCTGCACGACCTCGGCCGCCATGCACTCAAGGACGTCGCCGCCCAAGAGCAGCTGTTCCAGGTCGACGTCCCGGGGCTCCGCGCGGAGTTCCCGCCCCTGCGCGTCGCGAGTCCGAGGCTTGGGAACCTGCCGGACCGGTTGACCAGCTTCGTCGGCCGCGCTGAAGACCTTGAGCAGCTGCGTTCACTGATCGACGAGCACCGGCTCGTGACCCTCACCGGTCCGGGCGGGATCGGCAAGACGAGTCTGGCGATCGAGGTCGCCCGGGACCGAGCGGCGACCACGCCAGACGGCGCATGGATCGTCCCGCTCGAATCCATCTCCGATCCCACAGAGATGAGATCGGCCATCGCCCAGTCGCTGGGCCTGTTCGACGGGGTGGAGCGCCCAGCCGTCGATGCCTTGCCGGCCTTCCTGGCCGAACGATCCATCCTGCTCGTCCTCGACACATTCGAACACATCCTGGCCGCAGCCGGCGATGTCGCGGCGCTACTGCGTGCCAGCCCCAAATCTCGCTTCGTCGTGACCAGCCGGTCCGCCCTTCGGGTGGGCGGCGAGCAGGAATTCCCGGTGCGTCCGCTGACGCATGGCGGATCGCCAACCGGAACTTCGGACGAGGTCGCTGCGACGGTGTCGAATGCGGCGGAGGAACTCTTCGCCGACCGAGCGCGGGCAGTCCTGCCCGGCTGGCAGCCCGATGGCGATTCACTCGTCGTCGCCGAGATCTGCACCCTTCTGGACGGGCTTCCACTCGGCATCGAGCTCGCGGCGGCCCGGCTGTCCTCGCTGCCAGCGACCGCGATCCGTGATCGTCTCGCGACCCGGTTGCCGCTTCCTGGCTCGGGACCCCGCGATGGACCCGCCCGTCAGCGGACGCTCGAGGCGGCCATCGGTTGGAGCCACGATCTGCTGACACCCGAGGAACAACGAGCCTTCGAAGCGCTCGCAGTGTTCGAGGGCGGCTACGACACCCAGCAGGCCGAGGCGGTCGTCGGAGCGGGTGCGACCGGCAGCGCGGATCCCACGCTGGAAAGCCTCATCTCCCTCGCCGAGCACAACCTGATCTCGCGTGAGTTCGTCCCCGCCGGCGACGCCGCTCATCTCATGGCAAACGGGATCCGATTCGCGATGCTCAAGACCGTCCAGAGCTTCGCCCTGCAACGCGCCAACGATCACGATCGCGAGACCGACGCGCGACGCCGGCACGCAGCCGCCTTTCGCGACCTGGCGGAAGCAGCGGCCGGCCACATGCCAAGTGCCCAACAGGCGGTCTGGGTCGACCGACTCGCACTTGACAGGGCCAACCTCCGGGCCGCCCTGCGATGGTCGATCGATTCCGGCGACGCGGAGACGGCACAGCGCCTGCTCGGTGCCCTGTGGCGCTTTTGGCTCCTCGATGGCAGCCTGAATGAAGGTGCGGATTGGGTCGCCACGGTTCTCGCGATGCCGGGTGCCGGCGAGCCAGGGCCGGCGCGGGTCGCGGCCCTGGCGGCCGCCGGGGGCGTGGCCTACTGGCGCGCCGAACCCGAGGTCGCGATGCGCCGGTACACGCAACAGCTCGAGGCGGCTGAACAGATCGGCAACCTCGCTGCCATCGCGGACGCCCACGCCAACGTCGCCTCCGCGATCTTCATCGTCGGTGGCGATCTCGCGGATTCGATCCGCCATGCAGAAGCGGCCCGGCGCGGCTTCCAGCACCTCGACGACGAGGTCGGAGTGACGAGGATCGATTGGGGGTTTTCCAACCTGGTGATGATGGCCGAGGGGCCGGCTGCCGCGCTCCCGAAGTTGATGGATGTCCATGAACGGGCGGTCAGGCTGGGTGACGCGCCCTACGTGGGACTCGCGTGCGGAACCCTCGCTTGGGCGCATTTCATCCTAGGGGACCTGGCCGCCGCCGCCCGCTGGACGATCGAGAGCGTGACGACGGCGTTCGCGCTGCGTGATGTGGCAGGGACGACCGTCTCCCTACCGGTTTGCGCCATCCTCGCCTTCGAGCTCGGTCGGCCGGGCGATGCGGCCGTAATCCTTGGCGCCTTTGAGGCACTCAGGGAGCGATACGGTGTCCGTCCGCCGATGAGCTTGGGGCAGATCATCGCCACACGCGATCCATTCGAGCGAGCGCGCGAGGCGCTCGATCCGGACTCGCTCGAAGCGGGCCTCGCCCGAGGGCGCCAGATGAGTCTCGCCGAGGTCATGGAACTCGTCGTGGCGCTGGACGTGCCCGATGGTGGGCTTGCCGTTACGTAGCCTGGGCTCCGGAGGAGGCCGGCAACCAGTCGCCCTTGGCGTTCACGTCGTCGCCCTCTCCATCGGCTCGATCCTTGGGGTAAGCCCCTGCCCGCCCGGGACGGGATCGACTTCGCCGGGCCTCCCGACCGCCTCGTCCGCTGCGACACGGGCTCCGGCTGGGTCGCCGTCCATGGTGTCTGGACCGCCGGTCTCCCCGCCAGGTCCGGCTCCGTCCACCTCGATCGCGGTCTCCGGCCCGGCCGTTGCCACGTGCACGGGGATGCCACGCCCCGCCAACGGCTGCGCGATCCGACCCGTCCCGATCCCGAGCTCGAGCGCGCGGCCGCTGCCGGCGAGTGGCACCAGGAAGTCGACGACCGCCTCGATCGCCGCGGGTTCGAACGGCTCGCCGATGGACTGGTCATATCTCGCCGCCACCCGCTCGTCGAAATAGCCGTCGTCATGCCCCCCCGACATGTCAGGACGAGCCGTGACGACCGGACGCGCGAGCCTTGCCCGCGGCCACTTCCCCGGCGAGTGCCACGTATCGCTCGAAGCTGTCCCCGATGACCGTATCGAGCTCGGCGAAAAGCGCCTCATCGACCGTGGTGAAGTTGAAGCAGGACTTGCCCTGCTTGCGGCGGCGGAGCTCGGCTGACAGGCCCTCGCCGATGTCGGGGAACGCGTAGGCCGCCATCAGGTAGAGGCTGACGTAGCGCTTGCCGACCCGCGTGCCGGCGACGTAGCCCCACGGCTTGCCCTCGAGCCCCGGGATCTCGAGGCTCATCCCCTCCGGCCCGTCCTTGGTGGCGACCAAGCGCGCGCGATACGGCTCGAGGATCTCGCGCAGGCGGTCGTGGACCGCGACAAGGTCAGTAGGCGGCAAGCTTGCGGATCCCGTCGGCGATCTTCTCGGGGTTCACCATGAACCAGTCCTCGAGGACGTGGTTGTAGGGCACGCCCGGGACCTCGGGGCCCGCGATCCGGGTCACCGGGCCATCGAGGTAGTCGAACGCCTCCTCGGCGACGATCGCGGCGATCTCGGCGCCGTAGCCACCGAACTTGTTGTCCTCGTAGACGACCAGGCACTTGCCGGTCTTGCGCACCGAATCGAGCAGCGTCTCGCGGTCGAGCGGCCGCAGGGTGCGCAGGTCGACGACCTCCGCGCTGATCCCGTCCTCGGCCACACGGTCGGCGGCCTCGAGCGCGTAGTGAGCCATCAGGCCGTAGGCCACGACCGTCACCTGCGAACCTGGGTGGGTGACCTTGGCCACGCCGAGCGGGACGGTGTAGTCGGTGTCGGGGACCTCGCCCCGGACGGATCGGTACATCTTCTTGTGCTCGAAGAAGAGGACCGGATCGTCGTCCCGGATCGACGAGCGAAGCAGCCCGCGGGCGTCGTACGGGGTGGACGGCACCACCACCTTGAGCCCCGGCACGTGGGTGAAGAACGCCTCGACCGACTGCGAGTGGTAGAGCGCGCCGTGGACGCCGCCGCCGTACGGGGCACGGATGGTCATCGGCACGCCGTAGCCGTTGTTCGAGCGATAGCGCATGCGTGCCGCCTCGGACACGATCTGGTTGAAGGCCGGGAAGATGAAGTCGGCGAACTGGATCTCGGCCACCGGGCGCAGGCCGTTGACGGCGGCGCCGATCGATGTGCCGACGATCATGGATTCGGTCAACGGCGTATCGATGACCCGCTCGTCACCGAACTCGGCCCACAGGCCGTCGGTCGCCAGGAAGACGCCGCCCTTCTTGCCGACGTCCTCGCCCAGCAGGATGACCGACTCGTCCCGGCGCATCTCGTCGGCGAGGGTCTCGCGGATCGAGTCGATGAACGTGCGCGGCGGCATCAGCCGGCCCCTTCGGTGACTTGCGGGGCGTCGGTCGCGTCGGCGTCGTCGGCGTCGTCGGGCTCGTGGTAGACGTAGCGCATCGCCCCCACCGGATCGGGGTCGGGCTGGCGCTCGGCATATTCGGTGGCATCCTCGACGGCGGCGGCGATCTCGGTCGTCAGGCGAGCCTCGATCTCGTCAGTCAGGACCCCGGCGTCGCGAAGCTGCGAGCGGAAGCGTGGCAGGGCGTCGTGCTCGCGCCCGGTGGCCAGATCGTCCTCGGAGCGGTATTTCGTCTGCTGGTCGTCCGAGGAGTGGCCGGTGAGGCGGGTGACCTTGGCCTCGATGAGGGTCGGTCCGTCACCCGCGCGCGCCCGGGCCACCGCGTCGCGCGCTGCGCCGTAGCAGGCCAGCACGTCAGAGCCGTCCACGACCACGCCCGGGATCCCATAGCCGGCGGCACGATCGGCCACATTCGCCACCGAGACCTGCATCGCCGCCGGCACACTGATCGCGTAGCCATTGTTCTCGACCACGAACACGAACGGCAGCTTGTGGATGGCCGCGAAGTTGAGCCCCTCGTGGACGTCGCCCTGATTGGAGGAGCCCTCACCCATGCTGGTCATCGCGACCTGGCCGGTCTTGCGGATCTTGGCCGCCAGGGCGATTCCGACCGCGTGGAGGAGCTGGGTCGCGACCGGCGAGGACACGGACACGATGTTGTGGGTGTGGCTGCCGTAATGGCCGGGCATCTGGCGACCGCCCGAGGACGGGTCCGAGGACGTCGCGTACTGGGCGGTCATGATGTCGCGCGGGCTCATCCCGAAGGTCAGGCAGGTCGCGATCGAGCGATAGAACGGGGCTATCCAGTCGTGGCCCTTCTGGAACGCCCAGGCGATGCCGACCTGGGCGCCCTCGTGGCCCTGGCTGCTGATGACGAATGGGATCCGGCCGGCCCGGTTGAGGATCCACATCCGCTCGTCGACGGCGCGGGCCAGCGCGACGTAGCGATACATCTCGACGAGATCGGCGTCAGACAGGCCGTACGCGGCGCCGAGGTGCGAGTCGCTGTCCTTGGTCGCGGTCATCGCTCGGGTTCGGTCTCCACCTTGTGCCGGGTCGACCGGCGCGCCGTCCTCAGAAGTTAAGCGACCGGCCGTCGACGGCCATCGCGGCTTCGCCGATGACCTCGGAGAGCGTCGGGTGGGCGTGGGTCGCACCACCGATCTCCCAGGGCGTCGCCTCGAGCTCGAAGCCGAGCGAGGCTTCGGCGATCAGGTCCGTCGCGTGCGGCCCGACGATGTGAACACCGAGCGTGTCGTTCGTCTCGGCGTCGGCGATGACCTTGGCGAAGCCCTCGTACTCGCCACCGATGATCGCCTTGGCGATCGCCTGGAACGGGACCTTGCCGATCTTGAGCTTGTGCCCGGCGGCCTTGGCCTGGGCCTCGGTCAGGCCGATCGAGGCGATCTCCGGCCGGCAGTAGGTCGCGCGGGGCTGAGTCGTGTAGTCCATGTCGTGGACGTCGGCGTCACCGGCGATGGTGTGGGCCGCGATGATCCCCTCATGGGCGGCCGTGTGGGCGAGCCACAGCCCACCGATCACGTCACCGATCGCATAGACGTGCGATTCCCTGGTCCGCATCCTGCCGTTGACCTTGATCACGCCGCGGTCGGTCTCGATCTTGGTCGTCTCCAGACCGATCTCCTCGATGTTGGCGGCCCGCCCGGTCGCCACGAGCATCATCTCGGCGCGCAGCTCGGCGGGCTCCTTGCCCTCGGGTCCGACCATCAGGCAGATGCCGTTCTCGTCGGCAGTCACCGACGCGAACGGCATCTGCCTGATGGTC
>JBBQVJ010000095.1:0-8484 GCA_038211705.1 Candidatus Limnocylindrales bacterium | reverse complement strand
TTCATCCATCCGCCGGCCATCATCCGCGCCGCGCTGGTCGGTGCATCGGCGGCGGTGGCGGTCATCCTGCTGTCGCGCGGGCTGGTGCGCCTGGCGGCGGGCTCGGACGACGTGCCGAGCCTGGTTCGCGGCGTCCGCCTGGTGTTCCTCGCCCTGGCCGCGGCCGCGGCCGGCCTCGGCTGGCTGCTGGCCGATCCGCTGCCACTCATCGTCGCCCTGGTCATCGCCGGGATCGATGTCATCGAGACCTCCTTCCTGCTGGTGGTCGTCGCCGGCGGCCGGGCCGACCAGCCGCACTGACGGCGCCCGAACCCGGTCCGGGCAACCATCGCGGTGCCGCGTGGTGCGGCGAGGCACCACCAGGACCCCGCACGATCCGGAACGGGTCTTCCGTCTGGATGCGGGCGGCGTAGACTTCGCCGGTTCGGCCGCCCGAACTGGCCGAGATCGGATCGTGGAGGGCTCGAGATGACCACTACTCGTGAGCGATTCGGATTCCTCACCGGAGCCCTGATCGCCATCCTCGTCTTCGGCCTGCTCGGCATCTGGGTCGTCCGACCGGACGCCGGACCAAGCCCATTCGCCAAGGCAGGGCTCGCGCCCACCGAGGCCGACACGAACCCTGGCCCCGATTCCGATGAGGAGAAGGACGAGCAGGCCGACGGCGTCGAACGCCGGGTCGAGGCATGGGAGCTGGCGCTCGCGCAGGGCAAGGCTGGCCAGGCCGGCAAGCGCACCTACATCAAGGCGGAGGCAGCGCCTGGGACGAGCAGTTGGGAGGGCGAGGTCCCAGTCGACACCATGGTCGACGACTGGGAGCCGGCCATCGCCGCCGACCCGAATTCGCCCTACGTTTATGTCCTGACGACCCGCTACGGGACGGACAAGCCGTGCAAGGGCAACTGCCCCACGCCCTTCATCGCCTTGGTGGTCAGCGCCGACGGCGGTGCCACATGGAGCCCCAGCCGGCCGCTTTGCGCCTGTAAGGGCGGCGGCCAGTTCGATCCGATCATCGAGGTCGTCCCGAACACCGGCGATGTGTACTCGCTGTACATGGTCGGCTTCAATGTCTGGTTCCAGAAGTCGACCGATCACGGCACGACCTGGTCGGCGCCGGTCAAAACCTACGGCAACGTGGCCTGGAACGACAAGCCGATCCTCGCAGTGAGCGACGATGGCCACGACGTCTACGCCGCCTTCAACGGGCCGACCGGCGGCGATCCGTGGGTCGCCCAATCGCATGACGGCGGCACGACGTGGGCGCAGGTCAAGATCATCGATTCGCGCCGTTATGTTTTCGCGTTCGACGGCGACGTCGCGGCCGACGGCACGGTCTACTACAGCGAGTCGAGCCTGCGCTACAGCAACGCGGGCAAGCACTCAGCGCTGATCGGCGGGATCGAGGAGCACATCTTCATCTCGCGCGACCGCGGGGCGACTTGGGATGACCGAATCGTCGCTACGACGCAGCCGGGTCTGACGTGCACGGCCGTCGGCTGCACCACCGACTTCTACCAGGGCCATTCGGCGATGTCCGCCGACGGCACAGGCGCCCTTGTCTTCCTGTACGACGGGGCGACGGTCGCCGGCGGCAAGCAGCTGATCTACGCCTCGCGCTCGTTGGATCGCGGCCGGACGTGGTCGGCGCCCGTCGCGGTCTCGACCGCCGGCGAGGAGGCCACCGCGCCGTTCATGGAGTCCCGTGGCAGCGGCGACGTCCGGATCGCCTGGGCCGAGACGACCGGGGGTGGCAACGTCGACGCCTGGAACACGATGTACCGGAGCTCGACCGATGGGGGTCAGACCTGGTCCACGCCCGTTCGCATCTCGGATGCGATCGCCGGGGCGCCGTACAAGCGCACGGCCGGCTTCGCGGAGGTCTACGGCGACTACGGGGAGATGGGAATCACCAACCTGGGCAAGTCGATCGCGACCTGGGGCGAGGGCATCAGCTACACGGGTCCGGGCGGCGTGTGGGTCAATCGGGAGCGCTGACCGCGGGGCAGGCGGGGCCGACAGGGCCCGACGGGGCCGTCAACCGAAGGCGCTGACCAGCTCCGGCTCGCCCCGCTCGGCCCAGCGGCCGTCGTGGTTCGCCGCCCCGCGGACGACGAGGACGGAGCACCGGGCATGGAGGGTGACGTTCCGGGCGACACTACCAAGCAGCAGCCGTCGCAGCCCGGTCTGGCCACGCGTCCCGACGACGATCAGCCCGGCCCCGCGCTCGCGGGCGCAGGCGACGAGCTCGTGCGCCGGGTCCCCCCGTCGTTCCTCGGCGACCGCGTCGATGCCGGCCTCGCGCAGCCGATCGACGGCCGAGGGCATCGCGACGGTCACCGCCTGGCCCTGCCCCTCCGCCTCGGATCCCTGGCCGGCGATCGTCTCGGCGGGGAGCGGGGGCGCGACGGCTGTCACGTACGGGTGACCCTCGTCGGTCACCGTCACGATCGTGACCGGGAGACCGGCGAACAGCGGCCAGTCGCGGACCACGGCCTCGGCGCGGCGGGCATGCGTTGAACCGTCGTCGCCGAGGACGACCGGTCCGAGCCGCTCATCGCGGGCGATGAGCACCGCGCAGGGCGCCTGATCGATGACCTCGGTCGCGACCGAGCCGAGCAGGATCGTCTCCCAGCGGCTGAGGCCGCGATGGCCGATGACGATGAGGTCGGCACCCATGGCCGCGGCGGCCTCGACGATGACGCTTGCGGGGCGGCCGAGGAGCAGCACCGGCTCGATGACGAGGTGGGCGTGCGCCGACCGGATCTCGCGTTCCGCGGTCTCCAACGCGTCTTCATACGAGCCCAGGACCGACGCGTCGAGGTCGTCCACGTCCGGCGCGACGGTGACGATCCGGACGAGCCCACCCTCCCGCCACGGCAGGGCGGCGACAAGGTCACGGGCCTTATCGGATGACGGCGAACCGTCGATGGCGAGCAAGATGCGCATGCGGGGATCCTCCTGCCGTGGAGGATGGGCCTCTGGCGACCGCGGGGCCAGAGTCCAATGGCCCCCGAGGCAAACCGAGAATGTGGATAACTCCGGCGGTCAGCCTCGCCGGGCCGCCAGGGCGTCGACCAGCGAGGCCTCGGTCGGGGTCGAACCGAGACCGAGCGATGACCCGACCCGCGCCGCCAGCGGGGACTCGAGGTAGGTGGAGGCCAGGGTCGGCCACGCCTGCTCGGCGAAGACTTCGCCGGGCGGGCCGTCCAACAACACCCGACCGGCGCCCATGACCACGATCCGGGCAAAGGTCTCGGCGACGAAGCGCATGTCGTGGCTGATCGCGACGACCGTCCGCCCGGCCGTGGTCAGGTCGGCGATCACGCTCTGGATGCGGCGGACGCCGCGCGCGTCCTGGCCGGTCGTCGGCTCGTCGAGGACGATGACCGGGGTCGCCATGGCCAGGATCGAGGCCAGCGTGAGGAGCTTGCGGCTCGAAAAGCCGAGGTCGTACGGGTTGGCTTCGGCCTGCGCGCTGAGCCCGACCGCCTCGAGGGCCTCGGCGGCGGCCGCCGTCACCTCGGCCGCCGACCGGCCCAGGATCCTCGGTCCGAACTCGACCTCGGACCGGACCTTGTCAGCGAAGATCTGGCGATCCGGGTTCTGGAAGACGATCCCGACCCGACCCGCCAGCGCGGCCACCCGTTGGTCGGCGATATCGACGCCGTCGTGGAGGACCCGGCCCTCGGTCGGTCGCACGAGCCCGTCAAGATGGCGGACCATCGTCGACTTGCCGCTGCCGTTCTGGCCGACGATGGCGACGAGTTCGCCCGACCCGACCGCGAGATCGAGGCCGGCCAGCGCGCGGGTCCCATCGGGGTAGACGAAGCCAACGCCCTCCAGCGCGAGCGAGGTCATCGGGCTGGCTCGCTCGGCTGGGCAAGCGCCGGCTCGATCGATGCGGGATCGAGACCGCGGGCGGCGAGCGCCCGGGCCAGCCGGATGCGCGACGGCGGCTCGACGCCCCAGGTCTCGAGCCGCGGGTCGGCGACGACCTTGTCGGCCGGCCCGTCGAGCGCGATCCGGCCCTCGTCGATGACCACGATCCGACGGCATAGCCCGTCCAGCAGGTCGGTCTTGTGCTCGACGACCAGGAGGGCCGTGCCCGTCGACGCCAGCTCGCGCAGCGCCTCGCCGACCAGCCGCGTCCCTTCCGGGTCGAGCTGGGCCGTGGGCTCGTCGAGCACGAGGTGGGCCGGGCGCATGGCCAGCAGCGAGGCGATCACCACGAGCTGGGCCTGGCCGCCCGAAAGCCGGCGCGGCTCGCGCTCGGCCAATGCGTCGATGTCGAGGATCGTCAGGGCGGCCTTCGTCCGGGCGACCGTCTCGCGGGCGGGGAGGCCCAGGTTCATCGGCCCCAGGGCGACCTCCTCGAAGACCGAGCCGGTCACGCCCGACAGCTGGGTCGCCGGGTTCTGGAACCCGATCCCGACCCGGGTCGCGAACTCATACAGCGGCTTGCCGGCCATCGACATGCGATCGATGCTCACGGTCCCGGTCAGCCCACCGCCGATCGAGCCCGGCGCGAGCCCGGACGCCACCAGGCACAACGTGGACTTGCCGGCCTCGTTGGCGCCGACGACGCCCACGATCTCGCCGTCGGCCAGCGTCAGGTCGATGTCGTGGAGGACCTTCCTGGCGTATCCGGCGTAGCGGTAGCCGACCTGCTCGAGTCGCAGCATGCGTCCCTACAGCAACCCGGCGATGCGGATCGCCACGAGGGCCGCGAACGCCCCCACCAGGAGCCAGCGGACGGCGCGCTCCCAGGTCGTGTCGGGCATCGCCCACAGCAGGTGACGTTTGCCCGGCCGGCTGAAGGCGCGCGTCTCGAGGGCCAGGCTGCGCTCCTCGACATCGGTCAGCGAGGTCAGGATCACCGGGCCGACCAGCGGCAGGATGCCCCGGAGCCGGGCCTGGAAGCTGCCCTCCGTGTCCAGCCCGCGGGCGCGCTGGCTCTCGCCGATGACCGCGGCTCGCTCGACCAGCGTCGGGACGGCCTCGATCGTGGCGACCGCGACGAAGGCGGCCCGTGGCGAGACCCCGCGCCGCTCGAGGTCGAGCACGAACGCCCGCGGCGCGGTGGTCAGGATGAACAGCCCGATCGAGGTCGAGATGGCGAACAGGCGGAGGACCGTTTGAGCCGCGAAATCGACGCCCTCGACGGTCGCGTCAAAGGGGCCGATCTGGAAGATGATGATCGTGCCGGCCCGGGTGAAGACGCTGACCAGGATGACCGAGACGGCGATCGGCAGGGTCAGCAGGAACGACGCCCGGATCAGCCGACGCAGGGCGCCGGCCCGCCAGGCCAGCACGAGCATGATCGCGACGATGATCGCCGGCCCGATGTACCCGCCGAGCACGAACGCCCCAGCCGAGGCGACCGTCGCGACGACCGCCTTGGTCAGCGGGTTCAGCCGGTGATAGGGGCTGGGCGTGGGTGGGACGAGCCGGGCGATGAAGGCGGCATCGGCCGGCTCGAGATCGTCGGCCTGGATCGCCGCGAGTGAGGTGGACAGGGTTACGCCGCCGCCTCCTCGAGCCCGAGCGCCTTCTCCCCCTGCGGGAACCGCGCCACGAAGCGTCGCGACAGGGTCTGGAGCAGGACGAAGACGATGAAGAAGGTCAGCGTCTTGTCGATCGGGTCGGAGATGAGGCCCTGCTGGAGGACCGCCTTCTGGAGATCGGCGCCACCTTGCTGAAAGGCAGCAACGAGCAGGTCCGTGCCGGAGCCCGTCACGCCGCCGAAGACGACCGCCGCGATCGGTGCCGAGATGATCGCCGAGACGATGCCGCAGATGAGCCCGGCCATCGCCACATAGGCGACGCCCAGGTCACGTCGGATGACCAGCAGGGCGATCAATCCGATGATCGCCGCCACGATGCCGATCCCGATCGCGTACCCGAGGATCACGAAGACCGGCGACGCGGTCGAGGTATCGCCGAAGAAGCTGAACGTTCCATCCGTGTAGAACGGCAGGAAGCCGTAGTAGCCGATCCCGCCGAGGACGAGGATCACCAGCAGCGCGGCGCCGGCGATCTTGCCCCAGCTCGCGTCCGGGCGGCTGCGGAAGAAGCCGTACTGGGCGACGATCCCCGCGAAGAAGCCGATCCAGGCCGCGGTGACCGCAAACGGCGCCGCGAAGTCGGAATGGAACGGGGCGGGGATGACGTAGGTCCAGACCAGGTTGGTCAGGACGCCCGTGACGAGGCCCGGGATCGGGCCCGCCAGCAACCCGACCAGGATCGTGCCGATGGAATCCATATAGACGGGGACCTTGAGCACCGACGCCACGGTCTGGCCCAGGACGATGTTGATCGCCATCGCGATCGGGATGAGGACGACCGTCCGGGTATCGAAGCGGCCCCAGGACATGCCCACGTGTTGCCCTCCCTATCCGCAGCGCCTCGCCCCGCGGTTGGGCGCCGTCAACGCTAGCGTGACACGTTCGAGTGGTCTGCCGCCAGCCCTCCGACCCGTTCGACGAGGCGATCGAGGAACACGGCGATCTTCGCGGTCGCCGCGACATCAAGATTTGGTGGCTGGCCGGTGATGCCGCGGCGATCGGCAACGGTCATCCCGGCGGTGATCTCGCCACGGGTCTCGACATCGACGAACAGCGGCTCGGTCGTCACCAGCGTGCGATCGAGGGCCGCCGCGACCGCCAGTGGATCGTGGATGAAGGCCCCGTAGAACCCGTCGTACCGGGCGTGGACCTCCATGTAGAAGCGCAGCGCATCGGCGACGTAGCGGACGACGGGGTTGCTCGCCACGGACAGCGTCGCTTGCATCGGGTCCTCGCCACGGGCCAGTGCCAGCGAGTCGTCCGGCGTGCTGCCCGCACGGCGGGCGAGCCGGACCACGTCCTCGGGCAGGATCCGTGCCTGCTCCGTGACGTCGAGGCCCAGGGCCAGCGGCCTCGGGACGAGCGGGTCGGCCGCGCGCGCGTCCGCCCAGGCCCGGAAAACGATCTTGGCCGCCTCGGGATCGCAGTGGAGGTTCCACTCGGTCGTGGGCGTCGTGTTGCCCGAGACGCCGTACGCCCCGCCCATCAGCGTGTAGCTCTTGAGCAGGCGGGGGAGCAGGGGCTCGCGCAGGACCGCGATGGCGAGGTTGGTGAGCGGGCCTAGCGTCACCAGGCTGATCTGGCCGGGCCGGCGGCGCGCCTCGTCGAGGATGACGTCGACCGCGTGGCGCTCCGAGAGCGAGGCCGTCGGGGCGGGCAGCTCGGCATGACCGAGCCCCTGCGGGCCATGCGTCTCGGGGGTCGTCTCGAGCGGCCGAATGAGCGGGGTCTCTCGCCCCATCGCGACCTCGACATCGGTCCGGCCGGCCAGCTCGAGCACCGCCCGCGTGTTGATGCCGACCTGGTGGGCGTCGATGTTGCCCGACACGCACGTCGCCGCAACCAGCTCGACATCGGGCGAGCCGGCGACGTACAGGAGCGCGAGGCTGTCGTCGATCCCGGTGTCGAGGTCGAGGATGAGTGCGACGCGATCGGTCATGGACCGATGCTAGCCGAGCGCCTCGATCACTCGTGCGACCACCGCGTCGCCGGTCAGCCTGTCGACATCGATCTTGTGCGCACCGACGCCTGGCAAAAGGGGCTCGCGGTTGGCGGCCTGGTCGGCGAGGAAGGCCGCCGGGTCGGGGCCGTATGACGGCCGGTGCGGCTCGTCGGCAAAACGGCTCGCCAAAACCTCAGGTCTGGCGTGGAGCCAGAAGACCATCACCCCGGGCGCGGTCATCGCCGCCCGCGCGTCTGGGTTCTCCACGACACTGGCCGCCGCGCTGACCACGTTCGACTCGGGGGCCTTGAGCGCGTCGAGCAGCTGCGCCGCCTCGCGCCGATGCATCGCGTCAACGCCCTCGAGATCGCGGAGCTCACGGACGGTCGATCCCGTCGAGGCCTCGATGTCGGCGTCCGAGTCGCGCCATGCCCAGCCGAGCCGCTTCGCGACGGCGCGGCCCGTGGTGGTCTTGCCGGCGCCCATCAGCCCGGTGATCACGACGTGCCTGGTCGGCGACGAGCCCATGGCCACAGGGTAGCCGCCTACACTCGGGGGCGATGGCTCCTGACCCACCGATCGCGCCGCCCGCCGTCATCGGCATCCTGGGCGGCGGGCAGCTGGGCCGGATGCTCGGGCTGGCCGCCCGAGCGATGGGCTACCGGATCGTGATCCTTGATCCCGACCCCGATTGCCCGGCGGGATCGATCTCCGACCTTGTCGTGGTCGGCGCCTACGACGACATCGACGCGGCGCTGCGGTTGGCCGATGCCAGTGACGTCGTCACCTACGAGCTCGAGCATGTCGCGGCGGCGGTGGTCGAGGCGGTCGAGGCGCGGGTCCCCGTCAGGCCCGGGCGCGGCCCGCTTCTCGTGACCCAGGATCGGCTCGCCGAGCGCCGGTTCGTGGAGGGTGCCGGGGTCGCCGTCGCCCCGTGGCGCGAGGTGGGGTCCGTGGCGGAAGCGCGCGACGCCGCCG
>JBBQVJ010000094.1:0-8522 GCA_038211705.1 Candidatus Limnocylindrales bacterium | reverse complement strand
CCGCGTTGTCCTCACGCGGCATCGAGCCGTGGCCCCACGTGCCGCGGACCGCGATCCGGTAGGCGGCGAAGCCCTTTTCGGCGACCTGGATCGGGTAGAGACGGCGGCCGGCGATCGTGGCCGAGACCCCGCCGCACTCATTGAGCGCCCCGGCGGCGCGCAGCCAGTCGGGCCGGTTGTCGGCGAACCACTTGGCACCGGCGACCCCACCCGCCTCCTCGTCGGCGGTGCAGGTGAACAGGACATCGCGGCGCAGACCCGGGACCGGGTCGCGGGCCGGATCGAGGCCTGCCGCGCGTGCCTCGGCCGCGAGCATCCGGACCACGCCGAGCTCCATCGCGATCATCGCCTTCATGTCGACCGCGCCACGGCCATACACGTAGCCGTCTGCGGCCAGATGAGCCGCGAACGGGTCGTGGCTCCAGCGCTCGGCCGGCGCGGGGACGACATCGAGATGCGACAGCAGGAGGAGCGGTTCGCCGCCGGTGCCGTCGCCGCGCAGGCGAGCGTGGACCGAGCCGCGGCCGGGGACCGGCTCGACCACTTCGGGCTCGAGCCCGGCTGCCTTGAGCAGCATCGCGATGTGGCGGGCCATCCGCGTCTCGCCATCGGGCGCGTCGTCGGGCGGCGGATTGATCGAGGGGATCCGGATGAGCTCGCGGACGGTCTCGACGAGGACGTCTGTGGCGTCGGACCACATCGCGTCGTGCAGCCGTCGCGACGGCGCGTCGGCGCCGATCGTCACGGCGGCGCGATCCCGAAGGTCAGGGCGATGGCGATGCCGATGATGAAGCCACCGAACATCAGCCCGAAGACCATCCACAGGAGCAGCTTGCCGTAGTGGCGTTCCTCGCGAAGCCCGGCCTCGGGGTCGGGATCGCGACCGCCGGCGATGTACGGCGCATCGAGGCCCTTCGCCCGGGCGATGCGGGCACGCGGCGAGTCGTATTCGGCGGGATCGGGCGGCAGGCCGCCGGCGCGGGCATTGGTGTCGTCGGTCACCTGCCCATGATGCCGTCGAACAGCGGACCGCGCAGGATCAGGCTGTCGGGCAGCGGCCGATACCCGAGCCGGGCGTTGATGGCGCGCATCGCCGCGTTGACCTCGTCGTTGTCGGCCTCGAGGGCCTCGAGCCCGGCGCCGACCGCCCAGTCGATCGTGGCTCGCTTGAGCGTGCCGGCGATGCCACGCCCGCGGGCGGCGCGCCGGACCGCGGTGAGGTCGTGGTAGCCGACGGTCGGACGGGCCGGTTCCATCAGTACGCTGGCGTAGCCGAGGACCTCACCCGCATCGTCGAGCGCGATCACGAACCCCTCGGGCGGCATCCCCGGCCGGTCGACCGAGCGGGCCCGGAACTCGGCGAGATCGCCGGCGGCCATCTCCTCGCCCGGGATGTCGGGCAGGACCTCGGTCGCGACGGCGTGGATCGCCGGGACGAGATCCGGCCGCGCCGCCAGGGTCACCAGCCGGACGCCGAGCGGTGGCGCGACCGGTGGCGGGACGAGGTCGCGCAGCTCGAGACGGACCGACTTCGAACGATCGTAGACGCTGAAGCCGCGCCGGGTCAGGAAGTCGACGCCCTCGGATCGTGCCGCAGAGGCCGGTATGTGGAGGGTCGACTTGCCGTCGGCTCGAGCGATGTCGGAGACGGCCGTCAGGAGCGTGCCACCGAGGCCCTGCCGGCGTGCCTCGGGCAGGACGACGATCTCCGCCCAGTAGCCGTCGTACTCGGCCGGGTAGACGTAGATCCGCCCGACGCTGGCCGTCCCCACCGCACGCCCGTCGGGCGTCTCGGCAAGGAGCCTCGCCCCGCCCGGGTACGTGTCGGTCGACCAGCGCATCTCGGTCGGATCCTTGCCCCGCTCCGGGGTGACCGCGTTGACGACGTCGGCGATCGCCGCGAGGTCGGGATCCGAGGTGGTGGCCCGGCGGATCCGGGCGGCCGGAGCGTCGGTCATCGGGCGGGCAGGTTCGCCGTCATCCGCGGTCCGGTCGTGACTGCCCCTTCCGAGGCGGACCCGACGAGCGCCGCGTACTTGGCCATCACCCCGGTCCGGTAGCGGGTCGGTGGCGGCGACCACCGCTCGAAGCGCCGCGCGACCTCGTCCGGTGCGACCTCGAGATCGAGCGCCTTGCGGTCGACATCGATGACGATCTCGTCGCCCTCCTCGACGATCGCGAGCGGTCCACCTAGGGCCGCCTCGGGTGCCACGTGACCGACCATCAGGCCGTGCGTCCCACCCGAGAACCGGCCGTCGGTCAGCAACGCGATCGAATCGCCCAGGCCCTCGCCGACGAGCGCGCCCGTGACCAACAGCATCTCCTGCATCCCCGGCCCGCCGACCGGGCCCTCGTAGCGAATCACCACCACGTCGCCGGGCTTGATCTGCTGGGCGCGCATGGCGTCGTAGCAGGCGGCTTCGGAATCGAAGACCCGCGCCGGGCCGCGGTGCTGGCGACGCTCATGACCGGCCAGCTTGATGACGCAGCCCTCGGGGGCGAGCGACCCGTGGAGGATGGCCAGGCCGCCGGTCGGCTTGAGCGGGGTCTCGAGCGGGACGACGACCTTCTGACCGGGTGTCTCCGTGGCGGCGGCCGCGATCTCGGCGATGGTCCGCCCGTCGACGGTCACCTCCTCACCGTGGAGCAGGTCTGGCCGCTTGAGCAGCTCGCGCATGACCAGGGCGACGCCGCCGGCCTCTAACATGTCGGTCGCCGTGTAGCGCCCGCCGGGCTGCATATCGGCGACGACCGGGGTCCGATCGGCGATCGAGCCGAACTCGTCGATGTCGAGGGGGATGCCGTATTCGTGCGCGATCGCGAGCAGGTGCAGCACGCCGTTGGTCGAACCGCCGGTCGCGGCCACGCTGGCGATCCCGTTCTCGAGCGCGGCGCGAGTGACGATCGACGACGGTCGGACGTCGCGCCGGACGAGGTCCATGACCAGCTCGCCGGCGGTATAGGCGGCGCCGTCCTTGGCCGGATCCTCGGCCGGGATGCCGTTGAGACCGGCCGGCGAGAGCCCGATGAACTCGAGCACGGTGCTCATCGTGTTGGCCGTGAACTGGCCACCGCAGGCGCCCGGCCCGGGACAGGCCGCGTTCTCGACCTCGGACAGCCGCTCGAGGCTGATCTTCCCGGCCCGGTAGGCGCCGATCGCCTCGAAGACGGTCACGACGGTCGCGTTGCGGACGCCGTCGACGATGCCCGGATAGATCGTCCCGTTGTAGAGGGCGAGGCCCGGCACGTCGAGCCGGCCGAGCGCCATGGCCGCCCCCGGGATGGTCTTGTCGCAACCGACGATGCAGACCAGGCCGTCAAGCAGGTGACCGCGGACGACGAGCTCGATCGAGTCGGCGATGACCTCACGGCTGATGAGCGACGCCTTCATGCCCTCGGTGCCCATCGAGACGCCGTCGCTCACCGCGATCGTGTTGAACTCCATCGGGGTCCCGCCGGCGGCCCGGATGCCGGCCTTGACGCGCTCGGCCAACCAGCGCTGGTTGTAGTTGCAGGGCATGGTCTCGATCCAGCTCGTCGCTACGCCGACGAGCGGCTTGGCGAGGTCGGCATCGCTGAAGCCGATCGCCTTGAGCATCGCCCGGGCGGCCGCCCGGTCAGGGCCGTCGGTGAGGGCCGCGGAGTGGCGCTTGGCGGGGTCCGACGGGGGTCGCGTCTCGGGCATCGGCGGGTCTCCTGGGGGCCTGGGCAGATCGTGATCGTCGCCGACCTAACCCTACACGGGCATGCCGCCGGTCCGCCGTCCGGGCCGGGCGGGCGCTAGCGTTCGGGCAGGCACGCGCCCGTGTCGGCCGGCCTGGACTGGCCGAAACCGGTCCGGATCCGGGCGAACACCTCGATCGGCGACAGGGCGTAGCCGACGTCGGGGTTGGTGCGCGCCTCGGCAAAGACCACGCCACCCACGGTCCCGTCGGCAAGCATCAGCGGGCCGCCGCTGTCGCCTCGATCGATCTCGGCGCGCAGTTCGATGATCTGGCGTCGGACGCGGCCCGAGCCGTAGATGTCGTGACCGGTCGCCGGGTACCGGCCGGTGACCGAGGCGGGCAGGATCGTCAGCGAGCCGCCACCGGGATAGCCGAGAATGGCCCCGACCGCGCCACGCCCCGGGTCGACCGAGGCGAAGCGCAGCGGTGCCGGCAGCGCCGCGGTGACCCGGAGCAGCGCGACATCGAGGTCCGAGTCGAACAGGACCGGCACCGCCTCGAGGATGCGGCCGCCCGCGTTGAGCCTGACCCCGTTCGCGTCGGCGCCCGCTACCACGTGCGCGTTGGTCACCACGTAGCCGGCCGCGACCACGAACCCCGTCCCGACCGACGAGAACCCGCAGGTGGCCGCCCACACCTTGACCGTGCTCGCCTCGGCCGCGGCGGCGATGGCCCGCGCCGCGGGGTCGGACGGGCGATCGATCGGCGGGGCGGGCAGCGGCTCGAAGCCGACGAACACGTCGGGCAGACCGGTCGCGTCGAGGAGCCCGCCGAGCCCGACCGCGATCTCCGTGGCCGGCGGCAGGACCGCCGTCATCGTCCGGACCGCGATCGAGCCGCCGGCCGTCTCGGCCAGGCGCGGCACCGGTCCCTCGGCCAGCAGGCTGCCGGCCAGCCACACGATGAGCAGCGCCTGGACCACGCTGAACCCGGCCCCGACCGCCCGGTCGGTGGCGCTCAGGAAGCCATCGCCGAGCCGGCCGGTCACCGCTCGCCCGACCGCGCCGCCGATCGATTCACCGACCGCGACCGCCCCGACCAGCCCGATGAGGACGACGAACGGGCGGATCGTCGCGTCGATGCCCGACAGGGGCTCGCGCAGGAATGGCAGGGCGAGGATGACCGCGGCGCCGGCGGCGATGGCCCCGATCAGGCCGGAGATCTGGGGGATCGCACCCGATCGCCAGCCGAGGATGGCGCCGACGACGACCAGAAGGAGCGCGACGGCGTCGAGCGGGTTCACCGCCCGATCGTCGCACAGGCGGCTGGGTCTTCGCCCCGGAGGGCCTCGCTACCTCAGGGGACGGTGACGCTGATCGGCGCCGCGCCCCCGGTCGTGTCGCTGATCGCGTACGTGCCGGCGGCAAGCTCGCCGAGGTCCACCACGGTTCGCTTGCTCTGGGCGATCTCGATGCAGGCGACGTCCTCCGGCCCGTGGCCTTCGCGCAGCGTGATGGCGAAGGTCCTGGCGTCCTGTGCGACCGCCACGACGATCGAATCGAGCACATAGCAGGGCTCGACGCCGCTGGTGTAGGCGACCGTGACCGAGACCACCCGGCCGTCAAGGCTCGCGGTCAGTCGCTCGGCGGGGATCGGATGGGCGTCGAGCTGTCCCGGCCTGGGCGTGACGACAGCGCCGGCCGGGTCGATGACGCCCGGATCGCCGCTGTCGATCGGGAGGTCGATCCCGGTCGAGGCGTTCGGGTCTTCGCCGGGGACCTGGCTCGGCGCGAGGCTGACCGGCGCCGCGCTTGGCCCGGCCGATGGCGGAGCGGACGGCGCGCTTGCGGCCGAGCCGCAGCCGGCGATGGCCAGCGCGCCGATGGTGGCCAGCACGAGGGCCACAGATCGGCCGGTGGTGAGCGTGGAGCGGTGGTGGGTCGTCATGGGCGTCGAGACGGGCTTGGCGAGCGGCGGGTTCCCCGCCCACGCACGGACGTCCGGCTTGACCGGACTGGACGACCGTCGGTGCGGATCGTCAGCGCGCTCCCGCGAGCGTGTCGATCCGCGGCGGATGCGCCGCCTCCCAGGCGCTGAGGTCGGCTTCCTTCGTCAGCAGGTAGCCGAGCTCATCCGTGCCCGCCAGGATCATCGCCTTGGCGAACGGGTCGATGTCGAAGTCGATGGTCGATCCGTCGGGCAGGAGGATCCCCTGCTCGGCCAGGTCGATGGTCAGCTCCGCATCGGGCTCGGTGTCGAGGAGCCCGAACAGCCGGGCGTGGGTCGCCGGGTCGACGACGATCGGCAGGACGCCGTTCTTCAGGCTATTGCTCCGGAAGATGTCGGCGTACGAGGTCGAAAGGATGGCCCGTACGCCCCAGGCGGTCAGCGCCCACGGCGCGTGCTCGCGCGATGAGCCGGCCCCGAAGTTGTCGCCGACGAGGAGGATCCGGCGAGTGGCCATCTCCGGCCGATCGAGGACGAAAGGCGGATCCTTGAGCGAGCCGTCCTCCTCGAACCGCCAATCGCGGAAGAGCGCCTCGGCGAGGCCCTCCTTGTCGGTCACCTTCAGGTAACGGGCCGGGACGATCTGGTCGGTGTCGACGTTCTCGGCCGGGAGCGGGACGACCCGGCTGGTGAAGACCGTGAAGGGCTCGGCCATCTACTCAGCGACCGCCGACCGACGCCAGCGTCTCGATGCCGGGCAGACGACGGGGATCGGCTACGACGCCAGCGATGGCGCTGGCGGCGGCGGTCAGTGGTGAGGCCAGGAACGTTCGCCCGCCCTTGCCCTGACGGCCCTCGAAATTGCGGTTGCTGGTGCTGACCGCGTACTGCCCGGGCCGCAGTTGGTCGCCGTTCATGGCGATGCACATCGAGCAGCCGCTCTCGCGCCATTCGGCGCCAGCCGCCTTGAAGATCTCGGCCAGGCCCTCGGCCTCGGCTTCGCGCTTCACCTCGTCCGAGCCCGGGACGACCATGAGGCGGACGCCGTCGGCCACGTGACGGTCCTTGAGCACGCTCGCCGCGAGCCGCAGGTCGCTGATCCGGCCGTTGGTGCAGCTGCCGACGAAGACGACATCGACCTTCTGGCCGAGGATCTCCTGGCCCGGGGTCAGGTCCATGTACTCGAGGGCCCGTTCGAGGGCGCGCCGCTGGCTTGGGTCGGCCTGGTCGGCCGGGGAGGGAACGCGGCTGGTGATGGGGATGCCCATCCCGGGGTTGGTGCCGTACGTCACCATCGGCTCGAGCGCGTCCGCGTCGATGGTGATCGACTTGTCATAGGCCGCGCCATCGTCCGTCGGCAGGCGGCGCCAGCGCTCGACCGCGGTATCCCAGGCGGGCCCGGTCGGGGCATGGGTCCGGCCGTGGAGATACTCGAACGTCGCGTCGTCCGGGGCGATGAGCCCGGCCCGTGCGCCGCCCTCGATGCTCATGTTGCAGACGGTCATCCGCTGCTCCATGGTCAGGCCGCGGATCGCATCGCCGGTGTACTCGAAGACGTGGCCGGTCCCGCCGCCGATCCCGATCCTGGCGATCAAGGCCAGGATGATGTCCTTGGCGCTGACCCCGGGCGTGAGGCGCCCGTCGACCCGGACCTCGTACGACTTCGGGTCACGCTGGAGCAGGGTCTGGGTGGCGAGGACCATCTCGACCTCGCTCGTCCCGATCCCGAAGGCCAGCGCCCCGAAGGCGCCATGGGTCGAGGTGTGCGAATCGCCGCACACGATGGTCATCCCGGGCTGGGTCAGGCCGAGCTGCGGGCCGATGACGTGGACGATCCCCTGGCCAGGGTCGCCGATGCCATGCAGCGGGATGCCGAACTCGGCGCAGTTGGCCTCGAGCTGGTTGACCTGGGCGAGGGCCATCGCATCGATGAACGGGAGGCTCCGGTCGGTCGTCGGGATCGAATGGTCGGCCGTCGCGACGGTCTGGCTCGGTCGGCGGACGCCGATCCCGCGTTGACGCAGCCCGGTGAATGCCTGTGGGCTCGTCACCTCGTGGACCAGATGGAGATCGACCGCCAGGACGGCCGGCGCACCCGCGTCCTGGGTCACGACGTGGTCGGTCCAGATCTTGTCGACGATGGTGCGCGGAGCCTGAGCGGTCATCTCGCGAGCGTACCAGAGCCACCGTTGGGACGGCCCGGACACGCCAGGAGCGACCCACGAGGGGCCGCTCCCATGGAGCCTGAGGTCGGGTCGGAGGCGACCCGGCGCGGACTCAGTCCCAGCGCAGACCGGCCTCAGGCCCGACCCCGCGCGCAGCGTCCCAATGGACGGTCATGGGATCGACGGGCGTGCCCGTCAGTGCCACTTGAGACCTGCTGCCAGGGTGAGCGCCATCGTCGCCAGAAGCGACACGGTCACGGTGAAACGCGTTAGGTTCGACTTCACGTCAGTACCTCGTTGATTCGACAGTGCGAAGCGGACGTCGCTTCTGTCCGAAGGGTGCGATGCGACGGACAAGCGAGCCATCCGTCGGTAGTACGGGTCGCGGGCCCCGCTCGGGTTAGTGCCCGGACGCACCGCGTTCCCGGGATCGATCAGGCCGGGGCACGTTCGGCGGGCGCCGCCGGGCGAGAGGTGAGCGGCCCGCGGCCGTGCATCGCGGCGATGACCGCGATCGCTGCGCCGGTCCCGATGAGGACGTCACCGACGCTGAAGACGTTCGCGAGCGGGATCCAGGCGGGCATCGCGAACAGATCCGTGAGTGGCCCGAGGATCGCCCCGTCGAACGTCCGGCTGTTGGAGTAGCCCTCGCTGGGCAGGCGCCCCATCGCCGCGACGGCCTCACGGCTCACCGGCATGTAACCGCCGTTGGCGACGATCGCGATGAGATTGGACGCGCCCCCGA
>JBBQVJ010000093.1:0-8829 GCA_038211705.1 Candidatus Limnocylindrales bacterium | reverse complement strand
GGAGCAACTGACGATCATGCCTACTCCCGGACCCCTCGAGCTGGTCATCATCCTGGTGATCGCGCTCCTCATCCTCGGCCCAGGCAAGCTTCCGGACGTCGGCGCCGCGCTCGGCAAGAGCATCCGCGAGTTCCGCAAGGCGTCCTCGGATGTCCAGGATGCGGTCAGCGTCAACGTCGACACCTCACCCCTCCCGCCGACCCCCGCCGCGCCGGTCGCCCAGGCGCCCGCAGCACCGGTCGCAGCCACCCCGGTCGCTCCGGCCCCGGCACCCGCGACCGAGGCAGCGCCGGCCGACCCGACCGAGCCCGCCCGGTCCGTGGCGGCCGTCGATTCGCCGACCATCGCCAGCTAGCCGGGCGCGCTCGACCCGCCCATGGCTGACGCCGACGCCCTGCGTGAGCCGGGTGTCACCGGGCGACCCGTGACGCCCGACTCGGAGCCCCCGCCGCCCGCGGCCGCGCCCGACCAGACGGTCATGTCGCTGGTCGACCATCTGGGCGAGCTGCGCAGCCGGCTCTTCCGGGCGATCCTGGCGATCGCGCTCTTCTCGGTCATCGGCTACCTGCTGTCCGACGTGATCGTGAAGGCCCTGTCCGACGCGATCCCCGGCGGCAACCCGCTGTTCTTCACCGGTCTTGGCGACGCGTTCGTCATCAAGGTCAAGATCTCTGTGGTGGTCGGCATCATCCTGGCGATGCCGGTCCTGCTCTACCAGGGCTGGCAATTCGTCTCGCCGGGCCTCACCCCAAGCGAGCGGCGGACGGCCCGGCCCTGGATCCCGGTCGCGCTCTTCTTCTTCGCCCTTGGCACCTTGATCGCCTGGATCGTCCTGCCCTTCGCCGCCACGTTCCTGGTGAGCTTCTCGACCGACGACCTCAAGCCGCTGATCACGGCCGGCTCGTACTTCGACTTCGTGACCACGCTCTTCCTGGTCTTCGGGCTGGTGATGGAGTTCCCGATCCTGCTCGTCGGTCTGTCACGGGTCGGGATCGTGACCTCGGAACGGCTGAGCTCGTCGCGCCGGATGGTCATCCTCGGCATCGCGATCTTCGCCGCAGTGGCGACACCGGGCGGCGACCTGGTGAGTCCGTTCGTCCTCGGTGGCACGATGTATGTGCTCTACGAGCTGACCGTCCTGTTCATCAAGCGCAGCGGGCGGTGACCGGGGAGGCCGAGCCACGGCCCTCGCCCGACGCCGTGACCGAGCCGGCCGTCGTCATCGTCAGTGGCCTGTCCGGCGGGGGGAAGACGGCCGCGGCCAAGCTGTTCGAGGACCTCGGCTATACGGTCGTCGACAACCTGCCGGGCGAGCTCCTGCCCGACCTGGCCGAGCTCGTCTCCGCCGACCGGACGCGGTTCGCGCGGGTGGCCATCGTGCTCGACGTCCGGGCCGGCGACGCCACGCTCGCGCTGGCCGCCATGCGCGGCGCCCTCGAGGGCCGCGGGATCCGGCCCCGGGTCGTGTTTCTCGAGGCGAGCGACGACGTCCTGATCCGGCGGTTCAGCGAGACGCGCCATCGTCATCCGCTGGGCGACGAGCGTGGCATCGCCAACTCGATCGCGGAGGAACGCCGCCGACTCGACGCGGTCCGGTCCGACTCGGATGTCGTGCTCGACACCTCGGACCTGTCGCTGCGGCAGTTGCGCGAACGGCTCTTCGCGGCATTGGCCACCGATGTCCGCCCTGATCAGCTGGCCTTCCAGTTGATCAGCTTCGGGTTCAAGCACGGCGTTCCGCTCGAGGCGGACCTCGTCTTCGACGTCCGGTTCATGCAGAACCCGTACTACGTCTCGGAGCTCCGGCCGCTGTCGGGGCTGACCGATGAGGTTCGCGCGTTCGTGCTCGACCAGCCGGTGGCCGCCCGCTTCCTGGCCTTTCTCGAGGAGTTCCTCGAGTTCGCCATCCCGGCCTACATCGCCGAGGGCAAGACCCGTCTGACCATCGGCATCGGTTGCACCGGCGGCTACCACCGCTCGATCGTCACCGCCGAGCAGGTGGCGGCCTGGCTCCGCACCCAGGACTTCGGGCCGGTCGCGGTCTTTCACCGCGAGCTCGACCGGACATGAACCTCCGGCGCTGGCTGACCCCCGGCATCGGGATCAAGCGCTGGCTCGTCATCGTCTTCGCCGGGCTGCTCCTGCTGGCCATCGCCTTCGCCCATTTCCTGCGCCAGATCACCCGTGACTTCGCGCCGACCGGGATGGTCGGCGGCCTGATCGACCTGCTGACCCTCCAATTCCTGCCCTTTGCCTGGCGCGGCCTCATCGCGGCGACGATCGGGGTCGGGCTGGTGGCCTTCGGGGCCTACCGCGCGGTCCGGGTCCTGACCGAGCCGCTCAGCGCGCCGGACCCGGACCAGCCGCTGGTCGAACGGATCTACCAGAAACGGCAGCTCGCTCGCGGACCACGGATCGTGGCCATCGGCGGTGGGACCGGGCTGTCCGTGCTGCTCCGCGGCCTCAAGAAGCACACCAGCAATCTGACCGCGATCGTGACCGTGGCCGACGACGGCGGCTCGTCGGGCGTGCTCCGGACCGAACTCGGCATCCCGCCGGTCGGCGACATCCGCAACTGCATCGTGGCCCTCGCCGATGCGGAGCCGCTGATGGCCGAAGTCCTCCAATACCGCTTCCCCGGGACCCCCGGCGCCGAGCCGCACGGCCTCGAGGGGCATGCGTTGGGAAACCTGCTCATCGCGGCGATGACCGCGGTCGAGGGCGGTGACTTCGAGGACGGCATCCGGCTGATGAACCGGATCCTGGCGGTGCGTGGCCAGGTGTTGCCGGTCTCGCCGACGCCGCTCACCCTCCACGCCCGGCTGCTCGACGGCTCGGTGGTCGACGGCCAGTCGCAGGTCATGCGGACCGCGGGTATCGACCGGGTCTGGCTCACACCCGAAGACGTCCGCGCGTCGGAGGACGCGCTGGCCGCGATCGACGAAGCCGAGCTCATCGTCCTCGGGCCGGGAAGCCTGTACACCAGCCTCCTGCCGAGTCTCCTGATCCCAGCCATCCGGGAGGCCGTGGATCGGGCCGGGGCGCCGCGCATCTTCGTGTGCAACGTCGCGACCCAGGAGGGCGAGACGACAGGGTTCGATCTTGCTGCACACGTCGAGGCGCTGGTCGCCCACACGACGCCGGGCCTGATCGACATCGTCCTGGCCAACAACCAGCTGGCCGCCCGGCCAGGCGTGGTGCCACCCGAGGAGCCGCCGGCCAAGGCGGTCAAGCTGCGCTGGCCGCCGACCGCGGCCCCCGTCCCGCGGCTCATCCTCGACGACGTCGTCGATCACGGGAACGCCCACCATCACGACCCGGCCCGGCTTGCGGCGGCGATCCTGCGGGCGTTCGAGGGCGAGGCCGGGATCCGCCGCCGGACCGCTGGTCGGACGGCCAGCCGGAGCGCCTGACATGCGCCGCCGCCTCGAGACGTCATGAGCCGCGCGAGGGAACGGCGGTGAGCCGATCGGAGCGCGACCTGGTGACGGCGCTGCGCGACGAACTGGCCGCCATCGACCCGTCGCGGACGTGCGATCGGGTGGCCGAGGTGGCCGGCCTGGGACCGGCACCGACCGGACGTGAGGCCTCGGTCGGCCGGCTGGCCCACCGCCTGGCGCGATCGGGGAAGGGGAGTGCCGGGGCACCATTCGCCTGGGAGACCGTCGCCGAGCACTGCCGGGCGGCCTGGCTGCGCGGCCGGTTCCTGGCCCGCGGCTCGCTTAGCCTGGCAGGCGGCCGGACCCACCTCGAGTTCGTCGTCGCGCCCGACGACGGCCCCGCCCTGGCTGCGCGCCTGGTCGAGTTCGGGCTGCCGGTGTCGTGGCGGCTGCGGCGCGGCCGGGGCGTCGTCACCTCGAAGAACGGGGAGGCGGTCGGCACGTTCCTGCGGCGGATCGGGGCGTCCGGGGCACTTCTCGAGGTCGAGGCCCGGCAGGTCTCCCGGGCGCTCCGCGGCGAGCTCAACCGTGTCCTCAACGCCGAATCTGCCAATCTCCAGCGAGCCGTCAGCGCGGCCGGCCGCCAGCTCGACGCGATCGCGACGCTCGATGCCGACGGGCGGCTTCCGAAGCAGCCCTACATCGTCCGGCTGGTGGCCGACGCCCGGCGCGCCACGCCCGAGGCGAGCCTCGCCGAGCTGGCCGAACGGCTGGAGATCCACCGTTCGGCAGTCCAGCGGGCCCTGGAGCGGCTGGAGGGCCTGGCGACCCTCGACACCGAGCCCAGCGGTCCTGGCCAGCCCACTCTGGCATGATGCCTTGATGCGCGACGTGATCGTGGCCGGCAACTGGAAGATGCACACGACGCCCGCCGACGCGGGCGCCCTGGCCCGGACGATCGCCGCCCGAACCAGGGTCGAGGGCGTGATCCGGGTCCTGTGCCCGCCGTTCGTGAGCCTTGCCGCGGTCCGCGATGCGGTCGCCGAGGACGACCCGGACGTGGGGATCGGCGCCCAGAACGTCCATCACGAGCTCCAGGGGGCCTACACCGGCGAGGTCTCGGCACCGATGCTGATCGGGCTCGCGAACTGGGTCATCGTCGGCCACTCCGAGCGCCGGCGTGACGCCGACGAGACCGACGAGCTGATCGGCCGGAAGCTGGCCAGGGCGATCGACGCCGGGCTGCGCCCCATCCTCTGCGTCGGCGAGCAGCTCGCCGATCGCGAGGCCGGCGGTCAGGACGAGGTCGTCCGGCGACAGCTCGACGGGGCACTGCGTGATCACGATCCGGCGGTCCTGCTGGCGGCCGGGCTGGTCGTCGCCTACGAGCCGGTCTGGGCGATCGGCACCGGCCGCAACGCCAGCGGTCGTGACGCCGCGGCGATGGCCGAAGCGATCCGCGACGCGCTGGCGGCGCTCGGGCTGGGACTCGATGCCGAGGGTGTGCCGGTCCTCTACGGCGGCAGTGTCACTTCGGCCAACATCGCAGAGTTCCTGGCCGAGCCGTCGATCGACGGCGCCCTCGTCGGGGGCGCCTCGCTCAAGCCCGACGAGATGGCCGGGATCGTCGCCCGGGCCGGGCTGACCGCCGCCGCCCGCGGCGCGGCCGCGTGACCGAGACCGAGGCGGCGACCGACCCGACGCGCCCGAAGCCCGACCCCGACGCATCCGCCCACCGGCGCCCGCGACCTATCGTCCTCGTCGTCCTCGACGGCTTCGGCATCGGTGGTGACCCGACGACCGACGCCATCGCCGCGGCGCCGATGCCGACCTGGCGGGGCCTCCTGCGCGACTGGCCGCACGCGGTCCTGCGCGCCTCGGAGGATGCCGTCGGCCTGCCACCCGGGCAGATGGGCAATTCGGAGGTCGGCCACCTCAACCTGGGCGCCGGCCGGCCGGTGCTCCAGGACCTGCCACGCATAGACGCCTCGATCGCCGATGGCAGCTTCTTCGAGCGCCCGGCGCTGCTCGCCGCCACCGAGCTGGCGGCCCGACCTGGTGGCCGGCTCCACGTGATCAGCCTCATCGGCCCAGGCGGCGTCCACGCCAACGATCGTCACCTGGTGGCGCTCGCCAGGCTGGCGGCGCGGCAGGGCGTGCCCGAGGTCAGGGTCCATGCCCTGCTCGACGGGCGCGATACGCCACCGCGGTCGGCCCTTGCGTTCGTGGCAGCGCTGGAGGACCGGCTGGCCGCCGCGCACCCGGACGCGCGCATCGCGACGATCGGCGGCCGCTACTACGCGATGGACCGGGACAGCCGCTGGGAGCGCGTCGAACGGGGCTATGACGCGATCGTCCATGGGGCCGGCGACCGCGCGCCTGGCGCCTCGGCGGCCATCAAGGCCGGCTACGAGCGGGGCGAGAACGACGAGTTCCTGGGCCCGACCGTCATCGACGGGGTGGACGGCCGGGTCCGATCGGGCGACCCGGTGATCCACGCCAACTTCCGGGCGGATCGGGTGCGCCAGCTCACGCACGCCCTCGCCGACCCGGTCTTCACGGGCTTCGACCGGACCGGCCCGGACGGCCAGCCGGCACCGACCCGTCTGCTCGTGGTGACCATGACCGAGTACGAGGCGGGGTTGCCCGTCGCGGTCGCATTCCCACCAGAGCAGGCACGATCGCTGGCCCAGACCTTCTCGGAGGCCGGCTGGCGACAGTTCCACGTCGCCGAGACCGAGAAGTACGCCCACGTCACGTACTTCTTCAACGGTGGGGTCGAGGTCCCGTACCCGGGCGAGGTTCGCAAGCTCATCCCGAGCCCGCGGGTGGCGACCTACGACCTCGAGCCGGCGATGAGCGCGGCCGGCGTCACCGAGGCGCTCGTCGAGGCGATCGACTCCGGCGAGTACGACTTCATCGTCGCCAACTACGCCAACGCCGACATGGTCGGCCATACCGGTGTCTGGGACGCGACGCTGGCGGCCCTCGGCGTCATCGACGGCTGTCTCGCCCGGATCGTGGCCGCAATCGGCCACGTCGACGCCGACGACGCGGCGGCACCGGGCGCGCTGCTGGCGATCACCGCGGACCACGGCAACGCCGACGAGCTGCGCGACGCGGTCGGGCAGCCAGTCACGGCGCACTCGCTCAATCCCGTGCCGTTCGTCCTGGTCGGTCGAGCGGCCCGGGACCTGACCCTCGCCGACGGCGTGCTGGCCGACGTCGCGCCGACCCTGCTCCAGCTCGCCGGACTCCCGCGCTGGGACGGCATGACCGGCCGCTCGCGCATCTTGTGATAGCATCCGTCGCCGAAGCGAACAGAGGAGCGTAGATCCGTGGACCCCCTCCTGGCGATCGGCCAGATCCTGGTCAGCATCGGGCTCATCATCGCGGTCCTGCTCCAGGCCCGGGGTGTCGGCCTGTCCGGGACCTTCGGTGGCGATTCGGCGGTCTACCGCAGTCGCCGGGGTGTCGAGCGCCGGCTGTGGCAGTTCACGCTCGTCCTGCTCGTCCTGTTCATCGTCTTCTCGCTGGCATCCTTCATCTTCGCGCCGGCGCCCACCGCCGCCTGACCTCGGCCCGCGGCCCGCTGCCGCGCCCGATCGTCCGCTCGGAGCTCGATGACCCGCACCGACTCGCTCGTGGTCGGAACCCTCGTCGCGCTGCTCGCGATCATCGCGGGCATCGTGGGTCTCCCGCCACTGCTCCCCGTCACCGCCACGACCAACGCGCCGGTCGCCACGGCCGACGCCGCCACCGATCGCCCGTACCGCGAAGGCGTCCTCGGCCGCCCCGTGTCGGTCAGCCCGTTCAGTGCCCGGACCCAAGCCGACCGCGACCTTGTCGCCCTGGTCTTCGCCGGGCTCGTGCGCAACGGGCCGTCGGGCACGATCGTGCCGGACCTCGCGGAGCGTTGGTCGGTCGATGGGACCGGGGCCGTCTGGACCTTCCAGCTCCGGGCCGATGCCCGCTGGCACGATGACGAGCCGGTCACCGCCGGTGACGTGGCATTCACGGTCCACGTCCTCCAGGACCCCAAGTACACTGGGCCTGGTGCCGGATCGTGGAACGAGGTCACGGTCACGACCGACGGGTCGAGGGTGGTCACGTTCCACCTCAAGACGCCGCTGGGCGGCTTCCTCCAGGCCGCGACTCAGCCGATCGCGCCGGCCCATATCCTCGAGGGGATCCCGGTCGACCAGCTGGCCGACCGCTCGTTCAGCCGCCAGCCGATCGGGTCCGGGCCATTCGCGGTGGCCAGCCTGAGCAACGATACGGCGCAGCTCATCCCGGCCGTGTCTGTCCTCGGACCCGACGAGCCGACCGACGGGAGCGCCCCGCACGCCACGGATTCGCTGGCCACCCCGGCCCCGGCCTCGCGTCCCGATCGCCCCACCCCCTACCTGTCGGAGATGGACTTCCAGTTCTTCGACGACCCGGAGGCGCTCGCCGCCGCGTACCGACAGGGCGACCTCGATGCCGCGTCGGGGCTGTCCCCGGGGCTGACCCGCGACCTGGCCGAAGCCGGTGACAGTCGGGCCTTGCGCTATCCCGGCTCCACCCTGACCACCGTTCTGTTCAACCTGCGGCCCGGACATCCCGAGTTCGCCACTCCCGCCGTGCGGACCGCGCTCCTCGGCGCGATCGACCGGCCGACCATCGTCAACGATGCGTTCGCCACGGCCGCGCGTCCGGCGACCGGTCCCATCCCGCCATCCTCGGCGCTGTTCGATCCGGCGGCCGACCCGTCCGTGCCATTCGACCCCATCGCCGCGATCGAAACACTCAAGAAGTCCGGCTGGACATTGAGCGCCGACGGCTGGCATCTCGGCACGGCCAAGACGCCCATCCGGTTCGATCTGCTGAGCCCGGACCAGGCGTCCAACCCGGCCGCCTTCGAGACGGCCAGGATCGTGGCCCGGAACTGGACGGCGATCGGGCTCGGGGTGACCCACGTTCCGCTGCCGCCGGGCGAGTTCGTCACCGGCCGGCTGGCGACAGGCAAGTTCACCGCCGCGGTAGGCGACGTGACGATCGGCCTCGATCCCGACCTGTACCCGCTGCTGGCCTCCAGCCAGACGGTTACCGGCGGCTCGAACGTCATCGGGCTCCAGGATCCCGCCCTCGACGCGCTCCTGGTCAAGGCTCGCGGACCGGGCACCCAGTCGCAGCGGACGGCGGCGTATGCCGCCCTCCAGGTGCTGCTCTCGAAGGGCCGTTACGTGCTCCCGCTCGCCTTCGCGGACGAGTCGATCGTGGTCCGTGACACGCTCCAGGGACCCGCCGTCAGCCAGGTCGCCGACTTGGCTGATCGATTTTGGGATGTGCTAACATGGCGCCTCGCTGCGGGCCGGTAACGCCGGTCGCGCACGGTCCACGCCGAGGTGGCGGAACTGGTAGACGCGCTAGCTTCAGGAGCTAGTGTCCGCAAGGGCGTATGGGTTCA
>JBBQVJ010000092.1:0-8975 GCA_038211705.1 Candidatus Limnocylindrales bacterium | reverse complement strand
TTTCGCCCGGGCGCGGAGGTAGCGGTCGACGGCCCGGATGGTCTGGGCACCGAGCGGCACGAGTCGAATACGGCTGCCCTTGCCCGTCACTCGGATGAGCGCCTGTTCGAGGTCGACGTCGGCGACGCTCAGCCCCAGGACGTCGCCCCGCCGAGCGCCGGTGTCCATGAAGATCCGGAGCACGGCCTCGTCGCGCCGGCCGGCGAACGTCTTGTCCCGCTCGCAGACAGCCAGGAGGGCCCGCAACTCGGCCTCCCGAAGGACCGGCGGCGGCTCCTCCGGCAGTCGCGGAGGCTTCATCCGCTCCATCGGGTTATCGCGAATCTCGCCTTCCTCGAGCAGCCAGCGGAAGAACGCATGGCAGCCGCGGTAGCGGTTGTGGGCGGTCGCCGGCTTTAGGCGGTCGAGGATGTCGGTGATGAACGCCTCGATGTGCTCGCGGCGGACCGTCGTTGGCGAGGTCGGCATGCCCTGGCGCCCGAGGAAGGTGGCTAGTTGGGAGACCGCCGTCGAGTACGTCGAGATCGTGGCCGGGCTGATCCGCTGGGCCCGCAGGTGGCGTCGCCAACTCGACAGGAGATCGTCGAACTCGCCGGGGACCGTAGAATGGGGCGCGTCAGTAGGAGCAGGTCGCATGGCCCTTCGCCTCGTTCCGGTGGCACGAACAGGCGAACAGCATATGCGATATGAGCGGTGAAGGTCCAGTCGACTTGACGGAATGACCGAGTATCATGTGATTACTGAGCGTAAATCACCGGGGAGTAGCGTAGCCTGGTAACGCACGTGCTTTGGGAGCACGAGATCGCGGGTTCGAGTCCCGCCTCCCCGACCATCCACTACGTCGCGGCACGCATATCAACTCTAGTGGTCCTGCCCAGAGCCCGGTAGTTGCTCTCGCAAATACCACTGATTTCACATGCCCCCGATCAGTCTCAGGTCGGCGCCTCGCTCGGGAGATCGAGCCAACCCTCGCGGACCGCGCGGATCGCAAGCTCAGTCCGGGAGTGGACGTCGGCCCTGATGAACATGCGCCCGATGTGGGCCTCCACCGTCTTCGACATGATCCCCAGACTGCGGCCGATCTCGTCGTTGCTGCAACCTGTAGCCACCAGGTTGATTACCTCGATCTCGCGTGCGCTCAGCGCCGGGGCCGTCGTCGCTGGGCGTCGCGTAAAGGCGAGATCGCCCGGTCCCCGGACAGCTCACGCAGCTCGGCACCGATGCTCCGGGCGAGCATCGCGCCCTCGGTATCCCCTGTGTCATCGAGTCGGCGGGCCAGCAGCAGGACATCCTGAAGCGGTCCGTCATGCAGGTCGGCGGCCAGGCGGCTTCGTTCCGCCTCGCTGACGGCGACCGCAAGATCCTCTGGGTGATCGCATTCGGCGGCTACCTCTTCGGTCGGGCTGACGGAGATCGAACGGGCGCGACAAGAAGGTCCGTCAGGAGCGGATGGATCGAAGGTCCCAGCCACTGAGCAGAGTTGCGAACGCGGCCTTCGCGCTCGAGGTCCTCTTGAGTGTCGGCGCGTTGGGTGGGGGCGTGGTCTTGATGATCGCGCCGCGCGGCGAGTTCATGCCGCTGCCCCTCTCGGCATTGGCCGGTTCACCCTTCGACACCTACTTCGTGCCGGGGCTGATCCTGTTCAGCGTCATCCGGACTCGGGCCGCTCCTCGCCGCCGTTCTCACCTGGGCCCGCCACCCCGTGGCACCCTTCCTGGCTCTCGTCGTCGGGGCCGGGCTGCTCATCTGGGTCGCCGTGGAAATGGCGATCATCGGTTATAGCAACGAGCCGCCACTCCAGGCGATCTACGCCATTCTCGGCGTCGCGATCCTGATGCTTGCCGTTCGCTGGCTGCTGAACGTCGGATTGCCGGTGCATTCCGCCACTGCTCGCCCTATTCGGTGACCCCGACCCCGCGGTGCTCCGCGAATCCGGCACATGCTTCCAAGTGTTGCGGGGCGACAGCCTCAACGGTCCACTCGCGACCGTGATCCGGATCCGACGTTCGGTCTCGAGCGGGGGAGTCCTCAGGTCGCGACCGCGAATGGCCCGCGTCGCATCTGTCTTGACGGCGTCAGGCCACAATGCTACCTTGGCGTAGAAAGGTAGCATGATGATCGACCCCACCAAGCTCACTGCCCTCCGCAAGGGCCTGCTCGAGTTTCTCATCCTCGGCGTCGTGTCCGCCGACATGGTCTACGCCGCTGACATCATCAAGCGTCTGACCACGACCGATTTCGCGACCCAGGAGGGAACGCTCTACCCCTTGCTGAGCAAGATGCGACGCGAGGGGCTGCTCGACTACCAGTGGCAAGAGTCGGCGACTGGTCCGCCGCGCAAGTACTACCGACTCACCGACGACGGTCGAGCGCAGTTGCGCGAGTTCCGGGACTACTGGACGTCCCTCACCAACCTCATCGACGAACTGGGGAACTGAAGCCATGCACAAGGTGATCGTCATCGACCTGGAAGGCCAGGCCAATCCATTCCGGATCCACGCGGGCGCGTACGACGCGCTCAGTCGGTACCTGGACGATGCCCGGTCCCGCCTCACCGCTGACCCGGACCAGGTCGAGGTCATGGGCGACCTCGAGCGATCGATCGGCGCCAAGCTCGCCGATCGGCTCGGCGCGGACGATCGGATCCTCACCGGCGCCGACATCGACGCCGTCCTCGCCGAGGTCGGATCGGTTGGCGGGGTCGACGATCGCCCGACGCCGGTCGTCGCGGATCGCACGCACCGCCGACGCCGCCTCTACCGGATCCGCGAGGGTCAATCGATCGCTGGCGTCTGCACAGGTCTGTCGGCCTACGCCGAGATCCGAATCGCCTGGGTCCGCTCGATCTTCGTTGTGCTGACCTTGGTCACCGCTGGTGGATTCCTGTTCGTGTACCTCGTCATGGCGTTCCTGCTGCCAGTCGTTCCGACCCGTGAAGCATGGATCGCTGCCCTGGACGAGGGGTCGTGACGACACGATCCGATCCATTCGGGTCGGATCGTTCGCGGCGATCGTGTCGGCGGTCACGGCGGTGCCCGCCGACATCGATCATCGTCGGCGCGGCGCGACACCTAAGATACGGAGCCATGGCCGCTGACCCGTTCGTTGCTCGTGCCCGCGCCATCCTCCGCGACGCACCGCTCATCGATGGCCACAACGATCTCGCGATCGCCTTGCGCGAGCGGGTCGGGCTGGCCACCTCGACCGTCGATTTGCGTGGACACGTCGAGGGTCTCGACACCGATATCCCGCGGCTGCGGGCCGGCGGCGTGGGTGGCCAGTTCTGGTCGGTCTGGGTGCCGGCCGACCTGCCCGAGCTCGAGGCGCTCCGGATGGCGATCGAGCAGCTCGATATCGTCCACGGGTTCGTCACGCGCTACCCCGAGGCGTTCAGGCTGGCCACGACCGCCGATGAGGTCGACGCCGCGTTCCGCGACGGCCGGGTCGCCTCGCTGATCGGGCTCGAGGGCGGATCGATGATCGCGAGTTCGATGGGCGTGCTGCGCCAGCTCTACGCCCGCGGCGTCCGGTACATGACGCTGACCCATTGGCGGACGACCCGGTGGGCCGACGCCGCGACGGACCCGCCGCAGCACGACGGGCTGACTCCCTTCGGACGCGAGGTCGTGCGCGAGATGAACCGGCTCGGGATGCTGGTCGACCTGAGCCATGTCTCACCGGGCACGATGGCCGCCGCGCTCGACGTCGCCGAGGCGCCTGTCGTCTTCTCGCACTCGGGCGCCCGCGCGGTGACCGAGCACCCCCGCAACGTGCCCGACGAGATCCTCAGACGGATCCCCGGCAACGGCGGGGTGGTGATGGCGGTCTTCCTGTCGGGCTTCATCTCCAACGAGGTCGCCAACCACATGGCGCCCGCCCAGGCGGCCGAGGACGCCTACCTGCTCGACCACCCCGACACACCGGTCGCCGAGCTGCGCGAGTCGCGACTGGCCTGGCTGGCCGAGCACCCCGCCCCGCGAACGACCATCGGCCAGGTCGCCGACCACATCGATCATCTGCGCGCGGTGATGGGTGTCGAGCACGTGGGGATCGGCAGCGACTTCGACGGCGGCGAGCTCCTGCCCGACGGCCTCGAGGACGTCTCGGAGTTCCCGAATCTCCTGGGCGAGCTGCTGCGTCGCGGGTATACCGACGACGACGTGCGCGCGATCGCGGGCGGCAACGTCCTGCGCGTCATGCGCGGTGCGGAGGCCGCCGCCGAGCGCCTCCAGGCGACCCGCGAGCCATCCGAGGCGACGATCGAGGAGCTCGATGACACCGGCTGACGCGAATGCGTCGCTGACTGAACCCGGCCCGGTCCGCGAGATGCGGCTGGTCGTCACCGCCGACGACTACGACGAGGCGGTCCGCTTCTATCGCGACGTTCTGGGTCTGCCGGAGCGGGCGTCGTTCTCGTCGGCCGATGGTCGGGTCGTCATCCTCGAGGCCGGCCGGGCCACGCTCGAGATCGCCGATCCGGCCCAGGCCGAGTTCATCGACCGGGTCGAGGTCGGGCGGCGCGTGGCCGGCCACATCCGCGTGGCATTGGCGGTCGAGGACTCGCGGGCGATGACAGCGGTCCTTGCGGCGGCCGGGGCCACGGTCATCGCCGAGGCGACCCGGACACCGTGGCAGACCGACAACGCGCGGCTCGAGGCGCCTGGCGGCCTCCAGCTAACGCTCTTCTCCGACGCGCCACCGGCCGACGACTGAGGTGCAGCGCCCGGCCACGGGCGTGGCTCGTGGCTGTGGCCGGCGGCCCTTCCGGTGCACGTCGTCAGACGGCGGCGGCCCGGATGGCCCCATGCTGCAGGCGCGTGGCGTAGCGGGTGTCTCGGCGGAGATGCCCGATGCCGATGTCCGTTGTCAACGGTCGTTACGCTTCGCTGATGTCCGTGACTAGCAGCGCCCGCCCGCTCAATGTCGGTATCCAGCTCCCCGAGGTCGAGCGCGAGGTCCGTTGGTCCGAACTGCTCGACATGATCCGCGCCATCGAGGACCTCGGGTTCGACTCCGTGTGGGTCGGCGAGCACCTGCTCTATCGCTGGCCGGACCGGCCAGCCCGTGGTCCGTGGGAGGCCTGGACGCTGCTGGCCGCCATCGCCACCTCGACCAGCCGCATCGAGCTCGGCCCCCTCGTGGCCTGCACCAACTTTCACAATCCGGCCCTGCTCGCCAAGCAGGCCGTCACGATCGACGAGTTGAGCGGTGGCCGGTTCGTGCTCGGCCTGGGTGCCGGCTGGAACGAGACCGAGTTCCGCGCCTTCGGCTACCCGTTCGACCATCGGATCGACCGATTCGAGGAGGCGTTCACGATCATCCGCACGCTGCTCCGCGACGGCGCCATCGACTTCGACGGCCGCTGGTACCAGGCCCGCGATTGCGAGTTGCTGCCCCGTGGTCCGCGCCCAGCCGGACCGCCGCTCATGATCGGTTCGAAGGGACCGCGGATGCTCCGGGCGACCATGGCCCACGCCGACAGCTGGAACGCCTGGTTCAACGACACCGGCAACCGGCCGGAGGGCATCGCGCCGCTCCGTGACCTGGTCGATACGGCGTGCCGGGAGGTCGGTCGCGACCCGGCCGCCGTCGAGCGCACGGTCGCGGTGCTTGTCCGGCTTCCCGGTGGCGCGGGTCGGCTCCAGGGCGATGCCGGTCAGACCGCCATCCCGCCGGTCGATGCTGAGCCGGCCGAGCTCGCCCGGGCCCTGCGGGGCTTCGCCGACGAGGGGATCAGCCACGTCCAGCTCGTCCTTGACCCGATCAGCCTGGCCTCGATCCGGGCGATCGCGCCGGCCCTTCGCATCCTCGAGGGCGGAGCATGAGACGTTCGTTCCGGACCCGGAAGGTCGCGTGCTAGCATGCCGCCCGCGATGCGAACACCTGATCGCCGAGTGACGAACCGATGAGCCTCCCCGAGCGACCCCAGCGATCTCGCACGATCACGAACCGCGGGTCGGACGACGTGTCGCCCCTCGACAAGCGGATCATCGAGCACCTCCAGGCCGACGGTCGTCGACCGTTCACCCAGATCGCCGCCGACCTCGGCGTCTCGGAGGCGGCGGTCCGCGCGAGGACCAACCGGCTCATCGAGCGCGGCATCCTCCAGGTGGTGGGCGTCACGGACCCGCTCAAGCTCGGCTTCCACCAGATGGCCATGATCGGCATCCGCTGCGAGAGCGACAAGCTGATCGAGGTCGCGGAGCACCTGGCCGACATGCCCGAGGTCGACTACGTGGTCATCACGGCCGGCTCCTACGACCTGCTGATCGAGACCGTGTGCGAGGACAACGAGGCCCTCCTCGTCTTCCTGGCCGAGCGCCTGCGGGCGATCGATGGCGTGCGCGACACGGAGACCTTCGTCTACCTGCGGCTGGTCAAGCAGACCTACCAGTACGGCACGCGCTGACGTCGTTCCACGTCGCAGCGCGACGGAACGCGTTGACCGAGGGCACCGTTCCACCGCCCGCGCACCGGGCGTCGCGCGATGGGTCGCTAAGATGATCACGATGCGAGGGCGCCATCGCCTGCGCCCACGAGCCAGTGAGGGGGACGCTTGCCCGTCGCGCCGCTCCTGATCCTGATCGTCGCCATCGTGGTCGCCAACCTCGCCCTGATGGCGATCATCCTCGTCCCGCCGATGATCGGTCGGTCGAGCCCGCTGACCCGCGAGCCGATCAAGGGCATGGACGTCGAGCGTCGCGCCGCAGAGGCGGCGATCACCGGCGGCCTCGATGGCTCCGTCGCCGACGACGGCGTCCCGACCCAGACCTACGATCGGGTGGTCCGCATCGTGTCCTGGATCTTCCTGCTGATGACGACGGCGATCGTGGCCGCGACCGGGCTGTGGCCCGCCACGCAGCCGGCGATCTTCGTGCTGCTCGCCTTCGCCGGACTGTTCGTGGTGGTCATCCACGACCTCCTGCCAGCCGACACCCTGGGCCCAGCCAAGTTCGTCGTGGAGGGGTCGGTGGCGATCACCGTCGCGACCCTCCTGGTGGCGCTCACTGGCGGCGACGCCAGCCCGTTCTTCTTCGCCTTCCCGCTGATCGTCGGTGGCGCGGCGCTGGTCGTCTCGCCGGTCATCACGGTCGCGCTGGCCGGTGCCGCGAGTCTTGGCTACGTGCTCGCGGTGGCCGCCGGCACGACCGCGACGACGCTTGGCCCGGGAGCGGCGGCGATCGTGGGCGTCAACCTGACCGCGCTGATCCTGCTCTCGTACGTCGCCATGGTCATCGCCCGGGCGCAACGCCGGACGCGCGACGCGGCGATCCGGCTGTCGACCGTCGATTCCCTGACTGGGCTCTTCAACCGCAACTTCTTCTTCGCCGCCATCGATCGTGAGATCGCGCGCAGCGCCCGGTCCGGTCGTGGCTTCTGCCTGTTGATGATGGACCTCGACGAACTCAAGGCGATCAACGACCGGCTGGGCCATTTCCATGGCGACCGCGTCCTGCGTGGCGTGGGCGAGGTCATCACTCTCGGCGTCCGGGCGATCGACACGGCGGCTCGCTACGGCGGCGATGAATTCGTCGTGCTTCTGCCCGAGACCGACCCGACCGGCGCCTTCGTCCTGGCCGAGAAGATCCGGCTGGGGGTCCATGCCATAGCGCTCGACACGCCGACGGGCATGCCCCGGCCATCGCTCTCGATCGGCGTGGTGGCCTATCCCGACGATGGCCGCACCGCCGACGAGCTGATCATCAGCGCCGACGGCGCGATGTACGCCTCGAAGCACGCCGGCAAGGACCGCGTCACGGGCGTTCTGATCGGGCGAACCGGCCGACCCGCCACACCGGTGTAGCATCGCTCCGTGAGCGACTCCGACCGCCGACCGCCATCGAGCGCCCGCGGCTTCTCGACCCGCGCCATCCGGGCGGCCTCGCGCGCGCCGGACGTCGACCAGACGCCGACCAGCGTGCCGATCTACCAGACCGCGACGTTCGCGTCGGCCGATGCCGATGAGCTCGGCACGGTCGCCGCCGACGGTCGGGCCGGGTACGCCTACAGCCGGATCTCGAACCCGACCACGAGCGCGCTCGGAAGCGCCTACGCCGAGCTGGCCGGCGGTGGCGCCGGCGTCGCGCTCGCCTCCGGGATGGCCGCCATCCACGCGGCGCTCGCCTCGCTGGTCCGGGCGGGCGACCGGATCGTGGCGCCGGTCGCGCTGTATGGCTCGACGCGCGCCCAGCTGCTCCGGGTCTTCGGTGGGTTCGGGGTCCGGATCGACATCGTGGACACGACCGATCTCGACGCTGTCGCGGCGGCCCTGGCGAGCGGCCCGGTCCGCGTCCTATACGCCGAGACGATCGCCAACCCGACGACCTTCGTGGCGGATCACGCGGCGTTGGCGGAACTGGCCCACCACCACGGGGCGATGTACGTCGTCGACAACACGTTCGCCTCGCCGTACGTCTGCCGCCCGCTCGAGCTCGGCGCGGACCTCGTCGCCGAATCGGCGACCAAGTTCCTGGGCGGTCACAGCGATGTCATCGCCGGTGTCGTGGCCGGCGCCCCGGCGCTCATCGCCGACGTCGAGCGTGTCCAGGTCGACACCGGCGCGACACTCGGTCCGCTCGAGGCCTTCCTCGTCCTGCGCGGCATCCTGACCATCGCCATCCGGGCCGAGCGACACGCCGCGACGGCAGCGGCACTGGCGGCCTGGCTGGAGCGTCAGGACGGCGTGCGCAGCGTTCTCTATCCCGGGCTCCCGAGCCACCCGCAGCACGACGTCGCGATGCGGCAGTTTCGGCCCGGCGTGGCCGGTGGCATGCTGGCCTTCGAGGTCGAGGGCGGCCGGGTCGCGGGTCGGGCCGTCATCGACGCGTTGACCCTTCCCGAGCTGACCGCCTCGCTGGGCAGCGTCCACACCATGGTCGTCCACCCGCCGTCGACGTCCCACCGGCAGTCCACCGAGGCCGAGCTGCTCGACGCCGGCATCACGCCGGGGCTCCTCCGGGTCTCAGTCGGACTCG
>JBBQVJ010000091.1:0-9035 GCA_038211705.1 Candidatus Limnocylindrales bacterium | reverse complement strand
CCTCGCTCTGCACGTTATCTCGACGGTTCGGGTCCCTGTGGTGCTCAGGGGTAGGGTCCGGCCCGCTGTGTGGCAGAGCGTAGGAGTGGGGGTGGGGTCCCGCCTAGCCGTACTTTGGTATACCCGCCAGTACCAAACCTGACCACCGGCCACGCGCGGCCCTGGGGATCAGCCCGGAAGGGGGAAGTTGACGTCGATCGGCGGGCTCCCCGGCTGGCTGACGGCCCAGAAGAAGCCGACGGCCACCAGGCCAAGGAGGATGATGGTCAGCGTCAGCATGGCCAGGGTCCCGCGCCACGTGGGCGGCGAGTACGTGCCGGGTGAGCTACCGTCGATCGGACCGGTCGGCTTGCCATCGGATCGCTGCATGCATCCGGTATGGGCGGCGCCCGTCCGGTTGTCAAGCGACCGGATCGCGCCGTCCGCCGACGTACCATCCCCCCGATGGACCTCCGGATCGCGAGAGCACTCCCGCTCGGGCGCCCGACGCGCGACGCGTGGCGGGTCGCCGGTCTCGCCGCGGCGACCATCGCCCTCGGGACGCTGTTCATCGCCATCCTCGAGCGGACGGCGGCGATCCCCGACGCCTCGGCGGTCTACCTGGTGGCGGTTGTGGTGGTCGGCTCGGTCGGGGGGACCGTGGCGGTCGGCACCGCGTTCGCGGCCTTCCTCGTCTACGACCTGCTGTTCACGGATCCGCGCTTCTCGCTCGCGATCTCGGACACGAGTGAGCTGCTTAATCTCGTCCTGGTCCTGATCGTGGCGATCGCCGTCGGCCGGCTCGCCGCGCTCGGGCGGGAGCGTGCCGCCGAGGCCGATCGGCGGGCGGTCGAGGCGACCGGCCTGTTCACCATCAGCCGCCTCCTGGCGACCGCCGATGGGACCGAGGACGTCGCCGACCAGATCGTCGAGCGACTAGCCCGGGACGCGGCCCTCGACCGTGTCTGGATCACGCTCGACGGCGGCGCGCAGGAACGCGTGCTGGCCGACACGCTGAGCGGCCCGCTGCCCAGCTCGGCGATCGTGACCTCGCTGACGCGGACCCCCGGCGACGCCCCGGCACGCTGGATCCGGTCACACGACGCCGTCGGTCGCGGGACGGAGGTGGCACGGCCGGGGCCGACCGACGACCTCTACCGTATCCGGATCGAGACCGGTGGCACGGTCTTCGGTTCGTTGTGGGCGGTCAGGACCGCGGGCTCAGGGAATCCGGACGCGGAATCGACCCGTTTGCTCTCGCTCGGGGCCGACCAGCTCGCGCTCAGTCTGCGCCGCGACCGGCTGCGACAGGAGGCGACGAGTGCCGAGATCGCGCGCCGCAGCGATGCCCTCAAGAGCGCGCTGCTTGACTCGGTCTCGCACGACCTGCGGACCCCCTTGGCCAGCATCAGGGCGACCGCCGGCAATCTCGCCGATCCGGCCGTCACGTTGTCGCCCGACGGCGTCCGCCAGGCGGCCGAGACGATCGACGCCGAGGCCCAACGGCTCGATCGCCTCGTGCGCTCCGTGCTCGACCTCAGCCGGATCGAATCGGGCGCCCTGCAGCCCGATCTGGAGGTGTTCGACCTGACCGCCCTCGTTGAACCTTCGGTGGCTCGTCTGCGGTCGAACCTCGGCGAACGAGCGGTCGCGGTCGACCTCGATCCGGAGCTGCCGTTAGTTCGGGTCGACGCGGTCCTGTTCGATGCCATCGTGGCAAACCTGCTCGACAACGTCGGCGACCACACCCCGCCGGGCACGCCCGTCACGATCACGGCCCGGCGCGGGGGACCCGGTCGACTCCGGCTCACGATCGAGGATGCCGGGCCTGGTCTCCGCGACGCCGACCTCGAACGGGTCTTTGACAAGTTCCAGCGAGGAGATCGAGCCGGCGTGGGCGCCCGGCGCGGGATGGGCATCGGGCTCTCGATCGTGCGCGGGATGGCCGAACGCATGGCTGGGACCGCGACGGCTCGGCGGTCGGTGCTCGGCGGCCTGGCCGTCGATATCGATCTCGAGGCCGCCCCCGAGCCACCCCTCGATGCCGCAAGATGATGACACCGACGCTGGCCCACATCCTTCTGGTGGAGGATGACGAGGCGACACGCGGCTCGGTCGCCGCCAATCTCATCGCCCACGGCTACCGCGTAGCCGAGGCGAACGACGTCCAGTCGGCGCTCGCCAGTTGGGAGCTGGCCCGGCCCGACGTCATCCTGCTCGACCTGGGACTGCCCGACGCCGACGGCCTGGTCCTGATCCGGCGCATCCGGCGCGACGCGACGACGCCGATCCTGGTCCTGTCGGCTCGCGATGCTGAACCGGACAAGGTCACCGCCCTCGAGACCGGCGCTGACGACTACGTGACCAAGCCCTTCGGCCTGCCCGAGCTGCGTGCCCGGGTCGGCGCGCTGCTGCGCCGATCCGCCGGCCCGACGGCCGACGTCGCAGGCAGTATCCGCCTGGGCTCGATCGTGCTCGATGCCGGGCGGCGGACGGTCATGGTGGCGGGCAGCCCGCTCGACCTGACGCCGCGGGAGTACGAGTTGCTCAAGACGATGATCGCGCAGCCGGGCCGGCTCCTGACACGCGGTCGCCTGCTTCGGGCCGTGTGGGGCGCGGCATACGGCGACGAGGCGCATTACCTCCACGTCTACGTCAGCCGACTGCGGCGCAAGCTCGATACCGCCGATCCGACCGGCCGGGCCAGCGGGCTCATCGTGGCCGAGCCGGGCGTCGGCTACCGGATCGCCGAGGCCGACACCACGATTTGAGCGATTGTTGAGCGCTGGGGCATGGTCACCGACCAGTTGCCTCTTGGGACCTGAGCCTACGTTGGACCCATGGAACCGACCACCCTCCTGCCATTCCCGGTGGTCTCGTCCGACCCGCTCGAGCGAGACCTGGTTGAGATCGAGGCCGGCATCGCCCTCATCTCGACGGGCATGGCGACCCGCGTTCGCATCGTCGGTCTCGCCCGACCCGAGACGGTGGCGGCCGTCGCCCTCGCCCTTGCACAGGCCGCCGGAGCCACACTGACGCTGGACCGCGGAACGACCGGGGTGATCGCCGTCACCCTCGCCAGGGCCGGCTGACCGCCCGTGTCATCGACCGAGCGATCGGGCGAAGGGCTCGACCGCGGCGTTGGTCATCGTCGAATCACCGTATCGATCGCTGGTCCGACCGCTCGTCCGGTTCCTCGAGGATGCCGCGGCCGAGCATGTCGAGGATGTCGTCTTCGTGCTCCTGCCCGAATATGTGGCGCTCCATTGGTGGGAGCGTTTCCTGTACAACGAGAACGGCCGGCGGATCCAGACAGCCCTGCTCGGGCACGCCAACATCCTGGTCGCGGAGGTTCCCTTCCGGCGCGACGTCTGAACCGGGCAGGCCGGCCACCGCCCGCCACCGCCTGCCTCGTCCCGGCACCGCCCGCCTCGTCCAGGCAATCGCTAGCATTGGCGTATTCCAATGATGGCAGAGAGGGGACGAGATGAGCCAGGTGACGACCGCCGCCGATGACCGCGATCTGACCGCGGATGCCTTCGTCGGACGCGTCTTCGAGGCGGGGGCGGCGGCGTTCGACCTGCTGTCGATCGTGATCGGCGATCGGCTCGGTCTGTATCGGTCATTGGCCTCGGACGGGAGCGCGACGCCGGCCGAGCTGGCGACCCGGACCGGCATCGCCCAACGGTACGCCCGCGAGTGGCTCGAACAGCAGGCTGCGACCGGCATCCTGCTCGTCGACGATGCCGCGGCGCCGCCCGACGAACGCCGGTTCGAGCTGCCGCCAGGTCACGCCGAAGCCCTGATCGATCCGGAGAGCCCGTACTCGATCGCGCCGCTGGCCCGCTCATTCGTGGCGTCCGCCGGTGTCCTGCCGCAACTCCTCGACGCGTATCGCTCCGGTGGTGGCGTCGAGTGGTCCGACTACGGGCGCGACATGATCGAGGCGCAGGGCGATTTCAACCGGCCATCGCTGCTAAGTTCGTTCGGGTCGGCGTACCTGCCGTCGATCCCCGACGTCCACGCCCGGCTCTCGGCCGATCCGCCGGCGCGCGTCGCCGATGTCGCGTGCGGCGTCGGCTGGGCATCGATCGCGATCGCCCGCGCCTACTCCAACGTGCGGGTGGACGGCTTCGATCTCGACCCGCTCTCGATCGACCTCGCCCGAGCCAACGCGGACGCGGCCGGGGTGGCCGACCGGGTGACCTTCGAGACGCGCGATGCCGGCCACCCGAAGGCGGCCGGCCGCTACGACCTGGCGGTCATGATCGAGGCCCTACACGACCTCTCCAAGCCCGTCGAGGCGCTGGAGGCGATGCGGGCCACGCTGGCCCCCGGCGGCAGCGTGATCCTCGCGGACGAGAAGACCGCCGATGCCTTCACGGCGCCGGCCGACACCGCCGAGCGGATGTTCTATGGCTTCAGCATCGCCTGCTGCCTGCCCGCCGCGATGACCGATCAGCCCTCGGCCGGTACCGGAACGGTCATGCGCGCGGATACGCTGCGTGGGTACGCCGACGCGGCTGGGTTCCGACACACCGAGATCCTGGACCTCGACCACGACGCGCTGCGGTTCTACCGGCTCACCCCGGAGGCGCCGGGGCCGGCGGCCCGCCCGGCGTCACCGGTCGCGCAGCGTGACCCGTCCGTCCCGGAGCCCGGTCAGGTCGCGGACGCCGAGGAGCTGCATCGTCCGGACGATGTCGCGCTGGAGCAGGTCGGCAGCGCGCTGGACGCCGGCTTCGCCGCCGGCCATCAGTCCGTACAGGTACGCCCGCCCGACCATGCAGGCATCCGCGCCCAGGGCGACCGCCGCGACGACATCGCCGCCATTCATGATCCCGCCATCGAGATAGACCTCGGCCCGGCCATCGACCGCGTCGAGGATGGCCGGCAGCTGCTCGAGCGGGACGGGCGACCGATCGAGCTGGCGGCCGCCATGGTTCGAGACCACGATCGCGTCGACCCCGACCTCGACGACGGCCCGGGCGTCCTCGACCGTCTGGATCCCCTTGACGATGAGCGGCGCCGTCCAGAGGTCGCGCAGCCAGGCAAGGTCCTTGAGGTTGAGGGCTGGGTCGAACATGCGGTCGATGAGCTCGGCGACGGTCCCGCCCCAGGCGTCCATCGAAGCGAAGCGCAGCGGCTCGGTCGTCAGCACGTCGAACCACCAGCCGGGATGGAGCGTGATGTCCATGAGCGTCTTCGGTGTCAGCGCGGGCGGGATAGAGAAGCCGTTGCGCGAGTCGCGCAGCCGAGCGCCCGCGACCGCCGTGTCGACCGTGAGCATGAGCGCCCCGAAGCCGGCTGCCCGGGCGCGCTCGACGAGCGCGACGCTCGCATCGCGATCGCGCCACAGGTACAGCTGAAACCAGTTGGCACCGTTGGGCGCGGCCGCGGCGACGTCCTCGGGTGAGGTCGTGCCCATCGTCGACAGGACGTACGGGATCTCGAGCCGGTCGGCGACTCGGGCCACCGCGGGCTCGCCCTCCTGGTGCATCAGCCGGGTGAACCCCGTGGGCGCGAAGATCAGTGGCAGGCTCGAGCGACGGCCAAGGATCGTGGTCGACGGATCGACGGCCGAGACGTCGCGCAGGACCCTCGGACTGAATTCGACCCGGCCAAAGGCCTCCCGCGACCGGCGCAGACTGGTCTCCGTCTCGGCCGCACCATCGACGTAGTCGAAGACCGCCCGCGGCCGATGCCGGCGGGCGATGTCACGCAGGTCACCGATGCTTGCGGCACCGGCCAGCCGTCGGGCGCTCGGCGAACCGCCAAGCGACTGGACGCGGAGGAACGGGCGCAGCTCGGACCAGCGGGGCAGGCGGCGGCGCGTCACCCGCTCGTGATCCAGGTACGAGCCCGACGGCTCGGTCTAGTGGCCGCCGTCCCCGCCGGAGTTGTTCGGCCAGCGCAGCCACGACCCGGCGCTCGTGCTCCGGGGCATGACCACCATCGCCTCGGCGCCGGCGGCGACCGGCTCCTCCTCTTCGGATCGCTCGGTCGCCTGGGCCGGCGCGTCCGCCTCGGCGGCGATCGGTTCAGCACCGTCGGGCGACTCGTCCGCGACCGCGTTGCCGGCGTCGGAGACCCATGACGCCTCGGTCGGCTCGGCGGCCGCTTCGCTGTCCATGACGCCGATCATCGGGCTGTCATCCTCGGCCGCGGTGGCGACCTCTGCCTCGACGGCGCCATCATCGGCGTGCTCCGCCTGGGTCTCGGCGACAGGGGCTTCCTCGGCCGGGATGTCCTCGGCCGGCATCTCGTAGAGGGCCTGCGGCGCCTCGTCCGGTGGCGCCGCCTCGGTCGGGGCGACGACCTCGACGGCCTCGATGACCTGAGTCGGTTCCGCGACCGGCTCGACCGCCGCCGGGGCGGGCATCTCGGTGGTGCCGTCGTGGGACGCAAGACTGACCGGGATGGGGTCGGGGCCGATCATCTCGAGCTCAGGAAACGGCGGCCGGCTGCCGGCCAGCTGGGCGATGACGACCGGGTCGGTCTCGGACTCCAGGCGCCGGAAATACTGCTCGATGTCGGCGCGATAGGTGGCGACGGCCGCTTCGACGGCCTCGACCTCGCGTCCGACGACCGTCCGATGCTCCTCGAGGCGGACCTGGAGCTGCTCACGACGGGCGGCGATCCGCCGCTCACGCTCGAGCTTGATGCGCTTGATCTCGCCGTCGGACCAGCCGTCGATGCTCTTGACGTCTTCCTTGGCGAGCTCGCGCAGTTCCTCGGCCTCGATGGCTTCGCGGGCGCGGATGGCGTCGATGTGCGACTGCCGGCGCTGCTCGGTCCCTTCGGCGTTGCGGGTCTGCTCCGCCGCCGCCGTGGACTGCATCGCCTTGGCGAGCTCGGCCAGAAAGTGACGGCCCTCACCGGCGCCCTCCGATGCGTGCTCGTCGCTCCCATAGGGGTCAGTGCCGTTCGTGCTGAACGTGCCGCTGGGGTCGGCTTCCTGGCCCGTCGGGCTGACCTCGGACTTGTGATCGGACATATCGCACTCCCGGTGGTGCTCAGCGGCACACGGTTCCCGGTACCTCCGTGGCGTGCCGTCGGATGGCAGATGGTACGTCCGAAGCGGCATCACGGCAATGGGGGTGAACGTCGCGGCCCGGCCGACGAGCTTTCGCAGCACCGGAGGTTCCCGCGTCAGCCGCCCCTGACGATCCTGCGTGCATCGCGGCTGACACGCAGGAACTGCCAGAAATGGCGCCACGGCCGGATGTGGCTGGGCTCTCCCGCGTAGATGGTCCGGATCGGCACCTCGGCGATGGGCAGGCCGAGCGCGATGCAGCGGGCGATCATCTCGACCTCGAACTCGAAGCCGTGCTCGTGGCTGGTGAGCAGGGCCGTCATCAGGCGCCGCCCGATGAGCCGGTAGCCCGACTGGTTGTCCGCGACCCGGCGTCCCACGGCGGCGGAGAAGACCAGCCCACCGAGCGTGTTCGAGAGACGACGGACCGGCGGCATCGAGGCGAAGTCGCGGCGCCCGACGATCAGCTCCGGCCGCGCCTCGGCAACCGCGGCGAGGAAGGCCGGGATCTCGTCGGGGTCGTGCTGGCCGTCCGCATCAAGGGTCACGACGGCCTCCGCTCCGTGCTCAAGGGCGTACCGGAAACCGGCCCGCAGCGCCGCGCCCTTGCCCGCGTTGGGTCGCTGGACCAGGACGGTGGCGCCGGCGGCCTCCGCCTGGGCCGCGGTGTCGTCGGACGAGCCGTCGTCGACGACGATGACCGGCAGGTGCGTCAGGGTCCGCTCGACCACGGCCGCGATCCGCGGTCCCTCCTGGTAGGCCGGGATGAGGGCGAGGATCGGCGAGGCGTCCATGCCGGCCAGTATCCCCGGCCGCGCGGCCCCGTGGGCCCGGGGTTCGTGGCGCCCCCGCCAGGATTCGAACCTGGGACCTTCCGCTTAGAAGGCGGCTGCTCTGTCCGCTGAGCTACGGGGACGTGGCGAGCGTGAATGATGAGACTAACGTGCCCCTAGTGTCACCGAGTGATTGGCGTCTCGCTCAGTGTGATCGCGATCTGAGCGTCGCCGCGCCGGGAAACACCATGAACCAGGGCGAAAGCCAGGAACCAACTACGGCGAATGCGGCGACGGCCGCCCGTTCCTGATCAGCCCCCTTCATCGCATCAACCCCGTGTCTGTGACTCTGGCGGCAGCCGGGGCCGTCCGCAATAGGCTTCGCGATTCCTCCATCACCGCCGGAAGTCATCGGACATGCGCCGGTCTCGCGTCGAGACCCAGGCGCATCGGCGATGACGAGGTGAGGGCGCCTGGGTCTGGGTGTCGAGCGCGCTGCCGCCCCTCAGGAACCACGATTCCGCCGTGCTACACTCCGCGACCCGACGCACCGACCGGGATCGATGCGCGGTGAGGGAGGTCCGGTCGCCCATGTCGGCACGTCCTGCGCGCATCGCGGCCGCGGGCCAGCTCGCCCTCGAGCTCCCGCTCGAGCTGCCGCCGATCGCCCTCGCCCCCGAATGGAAGGATCAGCAGCGCCTTTGGGGTCATGCCTTCCATCCGATGTGCTCGTACCTGGCGAGCTTCCCGGCCGCCCTTACCCACGCCTTCATCGCGCGCTACTCGCGACCGGGCGACGTCGTTTTCGATCCCTTCTCGGGGCGTGGCACGACGCCGCTCCAAGCCTGCGCCGAGGGCCGGGTGGGCGTCGGCAACGACCTGAACCCGTTCGCCCACCTGCTGACCGCGGCCAAGGTCGCCCCGGCGACCCGCGCCCAGACGGCCACCCGCCTGGCCGGCCTGCGACTTGCCTGGAACGCTGGATCGGCCGACTGGCTGGCGCTCGGGGCCCGCGTCAGCGCCGCGCCCAGCGAGCCCGACTCGCTGGTGCCGGCCGCCGGCTCGGGCGCACCCGCCACCGATGGTGTCGAAACCGTCCCGGTCGAGGTCGCCCTCGCCTTCCACCCACGCACGCTGGGTCAGCTCCTGTTCGTCCGCTCCGCCCTCCAACTTGACGACCGGACCGACCGGTTCCTGGCCGCCGCCCTGACCGGGATCCTCCACGGCAAGAGCGCGAGCTACCTGTC
>JBBQVJ010000090.1:0-9119 GCA_038211705.1 Candidatus Limnocylindrales bacterium | reverse complement strand
GCCGCCGCCTCAGGGTCGAGCGGACTGAGCCCTTGGAGCGCCCGAAGTCGGTCGATCCGAGCGGCGAGCGACGGATGGGTCGACCTCGGTCATCGGACGACGAGGTTGACGAGCTTGCCGCCACCGGCGACGACGATCCGATCCGGGGCGCGGCCGTCAAGGATGGCCTTGATCTTGTCGCGTGCCAGGACGGCGGCTTCGATCTCGGCCGGGGTCGCATCGGCCGCGACGACGACCTTGTCGCGCAGCTTGCCGTTGACCTGGACCGGGATCTCGCGCGTCGACTCGACGACTGCGCTCGGGTCCACCTCGGGCCACGTCTGAGCGTGGATCGAGACCCAGGGCTCACCGCGCTCTACCAGCCGTCGGCTCCACAGCTCCTCGGTGATGTGCGGGGCGGCTGGGGCCAGCATCAGCAAGAGCAGCCGGATCGCCTCGTCCCATTCCGCCGAGCCGGCGACCGAGGTCCCGCGATAGCGGAACAGCGTGTTGGCCAGCTCCATGAGCTTGGCGATCATCGTGTTGAAGCGGAACGCCTCGTAGTCAGCGGTGACGTCACGCAGCGTCTTGTGGGCCGCCGACCGGAGCCCCGCCCGGGCGTCGGCATCCGACTCGCCGGCCGGCAGCATGCCCGCATCGGGATCGCCCGGCTCGCGACCACTCGCGTCGAGCAGCAGCGTCCAGACCCGGTTCAGGAAGCGATGGACGCCACCGATCCCGGTCGGGCTCCAGGGGCCGCCCTGGTCCCACGGACCCATGAACATCAGGAACAGTCGGACGGTGTCCGCGCCGTAGCGCGCGACGAGGTCGTCGGGGTCGACCGTATTCCCGCGCGACTTCGACATCCGCTCGCCGTCGAGCCCCAGGATCTGGCCTTGGTTGAACAGCCGCCTGAACGGCTCGCCCTGCTCGACGAGGCCGACGTCACGCATCATCTTCGTCCACTCGCGGGCGTAGAGCAGATGCATCACGGCGTGCTCGGCTCCCCCGGTGTACTGGTCGACTGGGGTCCATTCGCCGACGAGGGCGCGATCGATCGGGCTGCCGCTCTTCTCCGGCGACAGGTAGCGATACCAGTACCACGACGAGTCGATGAAGGTGTCCATCGTATCGGTCTCGCGCCGGGCGGGCCCGCCGCAGACCGGGCACGCGACGTTAAGGAAGGCCTCGTCTCGGTTCAGCGGGTTCTCGCCGCTGCCGTGGTAGTCGACCGTGTCCGGCAGCCGGACCGGCAGGTCGTCGTCGGGAACCGGCACGATCCCGTCGGTGGGGCAGTAGATCACCGGGATCGGGGTGCCCCAATAGCGCTGGCGGCTGATCAGCCAGTCGCGCAGTCGGTACGTGACGGCCGCCCGTCCCTTGCCGCGCGACTCAAGCTCGCCGACGATCGCCACGCCGCCCTCGTCAGCTGGCAGACCGGTGTGTGGCCCGCTGTTGACGAGCCGCTCCCCCGCGGCATGGGCGACATAGGCGCTGTCGAGCTCGCGCTCCTCGTCGCCTGGCGCGGCCACGACCCGCCGGATCGGAAGGCCGTACCTGATCGCGAACGCGTAGTCGCGCTCGTCATGGGCGGGGACGGCCATGATCGCACCGGTCCCGTAGCCACCGAGGACGTAGTCGGCGACGAAGATCGGGATTCGCTCGCCATTGACCGGATTGATCGCGTCGGACCCGATGGCAACGCCGGTCTTCTCGCGATCGGTCGACAGGCGGTCGATCTCGGTCCGGTTGGCGGCCTGGGCGAGGTAGGCGTCGACCTCGGCCTTTCGATCGGGCGCGGTCAGCTCTCTGACGAGCGGGTGCTCGGGGGCGAGGACCATGAACGTGGCCCCGAACAGCGTGTCCGGGCGGGTCGTGAACACCCGCAGCTCGGCGCCGCCCGCGTGGTGCTCGGACGGCGCCGCGTCGAACACGATCTCGCCGCCCTCGCTCCGCCCGATCCAGTTCGTCTGCTGCGTCTTGATCGGCTCCGGCCACTGGAGCCCGCTGAAATCGAGCAACTCATCGGCGTAGTTGGTGACCTTGAGATACCACTGGGCCAGGTCGCGCTTCTCGACCCTTGCACCGCACCGCCAGCAATGGCGGTCCGCACCTTCGACCTGCTCCCGTGCGAGCGTCCCGTCGTTCGGGCACCAGTCGACCGGCGATGTCTTGCGGTAGGCCAAGCCGGCCCGGAGGAACTGGAGGAAGAACCACTGGTTCCAGCGGTAGTAATCGGGATCGGCGGTCACGACCTCCGCTTCCCAGTCGAACGTCGCGCCCATCGTCCGCAGCTGGCGACGCATGTTGTCGATGTTCGACATCGTCCAGTCGCGCGGGTTGATGTTGTTCTTGATGGCCGCGTTCTCTGCCGGCAGCCCGAACGCATCGAAGCCGATCGGGAGGAACACATTCTCGCCGTGCATGCGATGGAAGCGGGCGATCGCGTCGGTCGGCGTGATGATGTACCAGTGGCCGATGTGGATGTCGCCGGACGGATACGGATACATCGTCAGCAGGTAGAACTTCTTGCGGTCCGGGTCGTGGAGGTCGGTCCGGTACATCCCGAGCTCGGCCCAGCGCGCTTGCCAGCGCGGTTCGACCGAGGCGGCGGCGTATCGCTCGATGCGCGCGCGCGGATCGGGCGTCTCGGCGATGTGGTTGGTTCCGGTCGTCTCGGTCACGTGGGTCCTCGGAGACAGGTCACCCCCCGCCACGCCGGCGAGGGGTGATGATCGGCGGGTCTCATTGGTGGAGCTACGGGGACTCGAACCCCGGACCCCCTGCATGCCATGCAGGTGCTCTTCCAGCTGAGCTATAGCCCCACGGAACGCGGAGTTTAGCAGAGGCAGCCGCTCAGTCCGGGTCGTAGTCGGTCTGATCGCCGGCCCAGCCGGCGAACCAGGAAGTCGCGTCCTGCCCCGCGACGGAGCCATACCCCGCGGCGTTGATCTCCACGAAGGCGTTGACGAACCCATACCCGTCGCCGACGACGACCATAGGCACGCCCCCGTCGGGCGGAGTGCCGATGCCAAGGATGCGCGGTTTGCTCGCGGTCCCGACGCGGGCGTACTCGGTGCGGCTGCCGTTCGGCGTGGACAGGCTGAGCGAGGCGACGGACCCGCCGAGATCGCCGGGACCTTCGAACAGCAACCAGACCTCACGACCGTTCGCTGCCCATGCCGTACGAAAACCAGGTCTGGGGCTTCGTCGCCCCGAACGGCACCTTCACGCCGACCAACGACCTCCCGCCGGTCGCCCAGCGAACCGGTCTCGAGCGAGTGGCCGGTGCCGACGCGCACCTTCTGACGACGGCCTGCACCGGAAGCGGGACGGTCACCGAGGCCGGCTGCACGCTGGCCGAGACGGACGCGACCGGCCGGCCGATCTTGACCAGGGTGACCAACGGGGACATCGGCGCGCTGCGCGACCGCCATGGATGCGAAGTCGATCGAGACCCGTCTGGAGCTGGGCCTTGATGGTGTTGGGGCTCTTGCCGAGGGTGGCCGCGACCTCCTCGACGGACAGGTCCGCGTAGTAGCGCAGGACGATCGCGGCCCGCATCTGGAGCGGCAGGTCGGCGACGCCGTCGAGGAGCACAAGCCGGACGGACGACTCCGAAGCCATGTCGTCGGCGCCGGCACGTTCCGGCGTCAGATCGAGCCTGACCAGGCGTGCCGACCTGCGCCGCGCCCCGAGCGCCCGGTTCGTCGCCACCCGCAGGAGCCAGGCACGCAACGCCCGCTCGTCGCGGATCGAACCGCCGTGCTCGAAGGCGGTGAGCAGCGTCTCGATCACCACGTCCTCGGCCTCGGTCCGGTCACGCAGGATGAGGTTGGCCACGCCCTGCAGCTCGCGGCCATACAGCGACAGCAGGTCGCCGAGGGTCTCGGGGCGGCGCCGACGCAGGGCTTCGACGGTCATTCGGTCGTCCTCTGGCGACGGAGTCGTCCGCCGTACGGAGGATAGATGCGCGACGGGGTCGTTTCGGGCTAGCGGCCAAGGTTCGGTGCCCCGGATGGCGGCGCGTCGTGTCACCATCGCCGGGTGACGAGCTTCGACCTCCTGCTCCGCGGTGGGACCGTCATCGATGGCACGGGTGGCGCGGCCCGAGCGGCCGACGTCGGTGTCCTGGGCGACCGGATCTTGGCCGTCGGCGACCTGTCAGCGGTCGAGGCGGCCGAGATCGAGACGGTCCTCGACGTCGTCGGACTCGTGGTCGCCCCCGGTTTCATCGATCCGCACGGTCACTCCGACGGCACCCTCTTCCTCGATGGGGCGCTGGCCAGCCATCTCCACCAGGGCATCACGACCCAGCTGTCCGGGAACTGTGGCGAGACCCTCGCCCCGATCACCGACCTCGGCCGTGAGATCGTCGAGCTCTCGCTCCGGCCGAACGACCTCGTCGCGCGCTGGCGGTCGTTCGGGGAGTACCTCGACCGGGTCGCCGAGCAGCCGCTCGGTCCGAACGTGGCGTTCCTGGTCGGTCACGGCACGGTCCGCGCGTCGGTCCTCGGGGCGGAGGCCGTCCCGGCATCGGACCAGGATCTGGCGGTGATGGTCAGCGAGGTCGATGCCGCGATGGACGCCGGCGCGCTCGGGTTCTCGACAGGGCTGATCTATGCGCCGGGCATGCACGCCGAGCCGGCCGAGGTCGAGGCGCTGGTCGCCGCGACCACGCGCCACGGGGGCCTGTATGCGACCCACATGCGCAACGAGTCCGAGGGCCTGTTCACGTCGCTCGACGAATCGGTCGCGGCGATCCGCGCGGCCGGCCCCGACGGGCGGCTCCAGGTGTCGCACCTCAAATGCGGGGCACGATCCGTCTGGGGGCGGGCCGATGAGGCCGTCGCTCGCCTGGAGGCGGCCCGCGCCGAGGGTCTCGATGTCGCCGCCGACCAGTACCCCTACACCGCCGCCTCGACGACCCTGGCCACGATCCTGCCACCCGCCCTCCAGGGTCTGGGCGTCGACGCCTGTGCCGCGGCGCTGGCCGATCCGCACATCCGCGACCTCGTCCGCTCGGAGATCGAGCGCGGCATCTCCGGCTGGGAGAACGTGGCCGCCGACCCCGGCTGGGCCGGCATCCGGATCGCCTTCGCCGCGAGCCGCCCGGAGTGGTCCGGGCGCTCCTTGTCGGAGCTCGGCGACGAGCTCGGCACCGACCCGTCCGATCTCGCCTTCGACGTCCTGGTCGACGACCGGCTCGACGTCTCGGTGGTCATCGACTGCATGGACGAGACCGATGTCGAGACGATCATGGCCGTGCCCTGGATCGCGGTCTGCACCGATGCGGCCGGTCGTCGGCCGGGTCACCCGATCCTCGATGTCGGGATCCCGCACCCGCGGACGTACGGCAGCGCTCCCCGGGTGCTCGGCTTATACGCGCGCGACCGCGGGACCATCGGGCTCGAGCTGGCCGTCGCCAAGCTCAGCGGTGTACCCGCTGCGCGGCTCGGGTTGCGCGATCGCGGGGTCCTGCGCGAGGGTGCCTTCGCCGACCTGGTGGTCTTCGATGCGGCCGTGGTCAGCGATGCGGCCACGTTCGTCGAGCCCGCCCGGTACCCGATCGGCATCGAGCACGTCATGGTCAACGGCCGGCTGGCGATCCAGGCCGGTGCGGAGACGGGCGACCGGCCCGGCCGGCTGCTGCGACGCTGACCCGGGTCGGCCTGCGGCCGACCTGTCACGATCGTCGCTGTGATCGCCACAGAGACCGAAGCCGTCGCGAGGCTTCCCGGCGGGCCCGTCGCCTACACCCTCCGTCGCTCGCCGCGGTCGCGCGGCCTGCGAGTCGTCATCCATCCCGATCGCGGGATGGTCGTCACGGTCCCGCTCGCCACCCGACGCGGCTGGTCTGACTCCGAGCCCCGGATCCGCGAGTTCCTCGCCGAGCGCGAGATATGGCTGCGGCGCCACCTTGCCCGCCAGGCGCGCGACCAGGCCGAGCTCGCCGCCCGCGGTGGCCTCCGCGACGGCGCGATCCTGCGCGTTCGCGGCGACCTCCATCGACTCCGCCTTGTGCCCGCCCGCCAGGGGGTCCGCCGCTCGACGGTCGAGCGGGTGGGCGGGACCGACGAGGACGAGCTGATCGTGCATCTCGCGCCGGCCGACCGGCGCACGACCGCCGAGGTCCTGGAGGCGTGGCTGAAGCCCCGAGCGCGAACGGCCATCGAACGCGAGATCGGCCGTCACGCGGCCGCGCTCGGCGTCAGCCCAGTCGCGATCTCCATCCGTGACCAGCGGACCCGGTGGGGGAGTGCCTCGCGGCAGGGACGGCTGGCCTTCTCGTGGCGGCTGATCCTGGCCCCACCCGAGGCGCTCGAGACGCTCGTCATCCACGAGCTGGCGCATCTGCGAGTCTTCGGGCACGGGCCGCGGTTCTGGGCAGTCGTCGCCTCGCGCCGGCCGGATCACAAGGTCTGGCGGCGCTGGCTCCACGACCACTCCGCCGAGTTGCACGGCGCGCTCGATGAGGCCGCCACGCGACCGTGATGGGGACGGCGGAGACTCATCGTGGCCGGGGAACGGCGCCGACTGTGGGCTTGTGCCGCCCCGGGCGGGAACGCGACGCCCGCCGGGCACGCGGGATCGCGACCGGTCCCAGATGCGCCTCCAGAAGCGACAGGGTCGAGGCGCGATCGGGCCGGCCATAGAGGAACCTTTGGCCGTACTGGATGTCGAGCTGCATCAGGGCGTCCCGCTCGGCCGAGGTCTCGATCCCCTCGGCGATGATCAACGTGTTCGTCGCCAGGGCGAAGTGTCGTAGGCCCACGATCAAGGCCTGGCGAGTGACGTCTGCATGCAACCCGCGGACGAGCGACGCATCCACCTTGAGAAAGTCGGGCCGCAACTCGACAAGGTGAGAGAAGTTCGCGACGCCGGCCCCAACGTCATCGACCGCCAGCTTGACGTCGGCGCCAAGGGCAGCGACCGCCTCACGGGTGGCCGCGTAGTCGCCGATGGGCTGATGCTCGGTGATCTCGAGGACGATCGGGCGGGTTCGGTCGCGGAGGATGCCACTGAGGACGTCGCCAGCCAGGATCATCTCGGGCGATGCATTGAGTCACGGCCCGATCGAACGAGGCCCGCCGAGACGGCGAGCAACACCGCCATGGCGGTCGTGAGCGATGCCGACACCACCAGGGCCGCTTCCGCCAGTGTCCCCGAGGCCAACTCCAGCGTAGCGACCGCCATCGTCACGGCGACAAGGCGCCTGTGGTGGCGGAGGAAGAGGTGCGCGGTCTTTGGTCGCTCAGGGCGAGTCGCGCGCCGGGCATCACCGTTTCCCATGCACCCGGGCGCGCTTCGAGGATCTGCTGCAGACGGGGCATGCCTGGATCCTCCCACGAGGGGATGCCACGCCGATACACCTCGGTGGTCCTGCCTGGAGCGGCCGTTATGTTGGCGCGACAGGGAGGATGGTGGAGATGAGGGGACTCGAACCCCTGACCCCTGCGATGCGAACGCAGTGCTCTTCCAGCTGAGCTACATCCCCACGGATGGTCGCGCCTCGTCCTACGGACGCGGGACCGGCCGGAATGGTAGCACGAGGCCGCCCGGACCCCGATAGGCTTGGGCATGCCCTTCGGACTGCTCACCGGCCTCGGCGCCGCGCTCGCGTGGGGCACCTTGGACCTCATCACCGCGCTCGGCAGCCGGGTCGTCGGCAGTCTGCGGGTCACCGCGGGCATGCAGCTGGTCACCGCGATCCTGTTCGCGGCGATCTTCCTGGTCACCGGGGCGAGTCTGCCGACGGAGCCGCGCGAGTTCGGGTTGGCGGTGCTCCTCGGGCTCATCGGCGCCGGCGCCTACCTGGCCTACTTCACCGGTCTCCAGTTCGGACCCATCGCGGTCGTCAGCGGCATGGTCGCCGCCTTCGGCGGGCTCACGGTCATGCTGTCCGTGCTCTTCCGGGGCGAAAGCCTGACGCTCTTCCAGGCCGCCGGCGCGACCATCGCGACCGTGGGCGTGCTGCTGACCGGCGTCGCCTTCGAGGGCGGCCTGCGGTCGACCCGCTTCGCCGGTCCCGGCGTCGCCTTCGCCGTCGTTGCGCTGGTCCTCTTCTCACTGATGGCGATCACCACCGATATCGCCCTCGAAACGATGAGCTGGATCCAGGTTTACACGGTCGCACGGGTGGTCAACGCCGCCATCGGCATCGTCACCATCGTCCTGCTCGCCCGGACCACGCGTCCGCTGGGACATCGGCCGACCGACGGCCCCGCCTGGTCGGACCGACGCGTCATCGGCGCCCTCGTGCTGGCCGGATCGCTCGACGTCATCGGCCTGATCGCGTTCGCGACCGGTCTCGAGTCAGCGCCGACCTGGATGGTCGGACTGGCCGCCTCGTTCGGGCCGGCGGTCACCATCATCGTCGCCGTCGCGGTCCTCGGCGAGCGGCTCAAGCCGGTCCAGTGGCTTGGGCTGGCCGGGATCCTGACCGGGATGATCTGCATCGCCATCCCGTGACGGGTCACGCCGGCAGGCTGAACCAGAAGCGCGTCTGACCAGCCCGGGACTCGGCACCGACCCGACCCCCGGCGGCCTCGACCAGCTGCTTGACGATGGCCAGGCCGATGCCCGCGCCGCCGCGTGCCCGGTCGCGCGACTTCTCGACCCGGTAGAAGCGCTCGAAGACGCGGTCGAGCTCGGCCTCCGGGATCTCGGCCGTGTTGGCGATCGACACCAGCAGGTCCGACTGCCGCCGTTCGGCCCGGACGGTGACGGTGCCACCGGCCGACGTGTAGCGCGCCGCGTTGGAGATCAGGTTGCCCAGGACCTGCGCGAGCGCGTCGGGATCGGCCCGGGCCGGCAGCCGCTCCGGGAGGTCCATGACGAGGCGGAGATCCGACCGCTCGAGGATCGGCTGTGCGAGGTCGAGCGCGGTCCGGACGGCTGCCACGAGGTCGAGCTCCTCGAGCGGTGGCGGTCCCGTGGCGGCATCGCCCTCGGCCAGCGAGTCGAGGGAGCGCGACAGCCGGACGAGCCGTTCGGCATCGTCCCAGAGCGACTCGTAGGTCGCTCGGTCGGCCGTCATCACGCCATCGCGCAGCGCCTCGAGATAGCCCTGGAGATTGGTCAGCGGGGTGCGCAGCTCGTGGGCCGCATTGGCGATGAAGTCGCGCCGCATCTCCTCC
>JBBQVJ010000089.1:0-9189 GCA_038211705.1 Candidatus Limnocylindrales bacterium | reverse complement strand
GTTCTCGCGCGTAGCGATTCGCCTTCTCGACCTTGCCGATCAGGGAGCTGTGCATCGCGGTGCTACCTCCGTCGCCCGATTCGGGCGCTCGCGGGGCCGCCGTCCGGTCATGCACCTCGACCGGTGATGGCGGTCGCGTCGACCCAAAGGGTACACCCGACGGACGCCGTGGATACGGATGAAATCATCCTATGGGGGCCTATGGGGCGTTCGTACCCTCCCGCCCGAAATCGTCCTCGAGCCGGACGACATCGTCGAGCTCGGGCGTCGAGACTTCCATCAGCTCCGTCCGCTCGATCGCCTCGTAGCGGTGGATCCGGCCAGTCGCGACATGCCGATGCTCACCCGCGCCGAGCTCCTCGACCCGGACCGTCCCGGTCTCGTCTTCGAGATAGAGCCGCAGCCGGCCCGATGTCACCAGGATCGATTCGTCCTTGACCAAGTGGCGCTGGAGGGACAGCCGCTTGCCCGCCTCGATGACCAGGACCTTGCCCACGTAACGGTCGGTGTGGGCCCAGATGAGCTCGTGCCCCCACGGCTTGTCGACCCGCTTCGCGGGCCCGGACGTCCCGTCGCTCACGAGCCGCGCACCAGTCGCTCACCGGCCTGCAGCATCGCATCCTGGGTGGTCGCAGAGGTCGCCTCGGTGTAGACCCGGACGAGCGGCTCGGTCCCGGACGCCCGGACCAGGAGCCACGACCCGTCGTCGACCCAGAATTTGAACCCGTCGCCCGTCTCGAGCGGCAGGGTCCGGACGACCGGCTGACCGGCCAGCTCGGCCGGCGCCTGGGCGCGCAGGTCGACCAGGAGCCGGCGCTTGACCTCGGGGTACTCGGCGCGATCGACGTGGACGTCGATGCGGCGGTAGAACGACGGCCCGGCAAGCTCGTGGAAGTGCTCGATCGCCCGCGAGACCGGCCAGCGGCCGGCCGCCCGCTCGCGCAGGAACAGGTCGAGCAGCATCAGGTCGGCGTAGACCCCGTCGCGTTCGGGCAGGTGCATCCCGAACCCGAAGCCACCCGATTCCTCGGCACCCAACATCGCGCCGGTCTCGATCATCTTGGGCCCGATGAACTTGAACCCGACCGGAGTCTCGTGGGTCTCGATGCCGTAGTGCTCGCCGAGCCGGGCGGCCATCGAGGTGTTGTTGATGCTGACCACGACCGGGTCGCGCATCGCCCGGTGCTCGGCCAGGTAGTACATCAACAGCCCTGTCACCTGGAGCTGGTGGACGAACGTGCCCTGCTCGTCCGCCGCGCCGGCCCGATCGGCGTCGCCGTCGAGAAAGAGCCCCAGGTCGTAGCCGCCACCGGCCAGGATCCCGAGCGCCTCGTCGATGTTCGGCCGGATCGGCTCGGGGTTGACACCGCCGAAGTACGGGTTGCGCTCCTGGTGGATCTCGTGGACGTGGATTCGACCTCCGCTGAGCAGGCGCGAGAGCCAGCCACTCCCGGCGCCCCACATCGGGTCGACCAGGATCGAGATGTCGGCCGCCTTGACCGCGTCGAGGTCGATCGTCCGGCGGACGAACTGCTCGTAGCCCGGGAACGGATCGAAGCGCTCGACCAGCCCCGCCGCCTCGGCGTCGGCGAACGGCCGCCGGTCGATGCCGATCCCGCCGTTGACCGCGAGACGCGACTCGATGACGCCGAGGATGTCGGCGCCGGCCGCCGCCCCGGTCGGGGCCTTGACCTTGAACCCGTTGTCGACCCACGGGTTGTGGCTGGCGGTGATGACGATGCCGGCCGCGGCGCCGCGCTGGATGACCTCGTACGAGCTCATCTGGGTCGGGACCGCATGGACGGCGTAGGCGACCGGGATGTCGTGGGCGAGCAGGACCTCGGCCGCGGCCGCCGCGAAATGCTCGGACGAGAACCGCCGGTCGTAGGCGATGACGACGCCCTTGGCCGTCTCGCCGCGCTCGACCACGTAGGCGGCGACGCCATCGGCACAGCGCCGCACGTTGTCGTAGGTGTACTCGTCGGCGATGCGTGCCCGCCAGCCGTCCGTCCCGAAGACGATGGTCGTGGGCGACGGTGCCGCGCCGGTCAGGCTCACATCAATCCTCCGGACCGGAGCAGCGCTCCAGGAGTCCCTCGACCAGCGCCCGGTCGGCGCCGGTCCCGCGCAGGATCGCGATCGGCTGCGTGGCGGTCATCCTACCCCGCTCCGGCGGCGCGATGACGCCCAGCCGGCCGCCAACGCGCCGCACGATGAGGTCGTCGTGCTCGACCTCGACGCTCTCGCCGGCCTGCACGACGGCGCCGTTGCCATGTGCCCCCAGCGCGGTCAGCAGCGCCGACCACGACCCGAGGTCCGACCAACCGACATCCATCGAGGCCATGACGACGTGGCCGCTCTGGGCCGCGCCCTCCATCACCGCGTAGTCGATCGAGACCGGGCGCTGGATCGCCTCGTAGGCGTCCTGCAGGCTCGATGGCGAACCGACCATCGGGCCGAGCGACTGGAGGAGCCCGGTGTAGCGGGTCAGCGCCCGGCCGATGGCCTCACGACGCCACAGGAAGATGCCGGCGTTCCAGGCAACGCCCGCCTGCTTGCGCAGCTCCTCGGCACGAGCCGGCTTGGGCTTCTCCTCGAATCGGACGAGCGGGCTGGCGGTCACGCCGTCGATGGTCGCGGCCCGGGCGAGATCGGGGATGAGATAGCCGTACTCGGTGGCCGGGCGATCGACCCGGATGCCGAGCGTCACCAGTGGGTCCTCGATGCCGAACGATCCGGTCGCCAGCCGGTCGGCGGCGGTTCGCAGCACGTCGCGAAAGACGTCGGTCCGCTCGACGGTCTGGTCGGCGGGCAGGACGACCATGACCTCGTCATCGGGCCGCTCGATCATCAGCGTCGCCAGCGCGATGGCGGCAGCGGTGTTGCGGCCCAGCGGCTCGACCAGGAGCGCCGCGGACGGGGCCTGCCGGCGGACGAGCTGCTCGTAGCGCCGGTCGGTGACGATCGTGATGTCGTCGGTCAGGCCGGTGAGGCGCTCGACCGTACCCTGCAGCAGCGAACGATCGTCGAGCAACGGCAGGAACGGCTTGGGGCGCTCGGGTCGGCTCAGGGGATGGAGGCGGGTGCCACCGCCGCCGGCCAGGATGACGGCATACATGCCCGCCTAGTCTACGGGCGGCGACCACCGGTGCGATTGTGCCCATTCATCGGCGAAGGGGGTGCGAGATTCGCAGCCGAATCGACGTTGACGCTCGACTCCGTGGCTCATACCATGCAGCGAGCCTGTAGCACGGCTACATCGTGACGCTCAACGCCCACGGAGCATCCTCCCCAGAGGACCCTCGTTGACCGCCTCCATGGCCGCATCCGCCCTGCCCGAGCCCCGACGGGATCCGCCTACCGCGTCGGATGCCGCCCCGGACGTCGAGATCATCGGCGTGACCAAGCGCTTCGGGGACGTGACCGCCGTCGACCGGATGGATCTGCGCATCGCTCGCGGCGCGTTCTACTCGCTGCTCGGCCCATCGGGCTGTGGCAAGACGACCACGCTCCGGATGATCGCCGGGTTCGAGCAGCCGACCGAGGGCGAGATCCTGCTCGCGGGGGCGCCGATCGCCGGCGTCCCGCCGTATCAGCGCAACGTGAACACCGTCTTCCAGCACTACGCGCTCTTCCCGCACATGGACGTGGCCCGCAACGTCGGCTACGGATTGCGCCAGAAGCGGATCGGCAAGGCGGAGGAGGCGCGGCGCGTCGGCGAGGCGCTGACCCTCGTCCGGCTCGATGGCTACGGGGCCCGTCGGACGTGGGAGATGTCGGGCGGCCAGCAGCAGCGCGTCGCCCTCGCCCGGGCGCTGGTGAACCGGCCGACCGTCCTGCTTCTGGATGAGCCGCTCGGGGCGCTCGATCTCAAGCTCCGCAAGGAGATGCAGCTCGAGCTCAAGGCCCTCCAGCGCGAGGTCGGGATCACCTTCGTGTATGTGACCCACGACCAGGAAGAGGCGCTGACGATGAGTGACACGATCGTCGTCATGCGTGACGGCCTGATCCAACAGCAGGGCGGCCCGACCGAACTCTATGAGCGCCCGGTCAACCGCTTCGTGGCCGACTTCATCGGCACCTCCAACTTCATGCCCGGGACCATCGAGGAAGTCGACCCGGCGACGCGTCTCGCCGCGGTCCGGACCGATGGCGGGCTGGCCATCCGCGGCCGGGTCACCGACGACGCGGCGACGCCCGCGATCGGCGATGCGGTCACCGTCGCGACGCGACCGGAGCGTCTCGAGGCGGTCCCCGCCGAGGGCCACCTGCCCTCGACCGAGGGCTGGACCGCGATCCCGGGGCGGATCCACCAGGGCACCTATCTGGGCGACACGACCGAGTTCCGGATCCAGACCGACCTGGCGGGCGAGCTCATCGTCCGCCGCCAGAACGCAACCGGGGCCGGAGCCAGCGCGGGGATGGGGCCCGGGGACCCCGTGCTCGTCCGCTGGCGCGATGCGGCGAACCTGGTCCTCGTGGCCTAGGTTCGGATAGTGGCCCGCGACCGCGGGCGCAGGAGGCATTTCGACCATGGCCGACGACATCGAGACCACGCTCCGCCGGATGGCCGAGACGAAGGTGAACCGGCGCGGCTTCCTGGCCGCGGCCGGTCTGACCGGGGCCGCGGCCGCCCTGGCCGCCTGCTCACCGGGTTCGAGCGCCTCGCCGGCCGTGTCCGCCGCCGCGCCGACCACCGCCGGCAGTGCCGCCGCGACGCCGGAGGCCTCGGCCGCCGCGTCCGCCTCTGCCGCGGCGGCCGGTCCGATCGAGAGCGAGCTGTTCATGTACAACTGGAGCGAGTACATCTCGCTCGACAACATCGAGGCGTTCAAGGCCAAGTACGGCGTGACCACCTTCAAATACGACATCTACGACAGCAACGACGTCCTGCTGGCCAAGCTCCAGGCCGGAGCGACCGGCTATGACATCGCCGCACCGACCGCCGAGTACGTGCCGGGCATGGTCGAGCAGGGCTTCCTCCAGAAGCTCGACAAGAGCCGGCTGCCCAACCTCGTCAACATCGACCCCAAGTTCAAGGGCCTGTGGTGGGACCCCAACGACGAGTACCAGATCCCCAAGGACTTCGGCACGACGGGGGTCCTCTACCGCGAGACGATGATCCCGACGGTGCCCAAGACCTGGAAGGACTTCTACGACCTGATCAAGGGCCCGGCCTCCGGCAAGACCGTCTTCGTCGACTCGATGGGTGACGTCTTCGTCTTCCCGCTCAAGATGCTTGGCTTCTCGGCGAACTCGGTCGTCAAGGAGGAGCTCGACCAGGCGCGCACGATCCTGCTCGACGTGGCGCCCCATCTGCTCGCTCTGGACTCGAACAAGTACGGCGAGAAGATGGCCAAGGGTGAAGCGTCGCTGGCGCTCGGCTGGACCGGCGTGCTGACGCAGGACATGGCCGACACGCCCGACAAGGGCTACGTCGTCCCGACCGAGGGCTCGATCTTCTGGCTCGACACGTGGGTCCTGCTGGCCGAGGCGCCGCACCCCAACGCGGCCTATGCCTTCCTCGACTTCATCCAGGACCCGGCCATCCAGGCCGAGGAGACCAACTACAACAACTACGGCACCCCGAACGACAAGGCGAAGCCGCTGGTCGACCCGAAGGTCCTGGCCGATCCGGCCGTCTTCCCGCCCGATGCCGTCTTCGCCCTGCTCGAGGGCTCACAGGACACGTCGGCCAGCACCCAGCGGACCGATATCTGGGAAGAGTTCAAGCAGCACCGGGGCGGCTGACGACCGGGGCGAACGGGATATCGAGGATGGCGACACCGACCGTGCCCGCGCCGCCGAGGGCGGGCACGCGGTTTCGCAACGGGCTGCTCACGACGGCCCTGCTCCTGCCGGCCGGGCTGTGGTATCTCGTGCTGCTCGTCGCGCCGCTGGTCATCATCGTCGTCTTCTCGTTCGGGACGCGGGCCAAGAATGGCGGCTACGCCCCCGACTTCGTGCTCGACAACTACATCCGGGCCTTCCAGCGGGCGGACCCGTTCGTCACCAGCCTGCAGATGGCCGTCTTCGGGACGATCGGCTGTCTCCTGGTCGGGCTGCCTTTGGCGTACTTCCTGGCGACCCGGGCCGGTCGGCACAAGGGCGTCCTGATCCTGCTCCTGGTCATCCCCTTCTGGACCAGCTTCCTGATCCGGACCTACGCCTGGCTGCTCATCCTCGGACCCGACTCGGGGGTGGCCGGCGTGCTCCAGTCGCTCACCGGCGCCGAGAAGATCCAGATCCTGGGGACGCCCGTCGCGGTCATGATCGGGTTGATCTACGGCTACCTGCCGCTGATGGTGTTCCCGCTGTACGTCACCCTCGAACGGATGGATCGCTCGCTGCTCGAGGCCTCCAAGGATCTCGGGGCGGGCCGCTGGGGGACCTTCCGGCAGGTGACGCTGCCGATCGCCCTGCCGGGACTGGTGACCGGCAGCATCCTCGTCTTCATCCCGATGATGGGCGAGTACGTCATCCCCCAGATCCTGGGCTACGGCCGGACCTACCTGATGGGCAATGCCCTGATGACCGACTTCCTCGAGGCACGCAACTGGCCGTCGGGGTCGGCGCGGGCCGTCTTCCTCATCGTCATCATGGTGGTCACCATCGCGGGCTACGTCTGGTTCCTGAACCGTGGCCGGCGGACCCGTGAGGTCAGCGTCCTGTGACCGCGCCGGCGGTCGCGCGGGCGGCCGGTCGCGATGTCCGCCGGCCCGCCGCGCGCCGGCGGATCGACCGCTGGGGGGCCCTGGTCGAGGTCTACTTCCGGGCCCATGCGGCGCTGACCTACGCCTTCCTGTTCCTGCCCATCCTGGTCGTCGTCGTCCTGGCGTTCAACGCCACGACCCGGGCGACGACCAACTGGGAAGGCTTCTCCCTGCGCTGGTTCGGGATCGCGCTGGGCGACGAGGTGGTCCAGTCGGCCCTGTCGAACAGCTTCTGGATCGCCGTCCCCAACGCCTTCCTGGCGACGGCCTTCGGGACGATGGCGGCGCTGGGTCTGCAGCGGGTCGGCAAGCGGATCCGGCTCGGCTTCGACGTGCTGACCTACATGAGCATCATCGTGCCCGAGATCGTCATCGCCCTGGCGACCCTGATCCTGTTCGCCACCACCTTCGACGCCATCGAGTCGTGGACCGGGATCAAGCTCAAGTTCGGACGCGAGACGATCATCGCGGCGCACGTGCTGTTCAACACGAGCCTCGTCCTGCTCCTCGTCCGGGCCCGCCTGTCAGGGATGGATCGCACCCTGGTCGATGCCAGCGCCGATCTGTTCGCCACGCCGTGGAGGACCTTCCGTCAGATCACCTTCCCGCAGCTGCTGCCCGCCATCGTCGCCGGCTTCCTGCTGTCGTTCACCTTCAGCTTCGATGACTTCGTGATCACGACCTTCGTCAGCGGGCCCGGCTCATCGACGCTGCCACTGTTCATCTTCGGCCAGGTCAAACGCGGCGTGACGCCCGAGACGAACGCGGTGGCCACGATGATGCTGGCCTTCACCCTGGCCATGCTGCTCGTCGGCCAGCTGGTCCTGGCCTGGCAGGCGCGCCGCTCCGGGCGGCGCAGCGCGGCCTCGATGGCCCAGATCGTCACCGAGGGCTGACCTCGGCGCGGGCCGTCAGACGGCGGCGACCGGCTCGGGAAGGCCCGCATCGGCGGCCAGCAGGGCGGCCTTTTCGGTGCGCTCCCAGGGCAGGTCGAGGTCGGGCCGGCCGAAGTGTCCGTAGGTCGCGGTCTGGCGGTAGATCGGTCGGCGCAGGTCGAGCGCGGCGATGATCGAGGCCGGTCGCAGGTCGAAATGGCGGTCGATGAGCTTCTGGATCGCGGTGTCCTCGATCCGCCCGGTCCCGAACGAGTCGACGCTGAAGCTGATCGGCCGGGCGATGCCGATGCCATAGGCGACCTCGACCTCGAACCGGTCGGCGAGCCCGGCAGCGACGACGTTCTTGGCCACCCAGCGCGCGGCGTAGGCGGCCGAGCGGTCGACCTTGGTCGGATCCTTGCCAGAGAACGCCCCGCCACCGTGGCGGGCCATGCCACCGTAGGAATCGACGATGATCTTGCGCCCGGTCAGCCCGGCGTCGCCCATCGGGCCACCGGTCACGAACCGACCGGTCGGGTTGACGTGCATGACCGGGTCGTCGGAGCGCAGGTCAGCCGGGATCGTCGGGAGGATGACCGCCTCGACGATCTCCTGGCGCAGCCGCTCGACGCGGACGTCCGGATCGTGCTGGGCCGAGACGACGACGGTGCGCACTCGCTTGGGGATGCCCCGCTCGTACTCGATGGTGACCTGCGTCTTGCCGTCGGGTCGGAGATACGGCAGCTGGCCGGACTTGCGGACCTCGGCCAGCCGGCGGGCCATCCGGTGGGCCAGGGCGATCGGCAGCGGCATGAGCTCGGGCGTCTCGCGGCAGGCGAAGCCGAACATCATCCCCTGGTCGCCGGCGCCGAGCTCGAACGCGGAGGCGGCGTCGTCCCGCACCTCGAGCGCCGAATCGACGCCCTGCGCGATGTCGGGCGACTGCTCCTTGACCGAGATGAGCGTGCCGCAGGTCAGGTAGTCGAAGCCGTAGTCGGCCCGGGTGTAGCCGATGTCGCGGACGGTGTCGCGGACGACCGCCTGGATATCGATGTAGGTCGTCGTGGAGATCTCGCCGAGGACCATCACCAGACCGGTCGTGGTGGCCGTCTCGCAGGCGACGCGCGCCTGCGGGTCCTCGCGGATGATCGCGTCCAAGATGGCGTCCGAGACCTGGTCGCACATCTTGTCCGGGTGGCCCTCGGTGACCGATTCCGAGGTGAACAGATACTGGGCCGCGTCAACGATGCTCATGAGGGCGAAGCCTAGCATGGGCTCCCGCCGGGGCGGGAATTCGCAAACGGCGCGGGCGCGGGTGGCGCGGGCGCGCCGCGGCGCGGGCGCGGGCGCGCGCAATTCCGCAGATGTCCATGAGGCGGGCGTTCGTCACTGACTGCGAGGCTTTGGCCGACACGGTTCGTGCTCAATCGGATTCTGTCGGACCCAGAAACCGGCGGATGTCCTGCTGGCGAGCAGAAGGCAACTGTAGTGTCGTCGAATGATCATCTGAGGCACATCTGGCGAAAACCCGAGGCCGGACGTCGTCAGATGTGTCATCAGTCGAGCATTTGGCAGGATCCACGGACCGAGTCCTGACGAAC
>JBBQVJ010000088.1:0-9351 GCA_038211705.1 Candidatus Limnocylindrales bacterium | reverse complement strand
GGCCGTCGAGCCCGGAGCGCCCGGTGCGCCCAGCGCACCCGGCGCGCCGCGACCCGAGCGCCGGCCGCGCCCCGAGCGCAGCTACTCGATGTCAGACGCGGTCCAGGAACCCGAGGGTGGCATCGACAACACGCTCGCGTCGGCCTTTGCCCAGGTCCGCCAGCAGCTGGCCGCGGCCGAGGTCGATGAGGTCGTCGAGACCGTCGCCGAGGACGAAGCGATCGAGGAGGCCTTCGCGGCCGACAAGATCGACTCGATCGTCGAGACGGTCGCCGAAGACCACGCCGCCGAGGAGGAGGCTGCCGAGGAGACGATCGAGACGATCGTCGAGTCCGTCGCCACCGACGATGCCGAGCTGGAGACCGCGGCGACCGCCGAGATCGACCGGCTTGCCGATGCGGCCGCCGCCAACGAGGAGAACGAGCCCGCGGCCATCGACGCCGCGGTCGAGACCGTCGCGACGATCGAGGCCATCGAAGAAGAGGCTGCCGCCGAGCGGATCGAGGCCGTCATCGAGACGGTCGCCGAGGACGAGGCCATCGAGGACGCCTTCGTGGCCGATAAGGTCGAGGGCATCGCGGAGACGGTCGCCGCAGACCACGCGGCCGAGGAAGAGGCCGCCGAAGAGACCGCCGAGACTGTCATCGAGACGGTCGCCGCCGACGAGGCCGTGGAAGAAACCGCCGCCGAGGAGACGATCGAGACCATCGCCGAGAAGACGATGGAAGCCAACACCGAGGGCTGACCCCGGCCGCCACGGCTACGACGACCTGCCGGTCCCCGGCAGGTCGTTTCGATTTCTTAGCCCCGGGCGATGGATCCGCGCGCCCGGTACGAACGTTTATACGAGTAGCACCACCGGCTTCTCCGGACTGGGGTGTGGGCTGAGGCGAAGTGCTAGCATGGCCGCAGCCCTCCTCCGGTGGGGCTTTGGAAGGGAACGGGCGTTCGACTCGATGGATCGCTTTGACAAGTTCACGGATCGCGCGCGCAAGGTTCTGACGCTGGCGCAGGACGAGGCGCAGCGGTTCAATCACAACTACATCGGCACGGAGCACCTGCTCCTCGGTCTCGTCCGGGAGGGCGAGGGCGTCGCCGCGCGCGTCCTCGAGAACATGAACGTCGAGCTGGCCAAGGTCCGGACCGCCGTCGAGTTCATCATCGGTCGCGGTGACCGCCCGGTCGTCGGCGAGGTCGGCCTGACCCCGCGGGCCAAGCGGGTGATCGAGCTGGCCATCGACGAGGCGCGGCGACTCGGTCACAACTACATCGGCACGGAGCATCTGCTCCTGGGCCTCGTCCGCGAGGGCGAGGGGATCGCCGCCGGTGTCCTGGAGTCGCTCGGCGTGAACCTCGACAAGGTCCGCCACGAGGTCATCCGGGTCCTGTCGCAGAGCTCGTCCGCCGGCCCGACGCCGGAGACGAAGCGGGCCAGCAAGACCCCGACCGTCGACCAGCTCGGCATCAATCTCACAGACGCGGCCCGTGCAGGAAAGCTGGATCCCGTCATCGGCAGAGAAAAGGAGATCGAACGGGTCATCCAGATCCTCTCGAGACGGACCAAGAACAACCCCGCCCTGATCGGCGAGCCCGGCGTCGGCAAGACGGCCATCGCCGAGGGCCTGGCCCATCGGATCGTGGCCGGCGACGTGCCGGAGACACTGCTCAACAAGCGCGTGCTGACCCTGGACATCGGCTCGCTCGTGGCCGGCACCAAGTACCGCGGCGAGTTCGAGGAGCGGCTCAAGAAGATCATCGAGGAGCTCCGCAACACCAACGATGCGGTGCTGTTCATCGACGAGCTCCACACGCTGGTCGGGGCCGGCGCGGCCGAGGGCGCCATCGACGCCGCGAACATCCTCAAGCCGCCGCTCGCCCGGGGTGAGCTCCAATGCATCGGGGCCACCACCCTGGATGAGTACCGCAAGTACATCGAGCGCGACGCCGCGCTCGAGCGACGCTTCCAGCCGGTGATGGTGGAGGAGCCGACGCTCGAACAGTCGATCGACATCCTGATGGGCATCCGCGAGCGCTACGAGCAGCACCACAAGGTCACCATCACCGACGAGGCGGTCAAGGCTGCGGTCGACCTATCGATCCGGTACATCACCGACCGGCACCTGCCGGACAAGGCCATCGACTTGATCGACGAGGCCGCGTCGCGCGTCCGACTGCGGCACGCCTCCGCGCCGCCCGCCCTCCGCGAGGCCCAGAAGGACCTCGATCGGATCACCAAGGAGAAGGACGCGGCGATCAACAACCAGGAATACGAGGAGGCCGCGACGCTGCGCGAAGCCGAGGCGACCGCCCGTGAGTCGGTCGATGCCCAGCGCGCCGAGTGGCAGTTGCAGGTGTCCGGCGACCAGCCGACCGTCGGCGAGGAAGAGATCGCCCAGGTCGTTGCGATGTGGACCGGCATCCCGGTCACGCGGATCGCCCAGGAAGAGTCGCAGCGGCTGCTCAACATGGAGGAGTCGCTCCACAGCCGGGTCATCGGCCAGGAGGAGGCGATCGGCATCGTCTCCAAGGCCGTCCGCCGCGCACGGGCCGGTCTCAAGGATCCCAAGCGGCCGATCGGCTCGTTCATCTTCCTCGGCCCCACCGGCGTCGGGAAGACGGAGCTGGCCAAGGCGCTCGCCGAATTCATGTTCGGCAGCGAGGACGCGCTCATCAAGATCGACATGAGCGAGTTCATGGAGCGCCACAACGTCTCGCGGCTCGTTGGCGCACCTCCCGGCTACGTCGGCTTCGACGAGGGCGGCCAGCTGACCGAGGCGGTCCGTCGCAAGAACTACTGCGTCATCCTGCTCGACGAGGTCGAGAAGGCGCACCCGGAGGTCTTCAACATCCTCCTCCAGATCCTGGAGGACGGGCACCTGTCCGATGCCAAGGGCCGGCGAGTCGACTTCCGCAACGCGATCATCATCATGACCTCGAACCTCGGCGCCAAGCAGCTCCAGACGAATTCGAGCCTGGGCTTCCGGGCGATGGGCTCGACCGACGCGAACCGCGCCGAGAGCTCGTACGAGCTGATGAAAGAGAAGGTCTCCGCCGAGCTCAAGCAGAACTTCCGGCCCGAGTTCCTCAACCGGATCGATGCCACGGTCGTCTTCCGATCGCTGACGGTCGAGGAGATCGCCCAGATCGTCGACCTGATGCTCGCCCGGGTGCGCGACCAGCTCCGCGCCCAGCAGATGCAGCTCGAGGTCACCGAGGCGGCCAAGGAGCACATCATCAAGCTCGGCTACGACGTGGCCTACGGTGCCCGTCCGCTCCGCCGGGTGATCCAGAACATGATCGAGGACGTCCTGGCCGAACACCTCCTCCTCGGCAAGTACGAGCCGGGCTCCACGATCGTCGTGGACAAGGATCCCGAAGCCGGCCTCGACATCCATCTCGCCGCTGAGCCGCGCACCCCGGTCGAGGCGCGGTGAGCCGCGCCGCCCGAACGGCGGCCTAGCGACGGTGGCGCGGCCGCAGAGCCGCTTCGTCTGCCAGTCCTGCGGAGAGGTCTTCCTGCGCTGGGAAGGACAGTGCCGCGCCTGCGAGGGCTGGAACACGTTGGTCGAGACGGTCATCCGTGAGCCCGCCCATTCCGAACGCACGATCGCCCGCGGCTCGCCGGCCGGCGCCGGCGCCGGCGCGCCCGAGGGCCTCGCCGGGATCGCCGATGCCGACTTGCCACGGCTCAGCCTGGGCATCGCCGAGCTCGACCGGGTCCTGGGCGGGGGACTCGTGCCGGGGTCGCTGGTCCTGGTCGGTGGTGAGCCGGGGATCGGCAAGTCGACCCTCCTGCTCCAGGCCGCGGCCGGGCTGACCCGTACGCATCGCAGCGGCGCGGCGGTCCTGTATGCGACCGGCGAGGAATCGCCCGGCCAGGTCCGGCTGCGGGCGGCACGCCTGGGCCTGCTGACCGGTCCGTCCGCCGAGGGCGTTCGGGTCCTGGCCGAGCACGACATCGGGCGCATCGTGGAGACCGCCCGCGCCGAGCGACCCGGCCTCGTCGTGGTCGACTCGATCCAGACCGCGACGGTCGACGATCTCGATGGCGCCGCGGGCAGCGTCGGCCAGGTCCGCGAGTCCACGCTCAGGCTGATGGACCTCGCCAAGGGCGACGGGATCGCGGTGATCCTCGTCGGGCACGTGACCAAGGACGGCTCGATCGCCGGCCCGAAGACCCTCGAGCACCTGGTCGACGCGGTCGTGAACCTCGAGGGCGAGCGCTATGCCGCGCTGCGCCTGTTGCGGGCGACGAAGAACCGCTTCGGCTCGACCGACGAGGTGGGTGTCTTCGAGATGGCCGAGACCGGACTGCTCGAAGTGGCGGATCCGGCTCGGGCCTTCCTGGCCGATCACGGCGGCTCGGCGCCGGGCAGCGTCGTCGCCCCGACGCTCGAGGGCAGCCGGCCGCTCCTTGTCGAGGTCCAGGCATTGGTCAGCCCGACCAGCTACGGCACCCCTTCGCGCAAGGCCAGCGGCCTCGACTCCAACCGGTTGAGCCTGCTCATCGCCGTCCTCGGGCGGCGGGCCGGGATCGCCCTGGGCAGCCACGATGTCTACGCCAACCTGGCCGGCGGGCTGTCGGTCGCGGAGCCGGCGCTCGACCTGCCGCTCGCCCTGGCCCTCGCCTCGTCGTCGCGCGACCGGCCGATCGCGCCAGGCACCGTCGCCATCGGCGAGGTCGGGCTGCTGGGCGAACTTCGGTCGGTGGTCGGACTCGAGCGCCGCCTGCGCGAGGCCGCCCGGCTCGGCTTTGACCGGGCCATCGTGCCGCGCCCCAGGGGTGCGGCAACCGTGCCGCCGATCGATGGGCTGACCGTCGCCGCGGTCGCCACGCTCCGTGACGCGATCAACGTCGCGCTGGCCGAGGGCCCGCCCGCTCGTGGCGAGGCCGTCCCGGCGATGCTAGGCTGACCGTCCGCCGGTGCCGATCCCGGCCCGGGGGCGTCCGGAACCATAGAGGGACTGTTGATCCGCTATATCCGCGTCCTGGGGGCGGCCCTCGGAGGCCTCATCGGCCTTGCGCTCGCGACCGTCGTGGTCGAGGGGCGCCAGCTCTTCACCGATGTGCCGAATGCCGGCGCCTTTCTGGCCGCCTGGGTCGTGGCCTGGATCGTGGTGGGCTTCGCGATCCTGCCGTACCTGACGGTCGTGCCCGCAGTCTGGATCGTGCGCCGGGTCGAGGCGCTCTCGACGGCGGAGTTCGTGGCGGCGGTCCTGGGTCTGCTGATCGGGTTGTTGATGGGCCTCCTGCTCGGTCTCCCGCTGTCCAACTTCGACCCGCCGCTCGGCGAATGGCTCCCGCTCGGGGTCTCGCTGCTGTTCGGGCTGGGGATGCTCGGGCTGACGGTGGCCAAGCGCAGCGACCTGCTGCTGGCGGCCCAGGCGATCGGGCTGATCCGGTCGCAGGATCCCACGGCCGCGGTCGGGGCCCGCAAGGGCGACCCGCACATCGTCGTCGATACCAGCGCGATCATCGACGGCCGGATCGCCGAGATCGTCGAGTCCGGGTTCATCTATGGCACGCTCGTGATCCCGCGCTTCGTGCTCGAGGAGCTCCAGCACATCGCCGACAGCTCCGATGCGCTGCGCCGGAACCGCGGGCGTCGCGGCCTTGAGATCCTCAACCGGATGCAGAAGGAACCGGGCACCCCGGTCGAGATCGTCGAGGATGATGTTCCGGAGATCGCCGAGGTCGACGCCAAGCTCGTGGCCCTTGCCATCAGCCGGAGCCGGGTGATCCTGACCAACGACTTCAACCTGAACCGGGTCGCCGAGCTCCAGGGTGTCCGGGTGATGAACATCAACTCGCTGGCCAATGCGGTGAAGCCCGCGGTCCTGCCCGGCGAAGAGCTGAAGGTGCGAGTCATCCAGGAGGGCAAGGAGGCCGGTCAGGGCGTCGGCTTCCTCGACGACGGGACGATGATCGTCATCGAGGGTGGCGCGCGCCACATCGATCGCGAGCTTGACGTCTCGGTCACCCGCGTCCTGCAGACGGTGGCCGGACGGATGATCTTCGCCCAGCCGCGACTCGATTGAGCGACCCGGCACCCCTCGTCCGTGCCGACGCCATCGTGGTGGCGGCCGGCCGCTCGACCCGGATGGGCGGCGAGGACAAACTGGCAAGCGAGATCGACGGACGGCCGTTGCTCGCCTGGACGCTGGACGCGCTGGTCGCCGCGCCCGAGATCGAGCGGGTCGTCGTCGTGACCGGTGCCGACCGGCGGGACGAGATCGCCGGCGCCGATTGGCTTCCCGGCAGCGTGGTCGAGGTCGTGACCGGTGGCGCGCGCCGACAGGAATCCGTGCACGCCGGGTTCGTCGCGCTGGATCGTGGCGCGATCGACGAGGCGGGCGTCGTCCTTGTCCACGACGCGGCGAGGCCGCTGGTGACGCCCGAGCTCATCGCCGCCGTGGCCGGTGCGGCGGCCCGGCACGGGGCGGCCATCCCGATCGTGCCGGTCGCCGAGACCCTCAAGCGGATCGACGGCGAGCTCGTCGGCGCCACGGTCGACCGGACCGGGCTGGGCGCCGCCCAGACCCCGCAGGGCGCCCGACGCGACCTGCTGCGGGCCGCCTATCGTCGGTTCCCGGCCGACGGCCCGACGACCTTCACCGACGAGGCCTCGCTGCTCGAAGCCTGTAGCATCGCGGTCCATGTCGTCCCAGGCGATCCAGGCAATCTCAAGGTGACGCTCCCCGCCGATCTTCGTCGCGCGGCCGTCGCGCTCGCCCGGCCTCGGTCGGCGCGGACCGGCATCGGCCACGACAGCCACCCGTTCGGCCCCGAGATGGGTCTGCGGCTGGGGGGTCTGGAGATCCCAGCGGCCCCGCGGCTGGCGGGTCATTCGGACGGCGACGTCGTCCTGCATGCACTGGCCGACGCCCTGCTCGGGGCGACCGGTCTGGGCGACCTGGGGCGCCTCTTCCCGGCCGATTCGCGGACCCCGCGCGGGATCGCCAGCACGGCCCTCGTCGCCGAGGTACGCCGCAGGCTGGCGGCCGAGGGCTGGCGGGCCGCTGCCGTCGATCTGACGATCGTAGCCGCCCGACCGCGGCTGGCCGCCCATCTCGAGCCCATCCGCGTATCGATCGCCGGGCTGCTCGGCCTCGACCCGGCCGCCGTCAGCGTCAAGGCGTCGAGCGGCAACCTCGATGGCGCGGAGGGTGCCGGTCGGTCGATCTCGGCGCTCGCGGTCGCGACCGTGGAGCGCACCCGATGAGCGTCCGTTTGCACGACACGCTGTCGGGCGAGACCCGGCCGCTGGTGCCGCTGCGCGCTGACCGGATCGGGATCTATTCCTGCGGCCCGACGGTCTATGGTCCGGCCCACATCGGTAACTTCCGGTCATTCCTGTTCGCGGACCTGCTCGTCCGGCATCTGCGCTGGCGGGGCGAGCCGGTCAGCTGGGTGATGAACATCACCGATATCGACGACAAGATCATCCGCGGCGCCGCCGCGACCGGCGAAACGATCGAGACCGTCGCGGAACGCTATCTGGCCGCCTTCCTGGCCGATGCCGCCTCGCTCCGGATGACCGCCCCGGACGTGATGCCTCGGGCCACCCACCATATCGACGAGATCGTGGCGCTCATCGGGATCCTGCTCGAGCGCGGTCATGCCTATCGCACGGACGACGGCTCGATCTTCTATCGGATCGCCTCCTGGCCCGCCTACGGTCGGCTGGCCCGACTCGATCCCGAGGGGCTACGGGTCGGGGAGCGGGTCGAGGCCGACGAGTACGGTAAGGACGACGTGCGCGACTTCGCCCTGTGGAAGGGGCCCAAGCCCGGCGAGCCGTCGTGGGACACGGCCATCGGTCCGGGCCGGCCGGGCTGGCACATCGAATGCTCGGCGATGAGCATGACCCACCTCGGGCCGTCATTCGACATCCACACCGGCGGCGTGGATCTGATCTTCCCGCACCACGAGGATGAGATCGCCCAGAGCGAGGCCGCCACCGGCCAGACCTTCGTGGGGACGTGGCTTCATTGCGCCCATCTCCAGTCGGCCGGTTCCAAGATGGCCAAGTCGACCGGCAACATCGCCCGCGTCGGAGAGCTGCTGGCGGCCGGGGTCTCGCCGCGGGCGCTCCGGCTGGCCCTCATCTCGGTCCACTACCGGGCCGCGCTCAACCACTCCGATGCCTCGCTGGCGGCCGCGGCGGCCGCCCTCGGTCGGCTCGATGCCGTCGTCGCGGCCCTGGCGGCGTACCGCGAGGACGTGGCCGACGACTCGTCGCTGCCCGAGGCGCTCGAGGCCGCCAGGACGACCTTCGGCGAAGCGCTCGATGACGACCTCAACGCGTCGGCGGCGCTGGCGGCCGTCTTCGACCTGGTTCGTGACCTGAACCGCCGGATCGAGCGCCGTGCGCTGTCGACCGCGGATGCCGAGCGGGCGGTCGCGACGCTGCGCGACCTCGACCAGGTGCTGGGCATCCTGCCCGAGGCCACCGTCGAGCTGGAACCGGCGGTCGCGGCCCTGCTGGACGAGCGCGCCGGCGCTCGCGCCGCTCGCGACTTCGCGGCGTCGGACCGGCTGCGCGACGAGCTGGCGGCCCATGGCATCACGGTCGAGGACACGCGCGATGGCCAGCGCTGGCGCCGGAGCGTGGAGGCCGGTCATGGCTGACCGCCCGCGTCCCGATGGCGGGGGCACGCCGCGTCCCGGCTCGTCCGGCAAGGGTGGCAAAGGCGGCAAGGGTGGCAAGAGCGGCCGTCCCGGCGGGCGACCCGGCACCAAACCGGCCGGCAAAGCCGGCCGGGCCGGGCCGACCGGCTACGGCGCAGTCGACGAGCAAGGCGGCGACGGCGAGCGACCGGTGACGCCTCGGCCGTGGGGGGCGGACCGCCGGCCTGGGGGTGGAAGGGGTCCGTCGACGCGACCGTCCGGCCGTCCGACCGATAACCCGATCCCGCCGGGACCGGGCGACGAGCGGGCGTACCCTGGCGGACCCGACCGCGGACCGTGGCGGCCACCGCGACCCGGACCGGGTCCGGCCGGTCGCGATCGCGGGCCATGGCGCCCCCCACCCGGGGACGGGCCGCAGGATCGCCGACCGTCCGCTCGCCGGTACGACGGTCCGCCCGCGAATCGGGGCGGGGATCGGCGTGGGCCCGCTGGGCCTGGTGGGCCGGGTGGCGGCCCGCCGCGTCCGTACCAGCCGGGTGGGGCACCGTCCCGACCGCCATACCGTGGAGGCCCCTCCCGGCCCGACCGTCCGGCGTGGCGCCCGACGGACCGTCCCATCGGGCCACCCGCCCGGCGGCCCTGGGGGGGGGCCCGGGCCGGCCCCCGGCCCCAGGCCGGGGCCCCCGGCCCCCCCCCCGCCCCCCCCCCCCCCGGGCCCC
>JBBQVJ010000087.1:0-9844 GCA_038211705.1 Candidatus Limnocylindrales bacterium | reverse complement strand
CCATCACAGAGCCCCACACGGCCATCTCGGATTCGTACGCGGCCTGGGCATCGACCACGTTGGAGGCGGTCGCGTTGGAGGAGCGCCAAGGCAGCCCATAACGCCGAGCCAGCTGGCCGCTGGCGAGCGCCCCCTTCACGTACTCCGGCGTCCCGAACGCGGGTGACCCGGTGCGCATATCCACGTTCGAGGTGAACGCCCCGTAGACCATCGGCGCACCGGGCCGGACGACCTGTGAAAGGGCCACCAGAAAGAGTGCCTCCGCGTTCTGCTGGGCGAGCGCGCCCGCCAGCGAGACCGGGCTCATCGCGCCGGCCAGGGAGAACGGAGTGGCCACGACCGGCTGGCCGTGAAGCGCCATCTCCATCAGCCCGTCGCCCATCTGACCGTCCAGGCGGAGCGGTGAGTTGGTGTTGATGACGGTCATCAGCGAGGGTTCGCGGAGGAGCGTGTCGCGGTCCACGCCGCGGATCAGGGCGGCCACCTCGAGGGCGTCACCCACGGGTGTCGCCCCGAAACCGAGGCACTGCCAGGTCTTGTCTAGCTCCACTGCGAAGGTGCGATACATGTCGAGGTGACGGGTCGCCACCGGCAGGTCGTTGGGTTCGAGCGGACCGCCGCCCTCCTGGTGGATGACGTCCAGGGCGCCGATGATCCGGACGTAGTCGACGAAGTCGGCGAAGTTGCCGGCCCGCCGGCCACGGTCGAGGTCGCTCACGAAGGCCGGCCCCCCGACCGCGCCGAAGACGAGGTTGGCGCCGCCGAAGACGAGGTTCCGCGCCGGGTTGCGGGCGTGGAGCTCGAACGTCGCGGGCGCCGTGGAGATGAGCGTCTCGAGATGGTCGGGGTCGATCCGGACGCGACGATCGGACCGATCGACACTCGCGCCGGCGGCCGCCAACGCCTCGAGCGCGCGGTCGCCGAGGACCTCCATCCCGATCTCCGCCAGGATCCGGAGTGAGGTGCGATGGATCGTCTCGACCTCGTCGGCCGACAGGATCTCGACCGGGCGGAACGGGTTGACCAGCCGCCGCCAGGGCAGTTGAGCCAGACCGGGCGCGGCGCGACGCGGCCGGCGACGCGGTCCGTCGGGCACGTCGCCGGGCGGGGTGAGGTTCCGTTCGGGCGGCAGATCCACGTCCGGATGCTACGGCCCCCAGGCTGGCCGGCGCGGCGTCGTCCTGCTGGGGGAGCCGGACGGCCGCTCTCTCATGCCCGTCTCAGACGCGGGGCGCCCAATGAGATCGGAGCGCCCTCCCTGTGGCGCTCATCTGGTCGTTTGGGACCACGGGAGGCGCGTGAAGCTGAAGATCCTCGCCATCGTCGCGCGGGGCGCCAAGCGGGCCGGTCGGCACGGCCGGCAGCGTCACCGTCGTCCCCTGACCGAAGCGCTAGGCTGACCGACATGCATCTCCTCGTCATCGAAGACGACCCACGCCTCATCCGGCTCCTGCGGCGATTGCTGGAGGAGGACCGCCACGTGGTCGAGACCGCCACGACCGGTCTCGACGGCCTCGACATCGCCGAGGCCACGACCGGGATCGAGGTCGTGATCCTCGACCTCGGGCTGCCCGACATCTCCGGGCTCGAGGTCTCGCGGCGGATCCGGGCGACCGGCTCGGAGGTCGCGATCCTCATGCTCACGGCGCGCGACACGGTCGGCGATCGGGTGACCGGGCTCGATGCCGGCGCGGACGATTACCTGGTCAAGCCGTTCGCCTACGAGGAGCTGGCCGCCCGCCTGCGTGCGCTCGGCCGCCGCGGGCCGACGTCGCGCCGCTCCGAGCCCAAGCTCGTGGTCGGTCCGATCGTGCTCGACGAGACGTCACGCCGGGTGACGCTCGATGGCAAGTCGATCGACCTCAGCCCGCGCGAATTCTCGCTCCTGGAATGTCTGCTGCGTCACCCTGGCCAGACCTTGTCGCGCGACCAGCTGCTCGACCAGGCCTGGCCATTCAGCGTCGCGGTCACCCCGAACGCGGTCGACGCCTACGTCCACTACCTGCGCGACAAGCTGGGTGCGGCGGGCAAGCTGATCGAGACGGTTCGGGGCGTGGGCTATCGCTTGGCCGATGCCTGACGGGATCCTGCCGCCGACCCAGACCACCGCACCCGAGCTCGTCGCAGAGGTCTCCGAGGGCCGGATGGTCCGCCACGTCCGGCGCAATCTCGTGCTGTGGAGCGGCGGGACGACGCTGGTCATCCTGCTCCTGCTCGCGCTCGCCCTGTACGTCGCGGTCGCGAGCTCGCTGGCCAGCACGGCGACGTCGCAGCTCGACACGCGGTTCGACCAGGTCAAGTCGAGCCTCACCGGCCAACGGCCCGATTCCGACGACCAGGGGCCGTACGGGTTCCTGTTCGGCGGTGGCGGTGGCGGGACGATCGCCCTGGCGGTCGACGACGCCGACAACGTCCTGTCCCCGCGAGGCTTCCACGTCCCCGCGGGGTTGCCCGATATGGATGCCGTCGCGGCGGCCCGGGCGCATGGTCGCGACATTCGGACGCGGTCGCTCTCGGCACCCGGCTTTGGGCCGGGCGGAGCGCAGACCACCGTCCAGACGCCGGTCCGCATCCTGACCGACGACGTCCAGGGCGCGAACGGCCAGATCTACGCGGTCCAGGTCGTGGGCGACCGGATCGCCGAGCAGCGGACCCTGGACGTGATGCTCATGGTCCTCGTCGTCGGTGGCCTGGTCGTCGTCCTCGTGGCCTTCGGGTTCGGCGCGGTTTACGCCCGTCGGGCGCTCGTCCCCATCCGGGAGTCGCTGGCCAGCCAGCGCGTCGCGCTCCGCCGCCAGCGTGAGTTCGCGGCCGATGCCAGCCACGAGCTGCGGACCCCGCTCACCGTCATCCGGAGCAGCGTGGAGTACCTCGAGCGCCACCGCGACGAGACGGTCGCGACCGTCGGATCGGCGCTCGAGGACATCGATGACGAGGTCCGCCACATGACCGCGATCGTCGAGGACCTGCTCCTGCTGGCGCGCTCGGACTCGGGCGCCGTCGCGCTCGAGTACATCCCGGTCGACCTCGGCGACGTGGCCGCCGACGGCGCATCCGCGATGGGCAAGCCCGCCACGAATCGCGGCATCCGGGTCGAGGTCGATCCGCAGCCGGCGGTCGTGGCCGGCGACCCGGCCCGACTCCGCCAGCTGGTCATGATCCTGGTCGACAATGCCATCCGCCACAGCCCCACCGATGGCCGGGTCGGGGTCGCGGTCCGGGCCGTGGGCAGCGGCGCCTCGCTGGTGGTCGAGGACGACGGTCCGGGGATCCGACCCGAGGACCTGCCCCACCTGTTCGAGCGCTTCTACCGCGCGCCGGGCGCGCCGGGCGGTGGGACCGGGCTCGGGCTGGCCATCGCCAAATGGATCGTGGACCGGCACGGCGGCCACATCGAGGTCGTCAACCGGGTCGAGGGCGGCGCCCGGTTCGTGGTCAGCCTGCCGGCGACAGGCATCGCGCCGGTCTGACCGGACGGACCCGTCGCTGACCGGACGGACCCGTCGGGCTAGCTCCACCGCGTTCAGCCCTCGCGGACCAGGTAGCGTTCCATCCCGTCCGTCCAGACGCCGCGACCGTCGTCGGTGATGGCGTAGGCGGCGTATTCGGCGGTCGCGGGATCGGTGGCCAGCCATCCGAGACCATCGAGGCCCATGGCGAAGACCGCGGTCGCGTAGGCGTCGGTGAAGGCAAGCCCATGCCCGACGAGTGTGACGGAGCGCAGCCCGGCCGGCGTCACGCCCGAACGCGGGTCCGTGATGTGCTCGCCGCGTTCGTAGGTCCCCGATGTCGCGACCGCCCGGTCCGAGACCGCCAGCACCGCGGTGACCTTGTCGGCCTGGTCGGGATGGCGGATCCCGACCCGCCACGGACGGCCAGGCTCGGCCTCGCCGCGAGCCACGATGTCGCCGCCGGCGTTGATCCAGTAGTTCCGCCCGCCGGCGCCGTCGATCAGCCAGGCCGCCTCTTCGACCGCCCAGCCCTTGACGAAGCCCGATGGATCGAGGCGGCCATCCGGGCGATGCCGACGGGCATCGAACGCGCCGCCGGTAACCATCGCCAGGTGGTCGCAAACGGCCAGCACGTAGCGGACGTCGAGGCTCGCCTCCTCCTCGGACAGCTCGCCGCGGATAAGGCGGCTGACCTCGCTGTCGGGCCGGTAGGTGCTGAACCGGGCGTCGATGTCGTGGAGGTGGTCGAAGACGTCGTCCAAGATGCCCGGCTCGACGAGCGGCTCGCGAAGATCGAGGCTGACCGTGGTGCCCATCACCGATTCGACCCGGCGCATCGGGTGCTCTGGGGTCGAGATCATCGGAGGCCGGCCTGGTCGAGCGCCGCCTGGAGCGACTGGGCGTAGGCATCGCTCGTGTAGGTGGCGCCAGAGACGATGTCGATCGATGCGTTCTGGGCCGCCAACGCCTCCTGGTGCAGGATCGGCTCGGCGACGTGTGAGATCTGACCGGAACGCCGGCCGGTCGGGAGCTGGAGCGCGACGATGTCCTCGATGCGGCCCGCGGCGATCGAGATCTCGACCTGGACCGGCCCGTAGCGGGTGTCGACCACAGGCCCGTCAACGGTGGTCGCGGCGCCGGTGTCGCCGCCGGTCCCGGAGGTGGCCGCCGGGGTCGGCGTCGCGCCGGGGACGGCGGCGGCACCGGGTCTGACCGTGGCCCGCGGTCTGGCGGTCGCGCCCGGCGTGGCACCGGCATCGGCGGCGACCGTGCCTCCGCCGCGGATCGGCACGCCATCGTCCGGTGTCTTGAAGCTCAACAGCAGGACGAGTGCGACCGTCGTGACGGCCAGGGCGAGGATCGCGCGCTTTGGCATCGGGTCAGACCTGCCGTCAGCTTACGGAGGAGCCGGTGGCCTGGGCGATGAGCGTCGCGGCGTCGGAGATCGGGATGGCGAAGCCGAGACCCTCCGCGTTGGTCGAGACCGCCGTATTGATGCCGATGACCTTGCCACGCTCGTCGAGCAGCGGCCCACCGCTGTTGCCGGGATTGATGGCGGCATCGGTCTGGAGCAGGCCGGTCAGGGTGACCGGTCGGTTGGTCGCCTCGTCCTGGACCGTGATGGTCCGGCCGGTCGCCGACAGGATGCCCTTGGTGACGGTCTCGGTGAAGGTCCCGAGCGGGCTGCCGATGGCGATGACGGTCTCGCCGACCTGGACCGTGGCCGCGTCACCGATGGTCGCGGGGTGCAGCCCTGTCGCGTCGATCTTGATCACTGCAAGGTCCTTGTCGTCCGACACCTTGACGACCGTGGCGGGCAGCTGACGACCATCGGACAGCTCGACCGTGAAGGTCTGGGCCCCCGCGATGACGTGCTTGTTGGTCAGGATGTAGCCGTCGGACGTGAGGAGGATGCCGGAGCCGACGCCGGTCGCGGGGATCTCCCCGAATCCACGCGACGAGAAGCCCTGCGAGGTGATGGTCACCACGGAATCGCGGACGGCGGCCACGACGTCTGTCAACGCGGCGGGTGATGAAGCCGGGGTCGAGCCGGCGGCCACGGTCACGGCGCCCGGCGCGCCGCCGATCGCCGTCGCACCAGAGGTCCCGCCGAAGGGCCCCTTGACCAGGGCCGCCGTTCCGCCCGCGGCGAGGACCGCCGACAGGACCGCCGCGGCGATCACCGTGGTCGCGCCACGGCGCGGCTTCGACCGCGACGCGGGGGCCATCGAGGCGTTCGGACGGTGCGCAGCGGCCCAGGCCGTCGCCGCGGCCGCCGCCGACGCGGCCAAGGGCGCGGGCGAGCCCGGTGTCGCGGGTGAGGCCGGCCCGGCGGAGGAGGCCGGCGCGGTCGAGGACGACGATGGGTTCGCGGTCGGCGGGGTGAGTGGCTCAGGCATGTGGCCGCGATCGTGGTCGAACATCGGGAGCTCCGATCGTGCTGTCGTCGCGTGGTACGTCGATCCTGCCCATCAAACGCCCGGACGCTGAGAACGACGTGAGAATCGAAAACGCGGCGCGTTCCCCGAAGGGACCGCGCCACGTCGCTCGGACGCCGGAGGCGTCGGGGTATCAGCTGGCGCTCGTGGACGGCGCAGGACTGGCGTTCGGGTCCTGCATGCCGTGGTGGCCGCCCGGGAAGCCCGGGCCCCTGAACCCGTGACCACCGAGGCCGCTGCGGATGGCGGCCGCATCGAGAGAGCCGTCGGACCGCTGGGTCCCCTCGGCCATGACGAACGAACCGACCTTGATGTCGCCGAGCTTGCCGGCCGTGCCATTCACCTGGTAGGTGGTGTCGGAGTCGACGTGAATGGTCGCGCTCGTCCCGCCGGGCTGGGTGACGGTGAGGGTATCGCCGTTGATGGCGGTCACTTCACCGCCGATGCTCGGCAGGATGACGACGATGGCCGTGACGCTGTACGTCCCGTCGGCCGCCTTGTCCTGCGCGAAGCCGATCTGGTCGCCGACGGCCAAGTCGCCGATGGCGATCGTCGCGCCACCCTTGGTGATGGTCGTCGTGCTCGTGACGCTGATCGTCCGGCTCCAGCCATCGGCCGTCTTGAGCGAGAGAGCGGAACCGTTGATCGCGGTGATGGTGATGTCACGGAACCCGAATCGACCGAAGCCGCCGAGACCGAATTCCCCACGCCCGAACCGGCCTGGACCGTCGTTGTCATCGGTGGATCCCGGGGCGCCGCTGGCGGCCGGAGCGGCGCCGGTCGTGGTCGAGGGCGACGGCGAGGCGGCCATGACGGCCACCGCCCCGATCACGAACAGGATGGCGGACCCCGCCACGATCCCGACCCGGACCGCGCCCGAGCGTCCGGGCGTCTGCCGGACCTGCTGGCGGAACTCGACCTCGTTCGACTCGGGCGGCTGGTTGGTTGCGGTCATCTGGACCTCCGTTGCTGGTGTCTGCGGGCGCTCCCCGTGGGCCGGATCGACCCTTGAAACGAGGGTGACGCGCGTTTCTTCGAGCCTTCTGAGAAACGGATGGCTCGCCGGTCAGGAGGCGAACCGCTCGGCGTGGATCTGTCGGTTCGGCAGCCCCAGGCTGCGCAGCGAGTCCTCGACGCGCTGCATCATCACCACCGGGCCGCACACGTAGACGTCGCGCTCGCGGACATCGGGCACGAGCCGTTCGACCGAGACGGCATCGAGCTGCTCCCCGGCCGGTCCGTTCCGCGACCCGACCAGGTAGTGGATCCGCGCGCCGCGACTCCGGGCCAGCGTCTCGAGTTCGTCGCGAAAGATGACATCGCGGGCCTCGCGGACGCGGTACAGGAGGGTCATGTCGCCCGACGCGGCGGGCAACGCCTCGAGCAGGGCCCGCAGCGGCGTGATCCCGATGCCGCCCGCGATCAGGAGCACCTTCGGGCGCGTCCGGCGTGCGCCGGTCAGGACGCCATATGGCCCCTCGATGAAGACTCGGGTGCCGACCGTGATCCCTTGGAGTGCCTTCGACCAGTCGCCGAGCTCCTTGATCGTGATCCGCAGCCAGTTGCCGTTGGGTGCCGACGAGATCGAGAACGGGTGACCGCGCCACCAGCCGTCGCGGGTCAGGAACCGCCAGATGAAGTACTGGCCGGAGCGGACCGCGAGGCGGTCGAGGTCGCGACCCGTCATGTAGATCGAGTAGACCCCGGGCGCCTCGGCGACGACCTGCGAGACGCGCAGGCGGTGGCGGGTCGAGCGCCAGATCGGTTCACCGACCCGGAAGACGAGGATCAGGACGACGGTGACTACATAAAGCGCGACCCAGTAGGCGACTGCGACCGGGTCGTGGACGAAGTCGGTGCCGACGAACAGCTGATGGAGGAGGCCGAGCGCGATCGCGAGGTAGGCGTAGAGATGGATGCCGTACCAGGTCTCGTACGAGAGCTTGCGCCGCGCCGCGCGCATCGAGCTGATCGCCACCGCCCCGAACAGCACGCCGCTGACCAGCGCCATCAGCACGTAGGGATAGGTCGTGATGAGCGTCCAGAATTCAGCGATCACGTTGCTCCCGTCGCCGAGCGCGTAGCCGACGGTCGTGAACACGCCGTGACCAAGCAGCAGCCAGACGGTCGTGAAGCCCAGCCAGCGATGCGCGACGGCCAGGCCGTCCATCCCGAAGACCTGGTCGAGCCACGGGCTGCGTGACATGAGGACCAGCTGGATGAGGGCGAGGTAGGTGCCGTACAGCGCGGTCAGCTGACCGATCGCGGTGAGGATGCCGGCCGGGGTCGAGAGCTGCTCCAGGCCGCCGTGGCGCAGCCACATCGCCAGGATGAGCACGCCGTTCGCGAGCAGGACCGCGACGATCTCGGCGGCTCGGATCCCCCAGATGCGCGGGAGTGGCACCTGCCTGGGGCGGAGACTCGGGATCGGTCGATCTGCCATACCCGGACCGTGGCCGCGACGGATGAGACGAGTCTGAGAACGGCCGGTGCAGGGCCCCACCACGGGCGAGGGCGCTCTCAGCGTCGCCTCAGACGGGCGGCGATCGCCATCGTCGGTGACGATCGCCAGCGGCAAGGTCACCGACGTCCAGGCGGTCGAGCTGCCGAGCGGTGGTCGCTCGGGCCAGATCTCGTTGTACGCGTCGCCGATCCTCGCCAGTGAGGCGCTGACCGCCCAGAGCGCGTCGATCGACGTCGTGTCGGGCGCGACCTACACCAGCGAGGCGTACGCCCAGTCGCTCCAGGCGGCGCTCGACCAGGCGGGGATCACGACGTCTACGGTGAGCGGCTGAACGCGAGCCCTGCGTAGACTCGACGCGTGCAGCGACCGCGGCCCGACCCGAGCCGATCAGACGCGCCGGTCGCCGACGGCGCGATCGACGACCCACCCCAGCGCCGGATCTCGCTGCCGTTCGACATCTTCGAGGTCAGCACGCGGCTCGGGACCTACCTCGCCCGCGCGCTCGAGGGGACCGGCGTCCGGCCCGCCGAGTACGCCGTCTACAGCCTGATGCTCGAAGCCGGCCCGCGGACACCCTCGGAGCTCGCGGCCATGCTCGGGATGCCGCTCTCGACGTTGTCGACCTATTTGGCCGCGATGCTCGGACGGGGCGATGCCAGGCGGATCCCCAACCCGGCCGATGGACGATCGGTGCGCGTCGTGCTGACCGACCGCGGGCGTGGCGTGGTCCGGGCCGTCAACCCGCCGTTCAGCCGGGCCGTCGCCGCCCTCGAGTCGAACCTGGACGCGCCGGTCGGCGAGGTCCGGTCCGTGCTGCGCGGGATCCTCGAGGCCATCGAGCGCGCCGAGGCATCGCTGGAGGCGGCCGACGCGTCGGTGCCCGCGACCGGTGATCCTGATGGGACAGATACTTCGAGCTCGTAGTATCCTGCGCGGGTGATGTCCCAGATCGCCACGGCTCGACCGCGATCCCACCTCGCCGTCCTCGTCCTCATCGGCTTGATCGTCGGCGGCTGCGGCGCCACGACGCCGGTCGGTCCGTCGTTGACGCCCGGCGCCCCGCCGTCCCCGGCGGTCAGCGACCCGGTCGCCAGCGAGCCGACCCCTGACACCACCGAGACCCCGGTCAGCTCACCGGGCGTGGTCGAGGGCCGGCTGGCCGACCTCGCCTACCTTGTCGAGCGGCTCAAGGCGATCCACCCCGACCCCTTCCTCGACGAGGGCGAAGCGGTTTTCATGGGACGCGTCGCCACGATCCAGGACGACTTGCCGTCGATGACCGACGCCGGGTTCCTCGTCGCAGTGATGGACCTGATGGGTCACCGCGATCGCGACGGGCACTCGGGCGCCTGGGCGATGGCCCAGACGGGGACGGTCCTCAAGGCCTGGCCGATCTGGCTGTGGGACTTCCCCGACGGCATGCGGGTCATCGCCGCCCGCGAGCCGTACGCCGACCTCGTCGGGGCGAGGGTCACGATGGTCGGCGGGGC
>JBBQVJ010000086.1:0-9903 GCA_038211705.1 Candidatus Limnocylindrales bacterium | reverse complement strand
CGGCAAGCCCGTCTACTGCAGCGACTGCTTCCGAAGCCAGCGCGGCGGCTGACCAACCTCATCCTCTCGGTGTGGGTCCACGAGGACCCGCCTGAACCAGCGTGATCTCGACCCGGGTCGTCAGTCGACCCGGGTCGTTCTACGTTCAGGACCGATCGCTACGACGCGGCGCGTGCCCTTCACCCGGTCTTCACAGCGGCGGTCCAAGGTGACCCAGATCACCACCAGCACCGTGAAGGAGATCGATGTTGCACACCCTGGAAGCCCGCCGCCGCAGCCGACGCCTAGTCCTCGGCAGCCTGCTCGGCCTGTCGGCCGTCGCGAGCGCCCTGGTCGTCCCGGCCGCGACCTTCGCTGCGACGCCGTCCACGACGACCGCCGTCACCACCTCGACCTGTGACGAGGGCCGCTGGCCGGCGTCGGCGCAGGGCCAGCCGCTGACGTTCAAGGCCGGTGCCCGAGCGGGCGACTACCTCTGGCACAACGCCACCGGCTGGCATCTGCGCTTCACCCATCCGGGCACCAGGCGGGTCGTGTTCAGCGGCAAGGTCGTCTCGGACACGCCGCTCAACGTGGCGCCATACCGGCTTGAGGCCGGCGACTCGTTCGCCCTAAGTGCCGACAGGAAGACGCTGACCTATCGGTTCGTGAACCGCGGCCGCATCGACGGCCTGAACGTCAGGACGGCCTGCGCGACGCGCCTGTGGTTCCGCGGCTCGATGGCCGGCGTCAAGCTGCCGATCGGCCGGATCTGGATCGGTCGGGCGGGCCACCACCCGCTCCAGAACCCCTTTGTGATCCTGCGCAACCGCTAGACACAGGAGCGCCGTCGACCCGGGCCGCACGCGGTCCGGGTCGATCCATGCGCACGCTCGCTACCATGGCGGCATCGACGGACAGCAGACGCCAGGGACGGATCCCGACGAGGGCGCCCCGTGGTTCGAGGCCTCGATCCCGGCGATCGGGGCGCTCATGGTTTCGGGCGACCTGGACAGCGCCCAGCTGACCGAGGCCTACCTGCGCCGGATCGAGCGGCTCGATCCCCTGCTCCACTCGATCATCGAGACCAACCCGGTGGCGCTCGAGATCGCCGCGCGACGCGACCGAGAACGCCGAGCCGGGCGGATCCGCGGACCGCTCCACGGCATCCCTGTCCTGCTCAAGGACAACATTGCGACCAACGACGCGATGGCGACCACGGCGGGATCGCTCGCGCTGCTCGGCAGCCGGGTCGCGCGCGATGCGACGATCGTGGCTCGCCTCCGTGCGGCGGGCGCGGTCATCCTGGGCAAGACCAATCTGTCCGAGTGGGCCAACTTCCGGGGGCTGGTGCCGCCGGCCATGTCGGACCGTGGCCTCCATCACAACGGATGGAGCGCCCGCGGCGGGTTCACTCGCAATCCGTACGGTCTCGCCCTCGATCCGTGCGGGTCGAGCTCGGGATCCGCGGTGGCGGTGGCGGCGAACCTTGGCGCGATCGCGATCGGCACGGAGACGGACGGCTCGATCGTCTGTCCAGCGGGCTCGAACGCGATCGTCGGGCTCAAGCCGACGGTCGGCCTCGTCTCCGAGGCGGGGATCATCCCGATCGCTCACTCGCAGGACACCGCCGGCCCGATGGTCCGCAGTGTCACCGATGCGGCCATCGTCCTCAACGTCCTGCGCTCGCCGTCGGCCGAGATCCGAGGCCATCGCCTGCCGCGCGACTACCGGGTCGCGCTTCGACCAGGCGCGCTGCGCGGGGCGCGGATCGGTGTCGATCGGCGGCTGTTCGCCGGTGACCCATCGGCCGATGCAGCCCTCAACGCCGTGACGGAACGGGCGCTTGGGACGATGCGCGAGCTCGGCGCCACGCTCATCGATCCGATCGAACCACCCGACACGAAATCGATCTCCGACGATGAGCTGACGGTCCTGTTCACTGAGTTCAAGGTCGATCTCGAGACGTACCTCGGCGGCCTGCGCGGCACGAGGATGCGGACCCTCGACGACCTGATCGCCTTCAACGACGAGCATTGCGAGGCCGAGCTGGCCTGGTTCGGGCAGGAGCTGTTCCACGTCGCGGCGGTGACCGGTGGACTCGACAATCCGGCCTATCTCGAGGCCCGGGCGCGCTGTCTGGCGGCGACTCGGACGAATGGCATCGACCGGATCCTGGCGACCGATCGGCTCGATGCGATCGTCGGGCCGGCGTACGGCGATTCCACGGCGCCGGCCGTCGCCGGCTACCCGGCCATCTCCGTGCCAACCGGTCTGTCCGACGACGGACGGCCGGGTGGGGTGTGGCTGTCGGCCGGCTTCCTCGGCGAGCCGGCGCTGCTCGGTTTCGCGTTCGATCTCGAGCGGGCCGTCGGCGGGCGGCCGCGACCGGCCTTCAGCGGCACGATCCCCGACGCGCCGCCCGACGCCGGGATCTGTGCGACCCCGATCGCCGCCCGGGTTCGCACGAGGCGGGAGGACCTGCCGGCTGACGTGTAGGTTCCTGTCCCGGGTCGGCCGCCGCGCCTATCATCGAAGCGCAGCGGGAGGGGGACTCATGACCCATCTCAGCGACATGGCGGACGCACCGGTCATCGACGTGTGGGGCGAGGCCGTCCGTGCCCGTCGGGTCGAGGGCGAGCGATTGACCCTGGCCCTCGTCGAGCTTGCGCCCGACGCGATCGTGCCCGGCCACCGGCACAAGAACGAGCAGCTCGGGATGGTGATCAGCGGGCGCCTGACCTTCACGGTCGGCGACGAGACCCGCGAGCTTGGCCCGGGCGTCACCTGGCGGATCCCGTCGGACACGCCCCACCATGTCGAGGTCGGCCCGGAGGGCGCTGTCGTCATCGACATCTTCGCCCCGATCCGGAGCGATTGGGACGCGCTCCCGAGCGGACCGCCGCGCCCGCCGCGGTGGCCGGAGCGCAGCTGAGCCGTCCGGGTCGAGCCGTCGTGCCGTCGGGCGGTCAGCCCGCCTCGTTCGCTTCTTCTGGCTCGTCCGGCTCGCGGGCGATCGGCAGCGCGAACCCGACATCGGTGCCGCCACCGTCGCGTGGCCGCGCCCAGACGCGCCCGCCGAGGGCCACTGCGATTCGCTGGCACAGGGTCAGGCCGATCCCCAGGCCGTTGGCCGCGCCGCGGGCGGATTGGGATCGATAGAACGACTCGAACAGCCGCTCGGCGGCTTCGCCATCGAGGCCGATCCCTCGATCGAGGACAGACACGGCGACCTCGTCGGCGTCCGTCGCGATCGTGACCTGGATCAGCGCGTCGGACGGGCTGTACTTGACGGCGTTGCTCAACAGGTTCTCGACGAGCAGCGTCAGGTAGGTCTCATCGGCCTCGACGATCGCGTACGGCGGTGCCATCGCGAGCCGGATGACGCGATCGGGATGGCGTGCCTGGAACGAGGTCACGGCCCGGTCGACGACCCGGTCGAGGATCTGCGGCTCGAGATCGGGTCGCGACCCGGATCCCAGCCGGGTCAGGTGGAGGAGGTTCTCGATGATCGCGTGGAGCCGGTCGGCGTCGGTCGCGATGTCCGCGACCATCGCCGATCGCACGTCGTCATCGAGCTCCGCGGCGCGTGCCTGGAGCAGGCGGGCGTTCCCGAAGATGGTGGTGACCGGCGTCCGGAGCTCGTGCGAGACGAGGCCCAGGAACTCGTCCTTGACCGCGTTCGAGGCAGCCAGCTCTTCGGCCGCGGCCCGGACCGCCTGATCGGCCCGGTGGCGCTCGGTGATGTCGACCAGCACATTCACCGCTCCGATGAGTCGACCACGGTCGTCGAACAGTGGCGTCGGGTAGGCCATGAACGAGACGTTCGAACCGTCCGGCCGCACCGCGATCGCCTGACCGCCGCGAACCGGGCGGGCCTCCTTGAGGGTGATCGCCATCGGGCACTCGTCGTGGCGCATCGGCGTCTCGTCGAGGAAGAGCAGTCGCAATGAGCCGCACCACTCCTCGCCCACCGCCGGGTGACGACCCCAGAACTCGGCGGCCGCGGCATTGAAGAAGGTGATCCGGCCGTCCGCGTCGGTCGTGTACACCGCGACGCCCAGGGCATCGAGGAAGCGGCGGTAGCGGGCGGCTCGATGCTGCGCCGAGCGCGCGACGGCCTGACCGCGGCCACCGGCGATGATTCGCAGCAGGTGGCCATCGAGGGCCGGGTTCGGCGCGGCGGGCGGTCGCTCGAGGATGGTCGGCGGTTCGGGGTGGAGGGTCATCGAGGCCTCGGATTGGAGCCGTATCGCGCCAGTGTAGGAACGCGGCACGGCATTCCGCCAGCACTTGGAGAGAATGCAAGGAACCCGCAAGCCGCACCTGCGACAGCGACGGCCCGCTGTAAGCCGTTCTCACCGGACTCTCAGGATCGACGCGCAGGCTGGCCGAACGATAGCCCGCCCTTGCGGCCGGATCAGGAGGAATCGTGAGGGAACGAGGCGTGCAATCGAGGCGGGTCCGACCCGGGCCGGTGTCGCCCGCGCCACGGCCGGGATCACCACCGCCGGCGGGACGAGGGAACATCTGGCAGGTCGTCGCCATCATCGCGATCATCGCCGCCACGGCCGGCTGGACCACGGTCGGCGTGCTCGCCCTCCGACCCGATTCGGCGGCGGTCGTCGCCCCGACCGACTCGTTCGACCCCACCGCCAGCGACGACACCGAGGTGCCGCCGGTCGCCGACTCGCACGACGCGCCGGACCTCGAAGCGGTCCTCCCGGCCAGCCTGGACGGCACGGCCATGCAGTTCCAGAGCGTGCTCGGCGACACCCTCCTGACCGATGACCCGTGGAGCAACTCGATCCGGTCGTTCCTGACGGCCGCCGGCAAGACGCCGAACGATCTCCGCTTCGCGCAGGCCTACGACCCCGACCAGGCGATCGACATCAGCCTCGACGTCTACCAGGTGCGCGGCGTCGAGGCCGCCAAGGTCCGGGACGCGCTGGTGGCCGCCTGGAAGGGCGACTACCCGGACATGACCATCAGCGACGTCACGCTCGACGGCAAGACGCTGACCAAGGGCGCCTTCGCCGAGGCGGACACGCCGAGCTTTTACATCTACCTGCGCGACGATCTCGTGTTCGACATCTGGTCGAGCGACGACGTCGGCGCGACCTCGACGCTCAAGGCCCTGCCGGCGCCGGGGGCCTCGCGCCCGCCGGCCTCGGGAGCGCCGGCCTCGGGAGCGCCGTCAGCGGCGCCGACGAACTGAAGCGCGGCCCGGGGACCCGGGCAATGCGCGTCAGACCTAGTCGCGGTTGGAGCGGCGGGGTCGCTCGTCCTTCGGGGGCTTGGGCTCGTGACCGGGGCGCGGCGGGCGCGGCGCCGTGCCGGGAGCCATGTCCGGCCGCTTCTCCTCGGGCCCGCGGGCACGAGCGACGGCGACGGACTCGGCGAACGCCTTCGCGGCGGCGGTCGGAAGACTGCCCATCCAGGCGGCCTCGATCTGCTTGACCCGTTCGGTCTCCGCGCTGCGGCGCTCGCGTTCGAACTTGGAATGCCTGGCCACGATCCGTCCTTTCGGGTGCACCGACACAGGGTGCGTATCGGCGAGTGTACCCGAGGTCGACGCGGAGACCGCTCGGGGACACGTCGCCTATCCTTCGTCCGGTGAGCCTGTACACGCTCCACGAGCCACACGAGCTGATCGCCCCTGTCCTGATCGCCGCCTTCGACGGCTGGGTCGATGCCGGGTCGGCGGCGACGACCGCCCTGGCCATCCTGGCCGATGACGGCGAGCCCGTCGCCACCTTCGACGCCGATCGGTTGTTCGATTATCGCGCTCGCCGGCCGCCGCTCGAGATCGTCGACGGTCGGCTGACCGAGCTGACATGGCCCGAGCTGGTCCTGCGCCGGACGCGCATCGAAGAGCACGATCTGCTGGTGCTGGTCGGGCCTGAACCCGACTATCGATGGCGGTCCTTCACCAGCGACGTGATCGAGCTCGCCGGCCGGCTGGGCGTCACCCAGTGGATCAGCCTTGGCGCGATCCCGGCCGCCGTGCCACATACCCGTCCAGTCCCGATCATCGGGACCGAGGCGTCGCCCGGGCTCCTTCGTGGCGAGATCCTGCCCGGCCCGGCCGGGACCCTGCGGGTACCGTCCGCCCTCGTCTCGGCGCTCGAGATCGAGGTCTCCGCCGCGGGCGTCCCGGCCCTCGGCTACTTCGCCCAGGTGCCGCATTACGTGTCCGGACCGTACGCCACGGCGGCGCTGGCGCTGCTGGCCGCGGTCGGGAACCATCTCGGGACCGAGTTCCCGGCCCGCGAGCTCGCCGAGGAATCTCGCGAGCTCCGGGCTAGGCTGGACGCGGCTGCCGGCCTCGACGAGACGACGCGCGGCTACGTCGAACGGCTCGAGGTCATGTACGACGAGCAACGGCTGCCGTCAGGCGACGACCTCATCTCGGACATCGAGCGCTTCCTGCGCAACCAGGGTGGCAACACCCCGGGCGGCCTGCCCAACTGACGATCCGATGACCGCCGCCCACGGGAACCAAGAAACGGCCACCTGCCGACTGAAAGCAGATGACCGCCGCAAGTTCGACGAAGGACCGCCGTTCAGGCAGGTTTTGCCGGCTCCGCCGCCGCCCGGCATCCCGCCGGAGGATCGACGCGCCGCCGGTCGTATGTCTCGATGTCCGGCGGTCCGTTCGCGATGAGGAAACCATAGGCCCGGAACCTGGGCGTTGGGACCTGCCATCTGTCACGAACCGGCATGGACGGATGTCCAACCGGGGGCCGTTCGGCACATCCCTGCAATGGTCATCCTCGGCGACGGGCCGGGACTGCGAGGTGCTCGGCACTACCATGGCGCCCCAGACCCAGTGCGAGGCATCCCCATGACGTTCAACCCAGGTTCCCAACTCGATCCCGGCCAGGTCACCGACCGACGTGGCATGGGCGCCGGTGGCGTGGCCATCGGTGGTGGCGGCGCCATCGGCATCATCCTGTTGCTGGCCTACACCCTCCTTGGCGGCAATCCGAGCGATCTCGGGCCGATCCTCGAGCCCGGCGCCGTGACCGGCCCGGGGAGCTCCGCGCTGGCCACCGATTGCAAGACCGGCGCCGACGCCAACGCCCGCGACGACTGCCGCATCCTTGGCTACGTCAACTCGATCCAGAAGTACTGGAGCGACGAGTTCACGGCCTCGGGCGAGACCTATCAGCCCGTCGATACCGTCCTGTTCTCCGGCGCCACGTCGAGCGGCTGCGGGACGGCCAGTGCCGCGACCGGTCCCTTCTACTGCCCGACCGATCGGCTTGTCTACCTCGATCTCGACTTCTTCAAGGAGCTTCAGTCGCGGTTCGGCGCCAAGGGCGGGTCGCTCGCCCAGGGCTACGTGCTGGCCCACGAATACGGCCATCACGTCCAGGACTTGCTCGGCGCGCTCCAGGGCGGTGGCAACGACACCGGCGCGCAAGGCCGGTCGGTCCGGACCGAGCTCCAGGCCGATTGCTTCGCCGGGGTCTGGGCCAACCACGCGGCCTCGACCGGATACCTCGAGCCGATCACCGACGCCCAGATCGCGGATGCGCTCGATGCGGCGGCCGCGGTCGGTGACGATCGGATCCAGGAGGCGACCCAGGGCCAGGTCAACCCCGACTCGTGGACGCACGGGTCGTCCGCACAGCGCCAGCAGTGGTTCAAGACCGGCTACCAGTCGGGCGACCCATCGAAGTGCGACACGTCGGGCAACATCTGATCGCGGGGCACGTGACGGCCGGACCCGCGAAAGGCACGCCTCGCTGAACCTGACAGTCCGGCCGGACCGGGTCGAGCGACTCCGGGACGCCCTTGGCGATGCCGTGGTCGATGCCGCCGAGCACCTCGCCGAGCCCGACCCGGACGGCTGGCTACGCCTTCGGCTGCGTCTGGACGGTCCCGACGACGCTGCGGACCACCTGCTCGCCGCGGGCCGCTGGGTGGAGATCCTGTCGCCGCCCGAGATCCGCGCCCGCGTCGCCTCGACGGCCCGCGCCATCGCCGAGCGCTACGCCGGCGACATCGACTGAGCCAGGATCCAGCGCCTCAAGGAGCGCGCCGCGCCGGAGCTCGCCGATACCTCTGCTGGGGCGATCCCTTCGATCGCATGTCCAGACCGTATCGGCGATACCTGTCAGGTCCTGTCAGGAATGGTCCCCGGGCGACGGATCAGCCGCCGAGCGTCATCCGCGGGAACGGCGAGGTGGCCATCCGCTCTTCGAAGCGCTTGGCCGCCTCCTCGAGCTTGGCCAGGTGGTCGGCCAGCCGGGCCCTCGCCGCCTCGGCCTTTTCGTCGAGGTTGGTCAGCTCGAAGATCCGCCAGTGGCGCAGGATCGGCATCAGGACCTCGTCGCGGTGAACGCGGATGTCGTAGATGCCGGCCTTCGCGATCTGGGCGGCCTTGCGCACGAAGCCAGGGATCCCGGCTCCCGGCATCTGGAAGGCCAGGACCTCGTCGACGATCGCGCAGACCGCGGCCGACGGCTCGAGCACCAGCGCGGCGGCCAGGATGTCGCGATAGAAGACCATGTGCAGGTTCTCGTCGGCGGCGATCCGGACCATGATCTTGTCGGCGACCGGATCGTCCGAGTAACGACCCGTGTTGCGATGCGCGATGCGCGTCGCGAGCTCCTGGAAGGCCACGTAGGCGAGACCACGGAGCGTGTCGGGCGAATCGTGGTCGTAGCCCTGCTGGAGCTGCGTCATCCGGCCACGCTCGAGCATGATCGGGTCGATATTGCGGGTGACCGTCAGATAGTCGCGCAGGACGATGGCGTGACGGCCCTCCTCTGCGGTCCAGCGGCCGACCCAGTTGATCCAGGCGCCGTCCCCCGCCCCGAACATGCCGTGGATCAGGCGGTGGTAGCTGGGCAGGTTGTCCTCGGTCAGCAGGCCGATCTCGAAGGCCGTCTGCGCGACACCGGTCAGGCGCGGCTGGTCGGGCGTCCAGGGCTCCTTGTCGAAGTCGCGACCAAGCCGGTACGGGATGAAGTCGTGGGGGAACCATTCCTGCGCGACCGACGCGTGGCGGTCGTAGAGCCGCCCAGCTTCGGGCTCAAGCTCGTTGAGGAGGGATCGCTGGTCGTAGTCGGTCATCGTCGAAGGGTAGACCCGATCCCGGAGCAGAGCGTGAAACGTGTGCGGACCTGCACGCTGCGGTCCCGGCGGGCGGCGGTCGGCTACGCTCTGCCGCGTGATGCGGACCGTCGTCGCCACCCGCTACGTGACGCCCCTGCGTGAGGGCGGGTCGCTGCCCGGGCTGGTGGAGGCGGACGACGAAGGCCTCTATGTCGTCAAGTTCCGGGGCGCCGGCCAGGGGCCACGAGCGCTGGTGGCCGAGTGGCTGGCCGGTGAGCTGGCGCGCGCCGTGGGGCTCCCGGTGCCCGACCTGGTGGGGGTCGAGGTTGATCCCGCGCTGGGCGACGCCGAGCCGGACGAGGAGATCCACGATCTGGTCCGGGCCAGCGGCGGGCGCAACTTCGGGATGGACTTCCTGCCCGGGGCGCTGACCTTCAATCCGGCCGCAGCGACCGCCGGCGGGGTCATCGATCCCGACTTCGCCGCCGACGTCATCTGGCTGGACGCGTTCGTGACCAACCCCGACCGCTCGCCGCAGAACCCCAACCTGCTGGTCTGGCACGGCCGTCCCTGGCTCATCGATCACGGTGCGGCGCTGTACATCCACCACACCTGGCGTGACCCGGACGAGCACGCTCGCCGGCCCTTCGAGCGGATCGCCGATCACGTGCTGCTGCCCTATGCCGGCTCGATCGAAGCCGCCGACCGGCGGCACGCGGCGCGCATCGATCCCGCCCTGCTGACCGAGCTCATCGCCGCCCTGCCAGCGTCGTGGCTGCCCGACGACCCGACGATCGGTGATGCGGACGCCCAGCGAGCGGCCTACCTCCGGTACCTCACCCGGCGGCTCGAGCC